>JAEYYL010000167.1 GCA_023430825.1 Verrucomicrobiota bacterium | reverse complement strand
GCGCACGCTGCATCGCCGCGCCGATCGCAATCAGCAAAAACACCGGCGCCAGCGTGTTGAAGACAAGCACGCCGCCACGCTTGCGCCCGCCCCGCCCCGCGTCCACGCGAAATCCAACTCCGCGCCTTCACGAGTCATCCCTCCACCCGCGCCCGCCGCGCGAGCCACTCCCGCTCCGCCCCGATTGGCGCGAGCGCTTCCGCCCGCCGAAACGCTTCCGCCGCCCGCACCTCGTCGCCCGCCTCGCGCCAAAGCTGCCCCTCCACCGCATGCCGCAAATGATACGTGTCCAGTCGCCCGCGCCGCGGCATCGCGTCGAGCGCCGCCAGCCCCGCCGCCGCCCCGTGCACCTTGCCCACCGCCACCGCGCGATTCAACGCCACCACCGGCGAACCATCGATCGCCAGCAACTGATCATACAGCGCCAGTATCTCCTTCCAGTCCGTCGCCGCCTCGCTCGCCGCCAGCGCGTGACACGCCGCAATCCCCGCCTCCAGATGAAACCGGGTCACCTCCTCACCCTGCGCCGACGCCCCCAGATGCCGCACGCCCGCGCCGATCTGCCCGCGATCCCACCGCGTGCGATCCTGTTCGCCGAGACGCAGCGCTTCGCCGCGCTCGCCCATCCGCGCCGGCAGTCGCGCCGCGTTGAAATACATCAGCGCCAGCAGCGCATGCGTCGACGGCCGGTCGCCGACCGCGTGCCGCACCAACAATTCGCCGAGCCGCAACGCCTCTGCACACAGCTCCACGCGCAACAACGCATCCCCCGACGACGCCTTGTAACCTTCATTGAACAACAAATACAGCGCCTGCTGCACCGCCTCGAGCCGCGACGCCAGTTCCGTCGCATCCTCCACCTCGAAGTCCGCCTCCCGCTCGCGCAGAAACCGTCGCGCGCGCACCAGCCGCTTCCGCACCGCCGCCTCGCTCGTCAGAAACGCCGCCGCGATCTCGCGTTCGCCAAACCCGCACAGCGTGCGCAACGCCAGCGCCACCTGCGCCTCGCGCGCGAGCCCGGGATGACAACACGCCAACATCATCCTCAACTGGCTGTCGCGAATCTCATCCTCGAACCGCGCCGCCGGTTCCGCCACCGCCGCCTGCAAACACTCCTCGATCAACGGCGCCAGCACCGGCTCCCGCCGCCGCCAGCGTCCCGCGCGACGCGCCTGATCGAGCGCGCGGTTCCGCGCCGCCTCCAACAACCACGCCGACGGATTGCGCGGCACACCCGTGAGCGGCCACGTCTGCATCGCCTTCACCAGCGCATCCTGCACCACGTCTTCCGCCAGGTGCACGTTCGCGTAGCCGAAACGGCGCGTCAGGATCGCCACCAACCGCCCCGACTCCCGCCGGAACAGATGCTCGATCACGTGGAAAACGTCCGATGTCGCTTTCGCCTCAGCCATCGCCCGCGACGGTGCGCCGCGCGGTTCCTCGATTCGATCTTCTTTCACCTCATCCGTGCGTTTTCACCGGCCGCACCTCCACCGAGAGTTGAAAGTCCAGACCCGGACATCCCCGCGCAATCTCGATTGCCTGCGGCAGATCGTCCGTCCGGATCAGGATGTAGCCGCCGACGATTTCCTTCGCTTCGACAAACGGCCCGTCCGTCACCGTCGCGCCGCCCGACCCGCGCAACACCGCGCCGGCATGCTGCTCGAGCCCGTTCGTTCCGACCACGCTGTCCGTCGCCCGCAACGTCGCCATCCATTGCGCAAACCGCGCCATGATATGCTGCATCTCTTCCGGGCTCGGTCCGGCGCCGCCGGCGGAATACGGATTGCGCAACAGAAGCAGGAATTGAGGTTTTTCAGTGTCGTTCATAAGGGAAGGGTTTCATCACCATGACGCTCCGCCGCGCGTCATCAGGACAAAAATCCGCGGGAAATTTTCGTCCCTCGGCTCGCTGCGAGAGTTTGGTTGTGACGCCCCGTTCCATTCTGCACCGTCGCGGAAAATGAAACGTCTGCCCCGCGCCCTGCTGTTCGTTTCCCTGCTCCTCCGCGCCGCCACGGCCTCGCTCGCCGCCGCCGAAGCGGCCGACCTCCCCGACGGCCTCTACGCCGAAATCGTCACGCCCCGCGGCACGCTCGTCGCCGAACTTTTCCACGCCCAGGCCCCGCTCACCGTCACGAATTTCGTCGGCCTCGCCGAAGGCATGCTCGGTCCCGAACCGCGCAAACCGTTCTACGACGGCCTCACTTTTCACCGCGTCGTCCCCGGTTTCGTGATCCAGGGCGGCGACCCGCTCGGCACCGGCGAGGGCGGTCCCGGCTACGAATTCCCCGACGAATTCGTCCGCGGCCTCCGTCACAACTCCGCCGGCATCCTCTCGATGGCCAACGCCGGCCCCGACACCAACGGCTCGCAATTCTTCATCACCCTCGCCCCCGTCAACCGGCTCAACTACCTGCACAGCGGCTTCGGCCGCGTCGTCCGCGGCCGCGAATTCCTGTCCCGCATCCGCGCCGGCGATCCGATGACGTCGGTCACGATCCGCCGCATCGGCCCCGCCGCCGAGGCCTTCCGCGCCGACGCCGACACCTTCGACGCGCTGCTCGCGCGCTCCCCACACGCCGCCCCACCGCACTTCGAAGATCCCGACGGCGTGCTCCCGACCGATCCGCCGCGCGCGAAACTGTTCGAGCAACAACTCGCCAACCTCGAACGCGCCACCGGCCTGAAACTTTACGCGCGCGTTTTCAAATCGTTCGCGCCCGCCACGCCCGCGCAGCGCCCCGGCAACTTCACCGTCGCGCTCGCCAAAAAACTCCGCCTCCCATCCGACGCCGTTCTCGCGATCCATTTTGCGGATACAAACCAGTGGGGTCTCTGGATCGGCGATGACCGCCTACCCGAGTTCATGGGCCGCCCCGGCGACGTCCGCGAATTCACCCGCGGCGGCGCTTTGCACGAAGCAAAACAGGCCCTCCTCGCCGCCGCCGCCCGCCAGGCCGAAACTGCCATCGCCGAAGCCACCGCCGCCGCTCCGCCCAACCAACCGCTCAGCGCCGCGCAGAAAACGAAACTGCATCTCGACGCCGTCCTCGACGCCCTGATCCTCAAGTTTGACCGGTAGGGCCCGACTTCCGGGCGGACCGTTCAGCGCCTCATTTTACCATGTCACTCCGCTTCCTCGCCGGTCTCCTCCTCGCTGGATCGCCGCTCCTCGCTTCCACGATCATGCCGCAAACGGAGATGCGCCAGCGCGCCCTCCGCGCCGAGGTCGCGATGCAGCTCTCCGCCGACCTGCCTTCACTCGAGGAACTCTACCGCCACTTCCACGCGAATCCGGAGCTCTCGCTCATGGAGGAAAAAACCGCCGCGAAACTCGCGAGCGAACTCCGCGCCGCCGGTTTCGACGTCACCGAAAAATTCGGCGGCCACGGCGTCGTCGCCCTCCTGAAAAACGGCCCCGGCCCCACGCTGCTCCTCCGCGCCGATCTCGACGCCCTGCCCGTCCTCGAGGAAACCGGCCTGCCCTACGCGAGCACCGTTCGCACGAAGGATCTTTCGGGCAACGACGTGCCTGTGATGCACGCCTGCGGCCACGACCTGCACCTCACCGTCCTCGTCGGCACTGCGCGCCGCCTCGCCGCCCTGCGCGACCACTGGTCCGGCACCTTGCTTCTGATCGGCCAGCCTGCCGAGGAACTCGGCCTCGGCGCCCGCGCGATGCTCGCCGCCGGGCTCTATCGCCTGTATCCGAAACCCGACTACGCCGTCGCGCTTCACGACAGCGCTGCGCTGCCCGCCGGCACCGTCGGCACGCTCGACGGTTTCATCATGGCCAATGTAGAGACGCTCGAGATCGTCGTCCGCGGCCAGGGTGGACACGGCGCCGCACCGCATTTGACCAAGGATCCGATCGTCCTCGCCGCGCGCATCGTGCTCGCGCTCCAGACGATCGTCAGCCGCGAGCTCCGCCCCGGCGAACCCGCCGTCGTCACCGTCGGCTCGATCCACGGCGGCACCAAGAGCAACATCATCCCCGACGAGGTGAAACTGCAGCTCACGCTCCGCTCCTACTCCGACGAAGTGCGCCGCCACCTCGTCGACGCCATCGCCCGCATCTGCCGCGGCGAAGCGCTCGCCGCCGGTCTCGCCGAGGATCGCCTCCCCGTCCTCACGCGCGCCGAGAACGAGTTCACTCCGTCGCTCTACAACGATCCCGCGCTCACCGCGCGCGTCACCCGCGTCCTCGGCGACTGGCTCGGCGCGGACAACCTCCGCTCCATCCAACCCGAGATGATCGGCGAGGATTTCGGCCGCTTCGGCCGCACCACGGAAAACGTCCCGATCACGATGTTCCGACTCGGCGCCGTCGATCCGGCCCGCTGGGCGGAAAGCCAGCGCACCGGCGCACCGCTCCCCTCACTGCACTCGGGCAGGTTCGCCCCCGCCGCCGAACTCTCGATCAAGACGGGCGTCACCGCCCTCACCGCCGCCGCGCTCGATCTGCTCGCGAAACCCTGACCCGCGCTCCGCCTCCGGGTTTGCAAATTCCGCATTCCTCCGCGAAATCCGTTTCACTTCCGTTCTTCATGCGCAGCTTCGTTTACCTCGCCCTCCTTGGTGTCATTCTCGTCACGATCGCGTTCGTCGTGCGCTCCGGCCTCCTCGCCCGCAAGGACCCGGGCCGGCCGATCAACAGCGCGATGCGCGAAGCGCTCGACAAGCAGGGCACGCCCGAACTCAGCGGCGCCGACGCCGACATCGTCCGCCACAAGTATCCCACCGCCACGCGCACCGACTCCGGCCTGATGTATCTCATCCGCAATCCTGGCGCCGGCCCCACGCCGAAGTTCGGCGACGAAGTCATCGCGCACTACGACGGCCGCCTGCTCGACGGCACGCCGTTCGACAGCTCCTACCGCAACGGCACGCCGCTCACGTTTCGCGTCGGCACCGGCGCGGTGATCAAGGGTTGGGACGAAGCGTTCCTCACGATGCGCAAAGGCGAGAAGCGCACGTTGATCATCCCGCACTGGCTCGCCTACGGCCCCGCCGGCCGGGCGCCCACCATCCCCCCGCGCGCCACCCTCGTCTTCGAAGTCGAGCTGATCGATTTCCGCTGAGGCGAAGTCCGTTCGCTTGATCCAGTTTTCCGCGTCGCGCCAACCCGGACACACCTCTTCCACACGCGCCCAAAACCGCGCGGAATGATCCATCTCCCCGCAGCTGCATCAGCTCGGGATAAACGATATAGTTGCGCACGAACCCCGGCGTCTGCACCAGCCGCCAGTTCAGCGAAACGTGCCGCTCGCCGAACACGATCCCCAGCGCGAACGCTGGTTACGCACGACGACTTGCTTCATCTCCACGCCCGTCACGGCCGTCAGTTCCCACGTGCGCGCCGGCAACTCGATCTTCGCCCGCCGCATAGAACGCGCCTTGAGCGTCGGCCGCAGGTCGCCCTCCCGCTTCGCCACGCGAAACACATCCGCCGCCAGGCACGCTGGCGGTTTCTCGACCACCGGCGCCACAAACCCCGCCGGTCGCAGCCACGCGGATCTCCGTCAATTCCCCGCGCCTCAGCGGCAGCTGAGACCCGACCAGCATTTTTCAAAAAACATACTGGCTATTCTCTAAAATGTAGCACTTATTATACGACAAATATAAAAACTACGATGCTCAATCGCCACGAAACTTCGGCGCTAGCGCTCGATGTGCGCGACCTGCGGATGCGTTACGGCAGCAAGGACGTGCTCACCGGAGTGACGTTCACCGCCCACCGCGGCGAGGTGCTGGCTTTGCTCGGCCCGAACGGCGCGGGCAAAACGACCACGATCGAAATCCTCGAAGGCTTCCGCGCTCGCTCAGCCGGCGACATCTCCGTCCTCGGCTGCGATCCCGCACGGGGCGACGAAGCCTGGCGCGCCCGGATCGGCGTAGTGCTGCAATCCTGGCGCGATCATCGCTTCTGGCACGTCCGCGAACTGCTCTCCTATTCTGCCCGCTTCTACGCGCCGTTCACCACCGCCGAAGTCGCCCGCCCGTGGGACGTCGACGAACTCCTCGACCTCGTCGGCCTGTCGGAGAGCGCCAACGCCAAAATCATGACGTTGTCCGGCGGCCAGCGGCGGCGTCTCGACGTCGCCTTGGGCATCGTCGGCCGTCCCGAGATCGTCTTTTTCGACGAGCCCACCGCGGGTTTCGACCCCCATGCGCGGCGCGATTTCCACGATCTCATCCATCGCCTCGCCGACTTCGACCACACCACCATCCTGCTGACGACCCACGACCTCGACGAAGCCGAGAAGATCGCCGACCGCATCCTCGTGCTCGACGAGGGACGAATCGTCGCCGATGGCAGCGCCGACCAACTCGCCCGCCAGCTCTCCACCTCGGCCGAAGTGCGCTGGAGCGCCGATGGACAACGTCACGTCCACGCCGTGCGCGAGGGCGACCCCGCCGAGTTCGTCCGCGATCTGTTGATCAAAAATCCCAACGTCACCGATCTCGAAGTGCGTCGCGCGAGTCTCGAGGACACTTACATGGCCCTCGTCCATCGCGTCGAGTGCGCGACGCCCACCGCACCAGTGAAAATCCGCGCAAGATCGACGCTCGAGAAAACCAATAACCTAAAATGACCGCCACGACCGCACCCGACATTCGCTGGACCGCCGTGCGCGCGGGTTTCTCCCGCGGATGGATCGAGACCCGTCAGAGCTTTACCGAAATCGCCAACCTCATCGGATACGTGGCGCCTGTTGCGGCCTACCTCGCCGTGCTCCTGATGCTCCGCGGGCGAACCGTCCCCGGCACGGACTTCGCTCTCGGCACGATGGTCCTGCCGAGCCTCCTTAGCATGGCGATTATCCTCGGCGGACTCTCCGGACCGACCACTGGCCTCGTCGCCGATCGTGAGGACGGCACGCTCCTGCGCGCCAAGGCCACGCCTCACGGCATGCTCGGCTATCTCGTCGGCAAGATCGTGATGTTCGCCTCGACGACGCTGCTCGGCTTCATCCCAATCCTCGTGATGGGAACCGTGCTCATCGACAACCTCGTCCTCGACGCCCCCGCCGCAGCGCTGCTCGCACTCGTCTTCATCACCGGAATGATGGCCACCGTGCCTCTCGGCGTCGCCCTTGGCTGCATCATGAGATCCACCGTGCAGGCGATGCTGGTGCCGTTGGCGTGTGCGCTGCTCGTGTATCCGTCGGGCATCTTCTATCCGATCGCCGCGCTGCCGACGTGGCTGCAATGGGTCGGGCAGGCCTTCCCACTTTACTGGGTCGGTCTCGGCGCCCGCTCCGCGATGCTGCCGCCGGAAATGGTCGCCGCCGAGGTCGGCCAGTCGTGGCGCACCGTCGAAATGTTCGCCGTGCTCGGCGCGTGGGCGGCGCTCGGCCTGCTGCTCGCGCCGATGCTTCTGCGCCGCATGGCCCGGCGACAGTCCGGATCCGCACTCGCCGAGG
This sequence comes from Verrucomicrobiota bacterium, assembly GCA_023430825.1. GTDB lineage: Bacteria > Verrucomicrobiota > Verrucomicrobiia > Opitutales > Opitutaceae > Opitutus. The sequence goes on along the minus strand of JAEYYL010000167.1, from coordinate 18,263 downwards.
TGCGCCAACGGTATTTATCCAAAGGATACTGAGGGATGGCTGACTCCAGCGATGTCGTCCATAATCGCGTGGCCATGCTGCGCGCCGAACGCCGGATCTCGCGTCGCGAGCTGGCCGAAGCACTCGGCGTGCACTACCAGACCATCGGCTACCTCGAACGCGGCGAGTTCAGCCCCTCGCTCCACCTGGCGCTTCGTATCGCCGCCTATTTCGAAGTCCCCGTCGAGGTCGTGTTCTCGCTCCAGCCCTTCAAGCGCCTCGGCGAAGAAAACACCTAGCCCACTCACAGCCCAACGAGTGATCCGTTGCGCTTGATCCAGTGTTCCGCGTCCCGCCAGCCCGGACACACCTCCTCGACCCGCGCCCAAAAACGCTCCGAGTGGTTCATCTCCCGGAGATGCATCAACTCGTGATAAACGATGTAGTCGCGCACAAACTCCGGCGTCTGCACCAGCCGCCAGTTGAGCGAAATCGTGCCGTTGGCGGAGCACGAGCCCCAGCGTGAACGCTGGTTGCGCACGACGACCTGCTTCACCTCCACGCCCGTCACCGCCGCCAGCTCCCACGTCCGCGCCGGCAACTCGATCTTCGCCCGCCGCAGAAAATGCGCCTCGAGTGTCGGCCGCAGGTCGCCCTCCAACTTCGCCACGCGAAACACATCCGCCGCGAGACACACCTGCGGCTTCTCCACCGCCGGCGCCACGAAGCCCGGTGACCGCAGCGCCGCGGGTTCGATTCCCGCCGCCCGCGCCACGCGGATCTCCGTCAACTCCCCGCGCCACAACACATGCGTGCCGATCGTCCACACCTCCGCGCCGCGCGGCTTGTGTCGCTGCCGCTCCCGCGCGCGCTGCAGCCACTCCTGGTGCTGCTCCACGAAGCGCCGCGCCTCGCGCTCGGAGCCGCGTATCGGAATTGTGGCTACAGCAGTCCCGTCGCGCTTCAACGTCAGCCGGTAACCCCGCGCCCGCTCGCTCCGCTGAAACACCACCGCATCGCGATTCGCCGTTTCGTCCACCGTCGGCTTCGCCGCGACGGGTGCAGCCGAGGGCGGCGGCGCCTTGTGCACGCCCGCCTCCGGAGTGAACCAACCGAAAAGATCCTGCTGTTGCTCCGCACTCATGCGTCGCCCCCGAGCCTCGTCACCCACTCGCCGGCGTCAACCCTCCGCCCGCTAACCACGCCCCACCGCCACGGCCAGCCTGAAGCAACCCAATGGATTACTTTCTCCCCGCCCCCGTCCCCACCCGCCGCCGCTGCCACGCGTGCCACACGCTCGGCATCTCGCCGTGATGCCACGGGATCAGCCACGCGATCGCCATCGCCTCGAACCCCACCAGCACCTGAAACACCGCCACCGTCCGCGCCGGGATCGGCGTCCAGCCCGCGAGCAACGGCACCAGCCCCACCACACACGCCGCCACCGTCGCCTTCGACGCCCACGTGTGATAACACGGCGCGCGCCCCAGTCGCCAGAAACAGAAAGCCATCGACAGAAAAAACGATCCCATCACCGCCGCGAACCACGGCCATTCGCTGCGCACCACCTCCGGCCACAACAACGCGATCCCCGCCAGTCCGGTGAACAACGTCACGTAGTCGGCGATGCTGTCGAGCTTGCGTCCAAATTCTGAATACGCCTGCAGCCGCCGCGCGAGAAACCCGTCCAGCACGTCCGTCGCCAGCGCCACGCCCAGCACCGCCGCGAACCATCCGCGCTCGCCCCGGATCGCCGCCCCCAGCATCACCGGCGCGAGCGCGATCCGCGAGGCGGTCACCAGATTGGGCCAGAACGAGGGCGTCATGCGCCGCAGTGTGCCCGTCCTTCCCCCGCGCACAAGTCGCACGGCGCCCTTTGCCCCCCGGCCCAAAATCCCCCGACTTGAGCAAAAATCGCCGATCGTAAATTTTTCCGCAAACCTGCTTAAGCCATTCAGCCGGTTTCCGATAACGGGCTCTGTCACGCATCCCTTCGTGACAGGAGCCCGCGGCTCTCCCCCTCCACCGCGGCGCATGTGGCACGGACGCCATCAGTCAGCTCAAGGACGAGTCGTGTCAGTCACCATCAACACCAATTCCGCGGCCACGCTCGCCTCCAACAACCTGGCGGCCTCGAGCGCGATGCTGCAGAAGAGCCTCAACCGGCTCTCCAGCGGTTCGAAGATCGTCAGCCCCGCCGACGACGCCGGCGGCCTGGCCGTCTCGATGAAACTGTCCGCCGCCGCGAAACGCCAGGGCGCCGTCACCAACAACGTCGCCAACGCCGTCTCGCTCCTCCAAACCCAGGACGGCGTCCTGGGCGCCACCGGCAAGATCCTTAATCGCATCAGCGAGCTGAAGGTGCTCCACGGCGACGTCACCAAGAGCACTTCCGACAAGGCCAACTACCAGACCGAGTTCGCCGCGCTCCAGGCCCAGCTCACCGCGCAGGCCGGCGAGAAATTCAACGGCGTCGCGCTCTTCGGCTCCAGCAATCTCTCCGTCCCCACCACCGAGGACGGCGCCAGCGCCGTCGCGATCGATGGTATCCAATTACTCGCTACACCCGCCTTCCCGCCGCTGAACGACAACTTCGCGAACCTCAGCAACTGGAGCGACGACAGCTTCGGCGGCTCCGCCTACGTCTCCGGCAACGAACTCAACCTCGATGGCGCTTTCGGCATCGTCACGTCGAACCAGACGTTCTCCGGCCCGTTCGAAATCAACCTCGAGTATCAAAGCAAAAGCCCCGGCGACATCTTATCCGTCTGGCTCGACGACGCGGGCACCATCATCGGGTCGGCGAATCCAGGCAACACGGCCTGGCACAGCATGCGCATCGTGTTCGACGGCACCACGGCCAACGCCTACATCGACGGATCGCCGATCGCCAGCACGACGACCGCCCCGTCGCCGAACTCCGGACCGATCCAGCTCAGTTCCAACGCCGGCACCGGCCTTCGCGTCCGCAACTTTTCCATTACCGATGGCGCCGCCGCCACGGGCAACGTCGCCACCGTCGCCACCGCCACCGACCTCGGCGCACTCTCGCTCTCCTCCGTTTCCAGCGCGATCGCCGACATCGCGACCTACCGCGCCCAAAACGGCGCGAGCCAGAGCCGCCTCGGTTTCGCCTCCGACCTGCTCTCGGTCAACAAGGCCAATCTCGAAGCCGCCACCAGCCGCATCGTCGACGTTGACGTCGCCACGGAATCCACCGTGCTCGCCCGCTACAACGTCCTCGTTCAAGCCGGCACCGCCATGCTCAGCCAGGCGAACCAATCCTCCCAGATGGCGCTGAAACTCCTCGGCTGACGCCGCCGAAATCGCCTCAACTGCCATTCCGTGGGTAGGGACGCCTCTCCGGCGCGTCCGGAAGCGAACGCGGCTCCGGCTGCAATCGCGGACGGCTCGGAGAGCCGCCCCTACCAGCCACGCTGAATGGCCTGAGATTTACGACGGCCCGCACGAGGAAGTGCGGCGCCCCCACCGCGCCACGGAGCCATCACTCCGCCGCCGGCGACATCCCCTCCGTCGTTTTATCCGCGCGCCCCACCGCCCCCATCAGCTTCCACGCGCCGATGCCCGCCTGCATCACCGCCGCCGCCTGAAACGGCCACTCCGCCCACCCTTGAATCAAGGGGACCAGCGACAACGGCAGCACCAGTCCCAGCACCTTCGCCGGCCAGCGCGAATAACTGTTCGCCGTCGCCGGCTGAATCCACCGCTGCAGCCCGATCATCAGATAACCGCCCGCCGCCGCGAGCGCCCACGGCCACTCGCGCTCCACCACATGCGGCCACAGAAAAAACACGCCCACCGCCCCGAGGCTCGCCGTGAGTCCATCCCCCCACCGATCGAGCCTTCGGCCCAACTCCGATTCCGCTCCCCACGCTCGCGCAAACACCCCGTCGACCAAGTCCGTCACCACGGTCACCACCAGCAACGCCGCGAACCCTTCCTTCGAGTTCGAATACGCCGCGCCCAGCATCGCCGGCGCCAGCGCGATCCGCAGGCTGCTCAGCAAGTTCGGCAAATAGGAGAGAGGGCGCACGTCGTGGTCAGGGTCAAAGTCCGCGCTAGTCCGCCGGCAGCCTGACCGGTTCCCACCGCATCGCTCCCCCATCCACCGTCAGCCACGCGAACCCCGGCGGCGCGCCGCGATTCGGCCGCGTGATGCAACCGGGATTCAACCAGCGCACGCCCCGGATCGTCTCGTCGCGCGGCACATGCGTGTGACCGTGCAACACCGCATGCACCCCCGGCGCCACCCGCTCCACCGCCGGCGGGATGTGCGTCAGAAAAAACCGCAGCCCGCCCCGCTCCAGCGTCAGCGACAACGGCCACGGATGTTCATCGCAATTGCCCATCACCACGCGCAACGGCACCCCCACCTGCTCGAACTCCACCAGCGTCACCGGATCGCACACGTCGCCCAAGTGCCAGATCTCCTCCGCGCCTTTCAACCGCGCCGGCAAATTTCTCGGATATCGATCGTGGGTGTCCGAGATGACAGCGATGCGCATATCCGCACCGTAAACGCCTCCCCTTCTCCACCGCTAGCCGGAAACCGGTTTCCGCGCATAATCATGGAGCCGCGGCGCCCCCGCCGCGCTTCGCTCGGCCAACGCCCTCACAGCCCAACGCAAATCGCCTGCCGTCGCTTCCCGTTTTCCTCGCAAATCCCGCCCTTGACACCCCTTCTGCCGTCCTGCACCACTGACCCTCTTTTTCCTCTGAAGTCATGAAACCCACATTCCGCCCGCACCGTAAGAAGCGCGCCCGCAAGATCGGCTACCGCGCGCGCATGGCCACCAAAAGCGGCCGCAAAGTCATCAAAGCTCGTCGTCTCAAGGGCCGTAAGCGCCTCACGGTCGTCTGATCGAAAAAACTGAAAAGCTGAAAGACTGAAGGGCTGAACCCAGTATTCCGTTTCAGTCCTTCCGCCCTTCGGACCTTCAGTCTTTTCGTCATGCGCTTCCGCCCTGAGCAGCACCTGCGGCGTCAGGGCGATTTCCGGGCGATCCGCGAACACGGCCGCCGCTATAATTGCGGCGCCTTCACGCTCTGGTGCCTGCACCGCGCACCGGTCGCCGGCGCCGATCCCGCCACCACGCCGCTCCGTCGCGTCGGCGTCGTCGCCTCCACCGCTTCCGTCGGCCACGCCGTGCTCCGCAACCGCGCCAAACGCCGGCTCCGCGAAATTTTCCGGCGGAATCAGGACAGCGCTCCCGCCGGTTGCGACCTGCTCCTGACCGCGCGCCGCGAGATGGTCGACGCGCCGTTTTCCGATTTGGAAAAAAAATTCGTCGAGGCGTGTCAGCGGGTTGCGCCCCGCGAAAAGCAGTGAATCACTCGTCGCTCATGTTGCCCGCCACTCAAGCCGCGGCCGATCCCGGCCCATCGATCGCACCACGGGTGCCTTCGCGCGGCCACCCGGACAAACCAGGTCAACGCTTCCCCCTTTCGCTCGTTTCCGCGCTCGTCGCGCTTCCCGGCCGGCTGCTGCTCGCCGCGATCTGGGTCTATCAACGCACGCTCTCCCCCGTGCTGCCGGTCGTCACCGGCGGCGCTTGTGGCTGCCGTTTCGCGCCGACGTGCTCGCACTACGCCGCCGAAGCCATTCGCGTGCACGGCGCACTCGCCGGCACCTGGCTCGCGCTGCACCGGCTCGTGCGTTGCACGCCCCTGCATCCCGGCGGCCTCGATCCCGTGCCACCGCGCGCCGCACCGCGTTGCGTGCGCCTGAACGCCGCGCGCCCGCTCCCTTCCCGCTCCTAGCCTTTCCTTTTTTTCATGGACAAGAAGAACACCACCATCGGCGTGCTCCTGCTCATCGCAGCCGTCGCCAGCATGTATCTCGGCAGCCGCCTTTCGCCCAGCCAGCCCGCCGAACCGGTTCCCACCCTCAACCAGCCGGCCGTCGCCAACGCCCCGGCGAGCCCCGGCACCGCGCAGCCCACCGCCGCCATCGCGCCGACGCTCACCCCCACCACTGATTTCGCCAACGCCGTCAGCGACGCCGCGACTGCCACCGTCACCACGCTCGAAAACGAGTTCGTCGCCGTGCAGTTCACCAACTCCGGCGGGGCCATCCGCGACGTCGCATTGAAAAAGTATCCGGCGGTCCGCGGCGAGCCCCAGCCTTTCGTCTTCAACGCCCTGCACGCCGACCCGATGCTCGCGTTCGTCGATTTCCCGGGCCTCGACCGTCTCACGCCGTTCGAACTCGTTTCGCGCCGCAGCAGCAACGAGGTCGTTTATCGCGCCGTCTTCGACGGCCGCCTCGAGGTCACCCGCCGTTATCGGCTCGTCACCGCACCCGATGGCCAGAACGACCCTTACGTGATCCGCCACGAGACGACGCTGCGCAATCTCACCGACCAGCCACTCGCCCTTCCGCGCCTCGCGCTCAGCCTCGGCACCGCCGCGCCGACCAACGCCCGCGACGACGGCCGCCAGCTCACCACCGGTTACTCGAACGGCGAAGACCAGGATTTCTTTCCGCGCGCCGAACTCGAAGCCAGCAGCGGCTTCCTCGGCATGGGCGCCAGCGGCGCGAAACCGTTCATCACCACCGGCGGCCCGATTGTCTGGTCCTCGATCAGCAATCAGTTCTTCGCCGCCATCCTCACCCCCGACGCACCCGCCTCCGGCATGCTCTCGCGCCGCGTGAAGCTGTTGCCCGATCTGCCCGACTACGACCTCAACGCCTACGGCCTCACCAGCGCCGCCCAGTTCGACCTCGCCCCGCTCGCCGCCGGCGCCGAAACGCAGATCGCCTCCGACTTCTACGTCGGACCGAAAGAATACCGCCGCCTCGCCAACGGTGACGTCTTCAAGGCCGACCAGGACAAGGTCATGCAGTTCGGCTTCTTCAAATTCTTCAGCCAGATCCTGCTCACGCTCATGACCTGGGTGCACAGCTGGTTCCCCGGCGGCAGCTGGTCCTGGGGCTGGGCGATCGTCATCACGACGCTCATCCTGAAAATCATCTTCGTGCCCTTCACCCTCGCCGCCTCGAAGTCCGCGAAGCGCATGGCGAAAATCCAGCCCGAGATGCAGGCCGTCCGCGAGAAGTTCAAAGACAACCCGCAGAAGCTGCAGGCGGCCACGATGGAGCTCTTCAAAAAGCACAAGGTGAACCCGATGGGCGGCTGCTTCCCCATCCTGATCACGATTCCGTTTTTCATCGGCTTCTTCCAAATGCTTCAGAGCGCCGCCGAGCTGCGCTTCCAGCCCTTCCTCTGGGCCAACGATCTCTCGGCCCAAGACACCATCGCTCACGTCTTTGGTTTCCCGATCAACATCATGCCGATCCTCATGGGCGCCACGATGGTCATCCAGATGCGCCTCACGCCCTCGCCGACGATGGACAACATGCAGATGAAGATGATGAAGATCATGCCGTATATCTTCACGCTGTTCTGCTACACCTTCTCGTGCGCCCTCGCGCTCTACTCGACCGTCAACGGCATCTTCACCATCGGCCAGCAACTCGTGATCAACCGCATGAAGGACGAGCCCGGCCCCGCCGGCGCCGGCAGCGCCGCCGCCACGACCGCCGCCGCCTTCACCAAGCCCACGAAGAACGTCACGCCGAAGAAGAAGAAATAACAGTAGCGAGTAGTGGGTAGCGAGTAGCGAGCATGCTACCGCCGCCCAATCTACTCGCTACTCACTACTCACTACCCACTACTCGCTACTCGCTACTGTTCGTCCATGGCCGGCCATAACAAGTGGTCCAAAGTCAAACGCCTCAAAGCCGTCACCGACTCCCGGCGCGGCAAGGTCTTCTCCCGGCTCTCCCGCGACATCACGCTCGCCGCCAAATCCGGCGGCGGCGATCCCGCCGGCAACGCCCGCCTTCGCACGCTCCTGCTCAAGGCCCGCGACGCCAACATGCCCGCCGACAACGTCGACCGCGCGATCAAGAAAGGCACCGGCGAACTCCCCGGCGTCGTCTTCGAAGAAATCACCTACGAGGGCTACGGTCCCGGCGGCGTCGCCTTCGTCGTTAAAGTCACCACCGACAACAAAACCCGCGCCGCGCAGGACGTCCGCTCCGTCTTCGCCCGCCACGGCGGCAATCTCGCGAGCACCGGCGCCGTCTCCTTCCAGTTTCTCCACGCCGGCCAGTTTCTCGTTCCGCGCGAGCAGACGACCGAGGACGCGCTCCTCGAAACCGCACTCGAAGCCGGCGCCGATGACGTCATCGCCAGCGAACAGGGTTTCGAGGTCCGCTGCGGTATCCAAAATTTCGATAAGGTCTCCCACGCGCTCGAACAAAAAGGCCTCAAACCCGACAGCGCCGAAATCGCCTACATCCCGACCACGCTCGTCCCCGTCACCGACGCGCAGATCGCCCAGACTCTCACCAAGCTCCACGACGCGCTCGAGGAGCTCGACGACGTGCAAAACGTCTTCTCCAACGAAGACTCCGAGTAGGGCGGGCTTCAGCCCGCCTTCCATCACTCACTCGCCGGCCCGCGGTTCACGCGCCACGCGCCGTTCCGCGCTCCGTCTCGCGCACCGATGACATACCCCAAACTTGTCTCCGTGCTTTGGATGCGCGACGTTCACCGTCTCGCATGACCGACGACACGACCCACGCTCTCGTTCGCCCGCCGCTCCCCGCCGGCGAGGTCGGCCTCGTCGTGCCCCACGATTTCGTTTACTCGAAACCTTTCACGTTCAAGAGCGGCCAGACGCTCCCCGGTTTCACCATCCGCTACGAAACCTACGGCCACCTCAACGCCACGCGCGACAACGTCATCCTCATCTGCCACGCGCTCAGCGGCGATCACCACTGCGCCGGCCTGCACACGCTCGATGACCGCAAGCCCGGCTGGTGGAACAATCTCATCGGCCCCGGCAAAGCCGTCGACACCTCGCGCTTCTTCGTCGTCTGCACCAACGTCCTCGGCGGCTGCCAGGGTTCGACCGGCCCGTCCTCGACCAATCCCGCCACCGACCGCCCCTACGGCCTCGCGTTTCCGTTCGTCACCATCCTCGACATGGTGCGCGCGCAAAAACTTCTCCTCGATCATCTCGGCGTCAGCGAACTGCACGCCGTCATCGGCGGCTCGATGGGCGGCATGCTCGCGCTCCAGTTCAGCATCGAGTTCCCCGCCTACGTCCGCCGCGTCATCGCCATGGCCACCACCGCCCGCGAGGGCGCTCAAGCCATCGCGTTCAACGAGGTCGGCCGCCAGGCCATCATGCAGGACCCCGATTGGAACCAGGGCGACTACGCCAAGGGCGGCGGCCCCCGCGTCGGCCTCGCGATCGCCCGCATGATGGCGCACATCACCTACGTCTCCGACGCCAGCATGGACCGCAAATTCGGCCGGCGCAAAAAAGCCGCGGTCAACGGCGACGCCTACACCTTCGACGTCCAGTTCGAGGTCGAGAGCTACCTGCGCCACCAGGGCCAGAGCTTCATCAATCGCTTCGACGCCAACACCTATCTCTACATCACGCGCGCGCTCGATCACTTCGATCTCCCGCAGGCCTACGGCTCGCTCGAAGCCGCGTTCGCCTCCGTGCAGGCCGAGACGCTCGTGGTCGGCTTCACCAGCGACTGGCTCTTTCCGCCCGAGCAAAACCGCGCCATCGCGCTCGCGCTCCTCCGCGCCGGCAAGCGCGCCAGCTACGCCGAACTCGCGACCGATCTCGGCCACGATTCCTTCCTGCTCGAGTCCGAGGAACTCTACACCCTCGTCCGCGGCTTCCTCGAAACCAAGTCCGCCGCCGTCTACGACTTCTCGATCTGAGGAACGAACCACCGATGAACACCGACGAACACCGATTCTTCCCTCTCGTAGCCGCGCCGGGTACGGCGCGGTCCGGAATCCGTGTCCATCCGTGTCCATCCGTGGTTAAAAAATTCCGGTCATGACCAAGCTCGTCGAGAAACGCACCGTCGACATGCAGATCATCGGGGAATGGGTCGAGCCCAGCTCCTCGGTGCTCGATCTCGGCTGCGGCAAGGGCGCGCTCCTCGACTACCTCGTGCAAACGAAACAGGTTTCGGGCGTCGGCGTGGACCTCGATTTCCATCGGATCACCGCCTGCGTCGCGCGCGGCCTCTCCGCGTATCAGGGCGACATGACGTCCTTCATGCGCGAGTTTCCCGACCGGCATTTCGACCGCGTGATCTGCTCGCGCACCGTGCAGGAACTCGACGATCCCACCGCCGTCATCCTCGAGGCGCTCCGCGTCGCGCGCGCCGTCACCGTCGGCTTCGTCAACCACGGCTTCTGGAAAAACCGCGTCGATGCGCTCATCCGCGGACGCAAATTGCGCAACGAGGTTTACACGACCGAGTGGTTCGAGAGCCGCCCGACGAATCCCGTCACGATCGCCGACTTCGAACACTTTTGCGCCGCGAAAGGCATCCGCATCGTCCGCCGCGCGCACCTCAGCGGCAACTGGCGCACGCCGTGCCGCACGCTCCCGAATCTCTTCGCCGGCTACGCCCTCTACGACCTGGCGAAGAACTGACCCGCCCCAGGGCGGCTGCGCAAAAACCTTGGCCTGCCCCGAGCCGGCGCCGCGAAGTATTTCTCCCATTTTTCTGCCCCTATTTTTCTGACCTCAACGACGACCATCGCAGGCCAGCGCGACGCGAGTCGATCAGTCAGCTCAGACGATTGGTCAGAAAAATGGGGCAGAAACATCTCGCAGATGTTAGGTTAACGCCCACTGCCGCCCAGCCTCACGAAACGGAAGGGAGAAGTGGAGCTTGGCCTCTGGTGTTTCCCTGGAGCTTGGTGCTTGGTCCTTGGAGCTTTTACGTTCCTCCGCCGCCAAACGCCTCCGCCTGCCGCGTCAACTGCTTCTCCAGGCTCCCGCACACCAGCTCGCACAGCTTGAAAATCGTCGGGTCCGCGATCGCGTAAAACACCTGCAGACCGTCCTTCCGCCGCGACAGCACATGCGCGTGCGTCAGCGTCTGCAGATGCCGCGACACATTCGCCTGCGTCCCACCCGTCGCCTCCACCAGCGCGTTCACGCTCATCTCGCCGTCGAACAGCGCATGCACCAGCCGCAGCCGCATCGGCTCGGCCAGCACGGCAAACCGCCGCGCGATCAACTCGATCGCCTTCTCCGTCAACTCAGGGCGCTTGGGCATCGCGCGCACGAAACAAGGCGTTGACATTTTTTCAACTATATGAGTATATGCTCATATTAGTCAACTCCTCGTCATGAAAACCGAAGCCTTCATCCGCGTCCTCGCCGGCTCCTTCGTCCTGCTCGGCACTGCCCTCGCCGCGTTCGTCAGCCCCTGGTGGCTGCTCCTCCCCGCTTTCGCCGGCGCGAATCTCCTCCAGTCCGCTTTCACCGGCTTCTGCCCGCCGACCCTCCTCCTCCGCAAGCTCGGCTGGGTCGACGCCGACGACACCATCCACTGGGGCGGCTCCGCCCGCACCACGTCGCCCGGCTCCGCCACGCCTCGCCCGTCGTCATGATGAAGCGCATCCGCCTGCCCCTCCTCCTCGCCGCCGCCGCCCTGCTCTCCGCGTGCGGAAAACAACCGCCCGCACCCGCCGCCCGCGCCGCCGCGCTGCCACCGGTCACCGTTCACCTCGCCACCGCCCGGCTCGAAAATCTTCCCGTCCTCGTCGAAACCACCGGCACCGTCCGCCCCGTGCAACGCGCCGTCATCGCTGCGAAAGTCATGGGCACCATCGAGTCGCTCCCGCTCGCCCTCGGCCAGCGGGTCCGCGCCGGCGATCTCCTCGTTCAACTCTCCGCCGCCGAAATCTCCGCGCGCGTCCTCCAGGCCCGCTCCCAACTCAATCTCGTCCGCCGCGACCTCGATCGCGAACGCGACCTCTTCGCCAAGGGCGCCGGCACCGGCGAAACCGTAAAATCCCTCGAAGACCGGCTCGCCACCACCGACGCTGTGCTCCGCGAAGCCGAGGCCATGCTCAGCTACACCACCCTCGTCGCACCGTTCGACGGGGTCGTTTCCCGCCGCATCGCCGATGCCGGCATGCTCGCCACCCCCGGCCAGCCCCTCCTCGAACTCGAGGGCTCCGATGTCTTCGAAGTCGAAGCCGACATCCCCGACTCGCTCGCCCCCGGGCTCGCGCCCGGCACTTCACTCACCGTCCACGTCCCCGCCGCTTCGCTCACGTTCACCGGCACGCTCGCCGAAATCTCGTCCGCCGCCGATCCCATCGCCCGCTCTGTCTCCGCCAAGATCAGCGTTCCCGCCGGCACCGCCGTGCGCTCCGGCCAGTTCGCCCGCGTGCAACTCCCCGCCGCCCCCGCGCCCACCCTGCTCATTCCCGCCAGCGCGCTCACGCTTTTCGGTCAGATGGAACGCGTCTTCGTCGCCGTCGGCGGCCGCGCCCACCTCCGCCTCGTCAAAACCGGCGCCACGCGCACCGCCACCGATTCCTCCACCGCGCAGATCGAAATCCTCTCCGGCCTCGACAACGGCGAACAGGTCGTCCTCGCCCCGCCCCCCGGCCTCCGCGACGGCCAGCCCATCGTCATCGCCCCCTGATCCGCATCCGCCACGCCCGCCATGAGCGTCGAGCCTCACGTCCCGTCCCGCCCCGGCATCGCCGGCCGCCTCGCCGGCCTTTTCGTTCACTCGAAACTCACGCCGATCGCGATCATCGCCTCGCTCGCCCTCGGCGTCGCGGCCGTTCTCATGCTCCCGCGCGAGGAAGAGCCGCAGATCAAGGTGCCGATGATCGACATCCTCGTCGCCATGCCCGGCTCCGATCCCGCCGAGGTCGAGAACCGCGCCACGCGGCCGATGGAAAAACTTCTCTGGGAAATCCCGGGCGTCGAATACCTCTACTCCACCTCCTCGCCCGGCCGCGCCATGTCCATCGTGCGCTTCAAGGTCGGCACCGACATCGAAGCCGCGCTCGTCCGCCTCAACCAGAAACTCCAGACCAATTTCGATCGCATCCCCGCCGGCGTCAGCTTCCCGCTCGTCAAACCCCGCACGATCGACGACGTCCCCATTCTCGCGCTCACCCTGCACAGCGCCTCGCGCGACCATCTCGAGCTGCGCCGCCTCGCCGCCCAACTCGACGACGCCATCAAATCCGTTCCCCAGGTCGCCGAGACCACGCTCATCGGCGGCGTCCGCCGCGCCGTCCGCGTGCAACTCGATCCCACCGCCCTCGCCGCGCGCCAGCTCAGCGCCCCGCAACTCGTCTCCGCCCTCCAGCAGGCCAACCGCCAGACCCACGCCGGTTCGCGCCCGTTCGCCAACACCGAGGTGCTCCTCGAAACCGGCACGTTTCTCCGCGACGCCACCGACGTCGGCAATGTCGTCGCCGGCGTCTTCCGCGACAAACCCGTTTACCTCCGCGACGTCGCCACGATCCTCGACACCGCCGAGGAACCCGCGAACTACGTTCTCCACGGTTCTTCACCACGCTCCGGACTCGACGCGCACGTCGACCCCCAGCCCGCCGTCACGCTCAGCCTCGCGAAGCGCCCCGGCGCCAACGCCATCTCCGTCGTCAACGCCGTGCTCGCGAAAGTCGACACCCTTCGCGGCACGCTCCTCCCCGCCGACGTCGAAATCGCCATCACTCGCGACTACGGCCACACCGCCGCCGAGAAAAGCAACGAGCTCCTCCTCCACATGGGCATCGCCGTCTTCGGCGTCGCGCTGCTCATCCTCTTCTTTCTCGGCTGGCGCGAATCGCTCGTCGTCCTCCTCGCGATCCCCTCGACCCTCGCGCTCACGCTCTTCGTGTTCTACCTTTATGGATACACGCTCAACCGGATCACGCTCTTCGCGCTGATCTTCTCCATCGGCATCCTCGTCGACGACGCGATCGTCGTCGTCGAAAACATTGTCCGCCACCTCCGCCTGCCCGACGCTGAGCATAAATCCCTCGCGCAAGTCGCGCTCGAAGCCGTCGACGAGGTCGGCAATCCCACGATCCTCGCCACCTGGGCCGTCATCGCCGCGATCCTGCCCATGGCCTTTGTCGGCGGCCTGATGGGCCCCTACATGCGCCCCATCCCGATCGGCTCCACCGCCGCGATGCTCTTCTCGCTCGCCATCGCGTTCACCATCACCCCGTGGGCCGCCGTCCGCCTCCTCCGCCGCCATCTTCCTGCCAAGGTCGCGGCCGCGGTGCCCGGCCCTGCCCAGCCGGGCCCGCACGTTCCCGCCCTTCCGCCCGATCCTCATTCCGCCCCCGACGACTGGTCCACGCGCCTCTACCACCGCATCATGGAGCCGCTCCTCGACCACGCGCGCTGGCGGTGGGCGTTTCTCGCCGGCATCGTCGCCCTGCTCCTCGCCGCCGCAGCCCTTGTCCTCTTCGGCTTCGTGCAGGTCAAAATGCTGCCCTTCGACAACAAGTCGGAGTTCCAGATCGTCCTCGACACCCCCGAAGGCACCACGCTTGAGCAGACCGCGCGCATCGCCCAGGAAATGGCCGCCGCCCTCCGCGACGAACCCGAAATCCGCGACTACCAGATCTACGCCGGCACCGCCTCGCCGTTCAACTTCAACGGCCTCGTCCGCCACTATTACGCCCGCCGCGGCCCCAACGTCGCGGACATCCAGGTCAACCTCGTCGGCAAATCCGACCGCTCCCATCAGAGCCACGCCATCGCCAAGCGTATCCGCCCACGCATTACCGCCATCGCCGCCCGCTACGGCGCCGCCGTCGCCGTCGCCGAGGTCCCGCCCGGCCCGCCCGTGCTCCAGTCCATCGTCGCCGAAATCTACGGCCCCGACGAAGCCCGCCGCGTCGCGCTCGCCCGCGAGGTGAAACGCCTCCTCGCCGAAACCGTCGGCGTCGTCGACGTCGACTGGTATGTCGAAAACCCCCAGCCCAAGGTCCGCTATGTCGTCGACAAGGCCAAGGCCGCCCGCCACGGCGTCAGCGAAGCCGCCATCGCGCAAACCCTCCAGCTCGCCGCGCAGGGCCAGTCCGTCGATCTCCTCCATCTTCCCGCCGAACGCGAGGACGTGCCGATCGTCTTCGAACTCCCCGCCGCCGCCCGCTCCCAACCCGCGTCGCTCCTCGCCCTCCGCGTCCGCGCCGAAGACCGCCCCGACGCGCCGCTCGTGCCGCTCTCCGAACTCGTCGCACTCGAACGCACCACCGCCCCGCGCAATCTTTACCGCAAGAATCTCAAGCCCGTCACCTACGTCACCGCCGATGTCGCCGGCGCCGTCGAGAGCCCCGCCTACGCGATGTTCGCCGCCGACAAAAAAATCCGCGCGCTCGACGCCCGCACGTTCGGCGCCACCTCGCCCGCACTCCCCATCTATCACCTCAACCTCCCCACGGACGACCAGGAGCCCGCGCTCAAATGGGACGGCGAGTGGCACATCACGCTCGAGGTGTTTCGCGACCTCGGCCTGGCCTTCGCCGCCGTGCTCGTGCTCATCGCGATGCTCATGGTCGGCTGGTTCCGCAGCTACGTGACACCCCTCGTCGTCATGGCCGCGATTCCGTTTTCGCTCATCGGCATCCTGCCCGCACACTGGGCGCTCGGCGCCTTCTTCACCGCCACCTCGATGATCGGCTTCATGGCCGGCGCCGGCATCGTCGTGCGAAACTCGATCATTCTCGTCGACTTCATCGAACTGCGCCGCGCCCAGGGCCTCGCGCTCCGTGACGCCGTCGTCGAGGCCGGCGCCGTGCGTTTCCGTCCGATGCTGCTCACCGCGCTCGCCGTCGTCGTCGGCGCCAGCGTGATCCTCGCCGATCCGATTTTCCAGGGCCTCGCGATCAGTCTCATGTTCGGCGAAATCGCCTCGCTCCTCATCAGCCGCCTCGCCGTGCCCGTGCTCTACTTCATGACCAACGCCCGCACCGCTCCGTGATCCGGCACTCCTCCGTTTTTTCACCCCGCCCTCCCACCACCAAAGGCAAAAACATGAAACCCAACATCGGCTCCATCGACCGCGCTCTCCGACTCGCGCTCGGCATCGTGATCCTCGTCGCAGGCTACTACTATCGAAGCGCGTGGGGCCTCATCGGACTGATCCCGCTCCTCACCGCCGTCGTTCGTTTCTGCCCCGCCTACACCTTGCTGCACCTGAATACGTGCGGCGCAAAAACCGACCAGCCGCCGAAAGCGTAGCTCGTCCGTCCCGCCGTCCGTCTTCGCGCTTCGTCCCCGCCCCGGCCGCCACAGGCGGCGCGGGAGTATTGCGTTTGCCCGCCCCGGCCGATAGTTCGATCTCTCTTCCCTGCCATGGAACCCGAACCCGCGAGCCACGCTGTTCCTCCCGTCCTCGTCGCTTGCGGCTCCGGCTGCCGCCACGCCGAGCCGCTGCACGGCGAGTATGCCGAGTGGGTCTGGTGTCACCGGCCCGCCGCCCTCCACCGCGTCAAGCGCATGGGCTCCGACTGCCGCTGGTTCGACGCCGCCGAGGCGATCCCCCCGCCTCTCGGTCGTTAGCCCTCGCGCCCTCCGCGGGCGCCATCGCGCCGCGCAACAGCCCGGCTTCCCGCCCATATTACGTGGGCTTGAAAATTTCCCGCACCGTCGCCTTTCGCCACGCGAACCGTTGTGCTCGTCCGGCCGACCGGCGCCTCCCCCGCCGGCCGGCGCGCGCTCCGCCGGCGCGCGGCATCCCCGTATCACTCCGATGAATACACGCCGCCAGTTCCTCCTCGGACTCACCGCCACCCTCGGCGCCGCGCGCCTCCTGTTCGCCGCCGACCCGCCACCCCGCCTCGAGGAGGCCGATCCCCTCGCCCAGGCCCTCGGCTTCCACCGCGACACCACCAGGGTCGACGCCAGGAAACACCCCCAGCACCGCCCCGACCAACATTGCGCCGCCTGCGCCCTCTATCAGGGCGGACCCTCCGACCCCGAGGCCCCCTGCACCGTTTTCACCGGCAAACTCGTCCCCGCCCGGGGCTGGTGCACCGCCTTCGCCCGCAAACCCTGAGGTCTCTTTCAAATCATGAAAACCCGCCCCTTGCTCCTCGCCAGCCTCGCGGCCGCCGTCCTGCTGGCTCCACGTATCGCTTACTCGGATACAGCAGATCCCGCGCTTCTCGCCCAGGCCCGGGCCCTCTTCAAGCCCATCCCCTACGGCATCCCCGCCCTCAAGGGCAACGCCGTCACCCCCGCGCGCGGCGAGCTGGGCCGGATGCTCTTCTTCGATCCGCGCCTCTCGAAGAGCGGCACCATCAGCTGCTACAACTGCCATAACCTCGGCATGGGCGGTGACGACAACCTGCCCACCTCCCTCGGCCACGGCTGGCAGAAGGGTCCCCGCAACTCGCCCACCGTCTTTAACGCCGTCTTCAACGTCGCCCAGTTTTGGGACGGCCGCGCCGAGGACCTCAAGGCCCAGGCCAAGGGGCCCATCCAGGCCGGCGTCGAGATGTCCAACCTTCCCGCCACCGTCGTCGCCACGCTGAAAAGCATCCCTGAATACGTGCAGCGCTTCCAAGAGGCGTTCCCCGACGACACCGACCCCGTCACCTTCGACAACGTCGCCATGGCCATCGAGTCGTTCGAGGCCACGCTCATCACGCCCGACGCGCCGTTCGACCGTCTGCTCAAGGGCGACACCGCCGCGCTCAACCCGCAGGAACTGTCCGGCCTGAAACACTTCATCGGCAAGGGCTGCATCGCCTGTCACAACGGCGTCAATCTCGGCGGCCAGGGCTACTTCCCGTTCGGCGTCGTCGCCGCCCCCGACGCGAAAGTCCGCCCGCCCGGCGATCGCGGCCGCTTCGCCGTCACCAATACCGAGGCCGACAACTACGTCTTCCGCGCCGCCCCGCTCCGCAACATCGCGCTTACCGCCCCGTATTTCCACTCCGGCCAGGTGTGGGACCTCAAGGAGGCCGTCGCCATCATGGGCTCCAGCCAGCTCGGCGCCACACTCACCGATGCCGAGGCCGACGACATCACCGCCTTCCTTGCCACGCTCACCGGCAAAATGCCCGTCGTGCAGGTGCCGATCCTGCCCGTCGAAACCGGCACCACGCCCCGTCCAGAATATTGATTCACCCGCCCGCCGGCTCCGCCCCTCGTCGGAGCCGGCCCTCTTTTACCCCGCCCCATGCCACCGCGTCCGCTCACCGGCTTCCTCGCCGCCCTCCGGACGGCGGTCACTTTCGCCGCCATCCCGCAGACGCCGCCACCCGCTATCGCGAGAAAGACTGGCGCGGCCTGATCCGCATTTCGCTGCACCCACCCCCACTCGCCGGAAACACACCCGCCCCTCCCCAGCGCTGACCCACCCCTTCACTCCGCTCCGCCCCTCAACTCCCGTCGCATCATGCCCACCCCGGCCTCGTCTGCAC
>JAEYYL010000163.1 GCA_023430825.1 Verrucomicrobiota bacterium | reverse complement strand
GGAGTGCGGGGAGGACGGGGAGGGCGAGGAAGCAGCGGGGGAAGAAAGATGAACGGGCGGGGATGCCCGCTCTCCGGGGGCGGTGAGGGGCGGGAGGTTTTCGGGCCGGCGGTTTTCGCGTTGCGCGGGGTGGCGGGGGTGGGTGATGTCACGGGCTCTCATGGCCAAGAAGTCTTCTCACGCGACCTGGGGCGGGCGGTTTACGGCCGGTCCCGCGGAATTGATGCTGCAGTTCAGCGAGTCCGTCTCGTTCGACCGGCGGCTGGCGCCGTTCGACATCGCGGGCAGCAAGGCGCACTCGGCGATGCTCGCGCACGTCGGGCTCATCACCGCGAAGGAACGCGATGCGATCCACGCGGGGCTCGACGCGATTCTCGCGGAGATCGAGGCGGGGAAGTTCACGTGGGACACGAAGCTCGAGGACGTGCACATGAACATCGAGCAGGCGTTGACGAAGCGCGTGCCGGCGGCGGCGAAGCTGCACACGGCGCGGAGCCGGAACGACCAGGTGGCGACGGACATGCGGCTGTTTTTCAAGCATGCGTGCGGCGTGCTGGCGGAGAAGATCCGCGGCGCGGAGCGGGCGTTGCTCGCGGTGGCGGCGGCGAACCGCGACGTGCTGATCCCGGGCTACACGCATTTGCAGCGGGCGCAGCCGGTGTATCTGGCGCATCATCTTTTCGCGTGGCTGGAGATGCTCGATCGCGACCGCGCACGGTTCGCGGAGGTGGCGGCGCATGCGAACTGGTGTCCGCTCGGATCGGGCGCGATTGCGGGCACGACGCTGCCGATCGATCGCGAGTTCACGGCGAAGGCGCTGGGTTTCGTCGATGCGAAAGGCCGGCCGCAGGTCACGCAGAACTCGATGGACACGGTGGCGGACCGCGACCTGTTCATCGAGTTCGCGGCGGCGTGCGCGCTGTTCGGCGTGCATGCGTCGCGGATCGCGGAGGATCTGATTCTGTGGAGCAGTGCGGAGTTCAAGTTCGTCGAGCTGCCGGACGCGTTTTGCACCGGGTCGTCGTTGATGCCGCAGAAGAAGAATCCGGATTCGTGCGAATTGCTGCGCGGGAAGTCGGCGCGATTGCAGGGGAATCTGCACACGCTGCTGACGCTGGCGAAAGGCCTGCCGTTGACCTACAATCGCGACCTGCAGGAGGACAAGCCGCCGGTGTTCGACAGCTTCGATCAGACGGCGCTGTGTGCGGACGTGCTGGCGGGCACGCTGGCGGGGATGACGGTTTACGCGGATCGCTGTGCGGCGGCGGTGGCGGACCCGGCGCTGCTGGCGACGGATCTGGCGGATTATCTGGTGGTGAACGGCGTGGCGTTTCGCGATGCGCACCATGCGGTGGGTGCGGTGGTGCGGCTGGCGGAGCAGAAAGGCGTGGCGCTCGACCAGCTGCCGACGGCGGAAGTGCAAGCGATTCACCCGGCGTTCGGGGAGGATTGGGTGGGCGTCTTCGATTTGAAACGCGCGCTGGCGAAGCGCACGGGAACGGGGATGCCGGGCCCGGCGCAGGTGGCGAAGCAGTTCAAGCGCTGGCAGAAGACGCTCGGGTGACACGGAGCCGCGCGCGCGGGGGCGCGCGGCGATCGCCCGCGGAGCGGACGGGTGGACCGTGCCCGGGCTGCGGGGATGGCGGCTGTGATGAGGCCCCGAGCAAAACTTTCGACATTTGAGCGGGGTGGCGTTTCGTTAACCGACTTCCGCATGAAGTCATTCTACATCACGACCGCCATCGATTACGTGAACGGTTCGCCGCACCTGGGCCACGCCTATGAAAAAGTGCTGACGGACGTGGTTGCCCGGTTTCGGCGGCAGATGGGCGACAAGGTGTATTTCCTGACGGGCACGGATGAGCACGGCCAGAAGGTGCAGGCGAGCGCGCGGAAGGAAGGCGTGGCGCCGCTGGCGTTTGCGGACAAGGTCAGCGCGGAGTTTCGCGCGATGCTCGGGCGGTTGAACATCTCGAACGACGACTTCATCCGCACCACGGAGGAGCGGCACAAGAAAGTCGTGCGGCAGATCCTGCAGCAGCTCTACGACAAGGGCGAAATCTACAAGACGGAGTATCGCGGTTTC
Source organism: Verrucomicrobiota bacterium (assembly GCA_023430825.1). Classification (GTDB taxonomy): domain Bacteria; phylum Verrucomicrobiota; class Verrucomicrobiia; order Opitutales; family Opitutaceae; genus Opitutus. The sequence goes on along the minus strand of JAEYYL010000163.1, from coordinate 4,319 downwards.
TACTCGACGCGGCAGGAGCAGTTTTTGCAGGAGAAGGACCGGCTGCCGGACGGGACGTGGCCGGAGATTTTCGGCGAGGTGACGGAGATCGTGGAGCCGAACTATTTCTTCAAGCTGCGCCAGTATCAGGACTGGCTGATCGAGTTTCTGACGAAGAACGAGGACTTCGTGTTTCCGCGGTTTCGGCAGAAGCAGGTGCTGGAATTTTTGAAGGAGCCGCTGAACGACCTTTGCATCTCGCGACCGAAGGACCGGCTGGAGTGGGGCATTTCGCTGCCGTTCGACGAGGATTACGTGACGTATGTGTGGTTCGACGCGCTGTTGAATTATTATTCGGCGGTGGCGGACAAGGGCCTGTGGCCGGCGGATTTCAACGTGATCGGCAAGGACATCCTCGTGCCGCCGCACGCGGTTTACTGGCCGATCATGCTGCATGCGGCGGGGCTGCCGCCGCCGAAGCGGCTGCTGGTGCACGGCTGGTGGCTGCAGCGCGGGTCGAAGATGTCGAAGAGCACGGGCAATGCGCTCAATCCGCTCGATCTCGTGGACGAGTTCGGCGTCGACGCGTTTCGGTATTTCCTGATGCGGGAGATGAACGTGGGGCAGGACAGCGATTTCACGCGCGAGCAGTTTCTCGTGCGCTACAACAGCGAACTCGCGAACAATCTCGGCAATCTCGTGAACCGGACGTTGAACATGACGACGCGATTTGCGGGCGGCGTGCTGCCGGCGGCGGACCCCGCGGCGGGCGACGAGACGGAAAAGGAATTGCAGGCGCTGTGGGCGAAGACGCGCGACGCGTGCGTGGCGTTGAACGAGGAGTTTCAATTTCATACCGCGCTCGAGCGCGCGATGCAGTTCGTGACGGCGACGAATGCCTACATCGAGAAGCGTGCGCCGTGGAAACTCGGCAAGTCGACGGAGGCGAAGGATCAGGCGCTGTTGCGGACGTCGCTCGCGACGATGGCGGAAGCGTTGCGGCTCGCGGTGGCGGCGATCCAGCACGTGACCCCGACGACGACGGAGAAGATCAACGCGGTCCTCGGCTACACGCCCGGCGCAGACTGGCGTGCGGAGCTCGAATGGGGCGCGAAGCTGAACGGCGCGAAGGTGGCGGGAGCGCTGGTGTTGTTTCCGCGGCCGGAAAAGAAGGAGGACGGAGGGCAGAAGCCGGAAGGCGGAAGCCGGAAGCCGGAGAGCGGAGGAAAGAAGTGATGGCGGGCTTCTGGTCTCTGGCGTCTGACTTCTGATCGCATGACGATCCTGCCGCTCGATCCTGCTGCGAACGCGACGCCGGAGGCGTTGCGGACGTTTCTGGCGACGTGTCGCGAAGCGGCGCGACGGGATGGGCGCGCGAAACTCGTGAGCATCTCGATCGAGGTCGATGCGCTCGATCCGCTGGCGGTGCTCGAGTCGATCTTCGAGCCGGGCGAGGCGCATTTTTATGCGGAGCGTCCGTCGCTCGACACGGCGATCGCGGGTGCGGAGGCGGTGGTGTCGGTCGACGCGAGCGGCGAGGGGCGGTTCGCGGCGGTGCAGCGCTTCGTCGACGAGACGCTCGCGCACACGATCGCGGTGGGCGACGTGGCGGCGCCGTTTGGGGGGCCGCATTTTTTCACGACGTTCGCGTTTCACGACGAGGTGGAGTGCGGCGAGGCGTTTCCGGCGGCGCGAGTGTTCGTGCCGCGCTGGCAGGTAGCGCGGGCGGGCGAACGCACGACAGCGGTGGCGAATTTATTGGTGACGCCCGAGGCGGAGTTGGACGTGGTGGCGGAGAAGGTGTGGCGTGCGCACGGGAAGTTTCGGCGGTTCGAGTATGGGGTGGAACGGGTCTCGGATCCGCTCGTGAGCCTTGGGGCGGGCGACGCGAAAGGGCGGGTCGGAGACCCGCCCTACGCGGTGAGCGTAGAAGAAGACGATTATCGGGCGGCGGTGGCGAAGGCGTTGGAGCGGATCGGAGCAGGGGAGTTCAACAAGATCGTGCTGGCGCGCACGCGGACGGTGCGGGCGGAGGCGCCGTTGCACCCGCTGCGGATGTTGAACGGACTGCGGCAGACGTTTCCGGACTGTTATGCGTTCTCCGTGGCGAACGGGCGCGGGCAGAGTTTCATCGGGGCGACGCCGGAGCGGTTGGCACGGGTCAGTCGCGGGATTTTGGAGACGGAAGCGCTGGCGGGCTCGGCGCGGCGGGGAGCCTCGGCGGCGGAGGATGCGCAGCGGGGTGGTGCGTTGTTGCGCAGCGAGAAGGACCGGCGGGAGCAGCGGCTGGTGCTGGACTCGATTTGCCGGCGGCTCGAGCCGCTGGGGTTGACGCTGGAGTTTGCGGACGAGCCGTCGCTGCGAAAACTGGCGAACGTGCAGCATCTGCACACGGCGGTGCGCGCGACGCTGCCCGAGAGCGTGCGGTTGCTCGACGTGGTGGCGCGACTGCATCCGACGCCGGCGGTGGGCGGTTCGCCGCGGGCGGCGGCGGTGGCGCGGATTCGCGAACTGGAAGGATTTCCGCGCGGGCTGTATGCGGGCGCGCTCGGTTGGTTGAATGCGCGCGGGGGCGGGGAATTTTTCGTGGGGTTGCGCGCGGCGGTGGTGGACGGGGCGACGGCGCGGCTGTTTGCGGGCGCGGGCATCGTGGCGGGATCGTCGCCGGATCAGGAGTGGGCGGAAACGGAGTTGAAGTTTCGCGCGATGGAGGATGCGTTGCGGGGATGATTCGCGCGGTGCGAAACGGCGGCTGGCGGGCGTATGCGATGTTCGTCGCGTTGACGGCGAGCGCGGAGGCGGCGCTGAATTGGGATGCGCTGGAGCGGCGGTATGACGCGCAGCCGGGCGAGACGGAGGCGGAGTTTCGGTTCGTCGCGACGAACGATGGCGCGGCGCCGGTGGAGATCCGGAGCGTGGCGACCTCGTGCAGTTGCACGGTGGGCGCGATGCCGCGGCGGCCGTGGGTGATCGCACCCGGGGCGAGCGAAACGCTGCGGGTGGTGGTCGACCTGCGGAGTCGGCGCGGGGGACTGACGAAGACGGTGTATGTCGATACGACGGAGGGTGAACAGTTGCTCCTGGTCCATGTGCAGGTGCCGCCGCCGCCGGCGGTGCAGCGCGAGATGAACCTGATGACGGCGCAGGCGGACCGGCAGGCGGTGCTGAAAGGCGATTGCGCGCGGTGTCATGTCGAGCCGGCGATGGGCAAGCTGGGCGAGGAGTTGTTTGTGGCGGCGTGTCAGATTTGTCACGGCGCGGAGCACCGCGCGACGATGGTGCCGGACCTGGCGAAGCCGAAGGTGGCGCGCGATGGGGCGTATTGGGAATTTTGGATACGGAACGGCGGGGAGGGCACGCTGATGCCGGCGTTTGGGCAGGCACATGGCGGACCGCTGGACGATGCGCAGGTGGCGTCGTTGGTGAAGTATCTGGTCGAGCATTTGCCGGCGGGGCCGGTGGAGGACTGATGAGGCCTGCGCGGAAGGGTGCAGGCGATGGAGTCGCGACGCCCCCGTCGCGTATGCTGGGGATTGCGCGGCGGGGGCGCCGCGGCTCCAATGGCCGGAGTAGATAAACGTGCACCATCTGATGAAACTCGATTTTCGGAACGTGAATGCGTTGTGGGGGAGCGTGCTGGCGGAGACGCTGGCGCGTTGCGGCGTGCGGACGGCGGTGATCTCGCCGGGGTCGCGGTCGACGCCGCTGACGATCGCGCTGGCGGGGCACGCGGAGATCGAGGCGGTGCCCGTGCTCGACGAGCGGTCGGCGGCGTTTTTCGCGCTGGGGATCGCCAAGCGGACGCGGCGGCCGGTGGTGCTGCTGTGCACGAGCGGGACAGCGGGGGCGAACTACTTTCCCGCGGTGATCGAGGCGCATGAGAGCGGCGTGCCGCTGCTGGTGATCACGGCGGACCGGCCGCCGGAGCTGCGCGATTGTGCGTCGGGGCAGACGATCGACCAGCAGAAGTTGTTTGGTGGATACGTGAACTTTTATCACGAGCTCGCGGTGCCGGCGGCGACGCTGCCGCTGCTGGCGTATCTGCGGCAGACGATCGCGCATGCGGTGGAACGCACGCTGCGACCGGCGGCGGGTCCGGTGCATCTGAACGCGCCGTTTCGCGATCCGCTGCCGCCGATCGCGGACGGCAGTGCGCGGGAGATGGAAGGGACGATGGGTGAGGAGTTCTTTGCGCATCTCGACGCGGCGGTGCCGGCGGTGACACGGTCGACGATCTGGCAGCGGCCGACGACGGCGCGCGGGCTGATCGTCGCGGGACCGGCGGCGACGGAGAATGTCATACATTATATGACATTGCTCCGGGGGCTGCGGGAGAGGCT
>JAEYYL010000115.1 GCA_023430825.1 Verrucomicrobiota bacterium | reverse complement strand
CCTTCCCCCAGTGAAACCCCTCCTCCTTCCTTCCGGTCGCCGCCGCCAGCGCACTGCCCCTCGCCAGTATCGTCACCGGCCCAACACCCGCCCACGCGCAAAGCCTGTATCCCGACGACGCCGCCTACCGAGCGCAGTTTCTCGAACGCTGCGCGATCGCGCGCGAAACCATGGCGCGGCAAACGTGGCACGCCGACGTCGACCTCGACTCGCGCCGGCGGATCTACCTGGGCGTCGTGAAACTCGCCACCGGCATCGATGCCGCGTCCGGTCTGCGCTACCTCGAGGACGCCGTCGCCGATCCGCAGCCCGCGTGGGGCAGCTTCGAAACCTATGCCTTCATGGACACCGTGCTGCGGCTCGGCGATAAACTGCCCGCCCCGCTGGTGGAAAAAATCCGCGCGCGCATCGCCGCAAGCTTAACGACCGATTTCGGTTTCACCGACAACCACATGCTGCAGTTCCGCACGGCGCGGTATCTCTTCGGCCAGACCTGGCCCGACGGACCCGCGCTCGCCGACGGCACCACGCCCGTGCAGTCGCAACAGGAGGCCGCCGCCTGGATCGAGCAGTGGATCCACCGCACCGTGACGCGCGGGATGTATGAATACGACTCCCCGAATTATCATCACCTTTACCTCCTCTGCTTCGCGAGCCTCCACGAGTATGCGCAAGACGAGCAGCTGCGGACAAAAGCGTGGATGATGCTGCAAGTGCTGCTGGCCGATTGGGCGACCGAATACCTGCAGGGCGCCTGGGTCGGTTCGCACAGTCGCGAGAAATACGACCAGGTCCTTCACACGCGCGAGCACACCGGAGCAGCCACGCAGTTCGGCCGGCTCTTTTTCGGCGGTGCACCGCTCCGACTCGATCTGGCCGAAACCTACTACATCGCCCTGGGTTCGCTGCAGGCTTTCGAGTGCCTGCCGATGATCGGCCACATCGCGACCGACCGTCGCCATCCGTATATCCTGCGCGAGTTGAAAGCGCCGCGGCGCGGACCGGGCATCGCGAAGGGCGAGCCGACTTGGAAATACACCTACGTCGCCCCCGAATTCGCCGTCGGTTCGTCGTGGGGCGATCTCACCGACGTGGAGCACCACCGCTGGGATCTGACCTGGGTCTCGCCGCAGGATGGCGCCACCTGTTTCTTCATCAACCCATCCTACTCGGCGGAGCAGCTCGCGCGTTATTTCGATTTCCCGGTCCATCAGCTGCTCGCCGAAATCGTGCGCCAGCGCCCCTACCACGCCGATCCCCACAAATGGATCGAGGGCTCGCCGCACGAGGATGTTTTTCAACACGAGAACGCCGTCATCGCGATCTACGACCTCCCGCCCGACGCCGCGCGGCAGCACATCAACGGCTTCTTCCCCCACGCAATCGCCGAACGCCGCGAGGAAGCCGGCTGGATTCTCGCCCGCGCCGACGACATCTTCTTCGCCGTCTGGACCAGCGTGCCCGGCCAGTGGCACCAGGAGAAATCCCACGACCGCCTGACGCTGCGCCATCCGAAAACCGCCGTCATCCTCGAGGCGGTCGCCGCTCGCGAGGCAAAGAGCTTCGATGCGTTCTGCGCCCGCGTGCGCGCCCTCCGTCCGGCGTTCGACGAACGGACTCTGACCGCCACCTACACCTCCACGCGCGGCCATCGGATCCAGTTCACGCACCGCGGCGCGCGTATCGCGAACGGCACTACCGCGAACCTCGCGACCTGGCCACTCTTCGAAGGCCCCTGGATGAACAGCCAGCCCGGCACGGGCGTCATCGCGCTGCAATACGGCGCGGCCCGCGTGACGCTCGATTTCAACTCGACCACCGTCCGCACGGAGACCGTTCCCGCCGGATCGCGCGGGGAAACGACGACCCAAGCCGACCCGTGATCTCCGCCGTTCCACCCTGAGCCATGTCGCGCGCAACCGAGTCGCTCCGCGTGGTGCCCGGCGCCCCTCCTGGCGGCTCGCCAGCGATTGCGTCGAGGCCTTCGCCCGGCGGGAGGGACAACTCGGACCGGCCTCTTTCCAAACCGCGCGCGGCCGGATTCAGCGCGGAATGACGCCTTCGCCGGTCGCTGCGAGCGCCCTCCACTCTCCCGCTTATGTCCCCGAAACAACGCCTCGTCGCCGCCCTCGAACGCCGGCCGACCGATCGCCTGCCGGCCACCACGCATCATCTGATGCGTTCCTACATGGACAAATATCATCCCGGAGCGACCGACGACGATTTCTTCGCCACCTTCGGGCTCGATCCGATCTGCTGGGTGCAGGCCCACCGTCCCGACCCGGCGAGTAACGCCTACTACGAACCCGACCACGTGCCCGGTTTTCTCGAAGCCCGCCGCCTCACTTCCGACACCTGGCGTTTCGAACACCGCGCCATTCCCGGTCAGGAATACGCCACCGTGCGCCACGCCATCGTCACCCCGCGCAAGACCCTGACGATGGAGCTGCAAAGCAACGATTACACCGCGTGGGTTTCCGAGCGGCTCATCAAGGAGCCATCCGACATCGATCTCATTGCCGAATTCGCGCCGCAGCCGCTGTGCGACCCGGAACCCATCAATCGCCTCGCCGACCGCTACGGCGACACCGCGCTGATTCGCGGTAACACCAACTGTTTCGATCTCTACGGCCAGCCCGGTTGCTGGCAGGACGCGTGCGTGCTCTACGGCGTCGAGGAGATGATCCTCGCCACCTACGACGATCCCGCGTGGGTCCACGCGTTCCTCCGCATCCTCTGCGATCGCAAGGTCCGCTTCGTCGACTCGATGAAAGGCGTGCGCTATGACCTCATCGAGCACGGCGGCGGCGATGCATCCTCGACCGTGATCTCGCCAAAGGTCTTCGACGAATTCGTCGCGCCCTACGATCGCGAGGTCGTCGCCCACGCCCGGGCCGCCGGTCAGCGCGTCGTTTACCACACGTGCGGCGGCATGATGCCGATTCTCGAGCGACTCGTCTCACTCGGCACCGACGCGTTGGAGACCTTCACGCCACCGGCCATGGGCGGCGACATGAACCTCGCCGAGGCGAAGCGTCGCATCGGCGACCAGGTGTGCTTCATCGGCGGCCTCGACCAGAATCGCTATTTCACCACGGCGACGCCCGAGGAAGTGCGCGCCGAGGTGCGGCGTTGCTTCCGCGAAGCCGGCGACGGCGGCGGTTTCATCCTGAGCCCGTCCGACCACTTCTTCGAAGCGAAACCCGAACTGCTCCACGCCTTCGCCGACGAGGCGCGCCGTTGCACCTACTCCGCGTGAACTCTTTGGCCGCGCGTAGGGCGGGTCTCAGACCCGCCCCACTCCCATGGTCCGCGGCAGAATCAACACATTGCTGGTGTCGACGCGGAGAATAGCTCCCGTCGGGTCGGCCGTCAGCTGCTCCATGTTCTCCGCGCAGATATTATACAGGAACAGATGCTCAATCTTCGCCCACGCTCCATCGGTGGCGATCAACACCGCCCGATTGTTTTTCGCACCATATAGCTCGCTGTTTCTCACGATCAGGCGCCGCACGCGGCCGCTCACCCGGATGTAAGGTCGAGTCTGGGCGATCTTGCCCGAGTCCTGAAGATGCAGCCCGTCGATCACCAGCGACTCGACGTCGGCCGGCGTATCGCCCATCTGCGGGATGTCGGTGCGACCCTCGAGGTGAACGAGATAACGGTCGTCCGCCGGATCGTGATAAGCGATGTTGCGCAAGGTCAGGCTCCGATGCCGCCCCGACACCCGAAAGAGAAAGGGTTCGGTGTAGGTGTAGTCCGCCGCCGTCTGGCGCAGGTCGACGTTCTCGATCAGGATGGAGCCGAACGCTCCTTGAAAGCCCTTCGCCTTGTAGTCCCACGCACTGAGATAAAAGCCGAAGCTGCGATAATTGCCGCTGACATTCCGGATCGTGATGCGGTCGTGGAGATGCTCGCGCGAGAGAATGCGCACGACCTGCGCCGCATCATCCACCATCACCGTGTCGATCAAAACATCCGTGATTGGCCCGACCGTGGCGCAAGGATGCGCCCAGCTCTGTTCCCCATTGGTTTCCTCGTCGCCATTCAGGGCAATGAAGTCGTCACCCGTGCGGCCCTGGATGTTTCTCAGCACGAGGAAGCGCCCCGGGCCCTGCAGATGGATGCCGTCCTGGTTGCCGCCGTGGATGTAGTTCGGCAACTCGAGCCGGACATTCTCCATCGTCACTTTCAGCCAGTTGGTGATCAGGAATCCAAACGTCCGCTGATCGCGCAGCGTCACATCGCGCACCAGCAGATTCTCCACCCCGAAGAACGCGATGGCCACGACCATGCGCTCCCCCTTGGAATAATGCACATCCGCGGGCACATGATGCGCCTGGTGCCGGCAATTCTGGTTATACGTGCCGCCCAGCAGCGTGATGTCCCGGTCGACGATCTCACCCGCGGACGGATGGGCGTTGATCAGCAGCGCGCAATCGGAGTGCGCCGCCTGAAAAAATCCGCAACGCGGATTCAGGCATTCGATCGTCGTGTGAGAATGCACGCGCAGCGACGTGATCAATGCCGCTCCATCCACGACAAGATGAACGCCGCCGCCTGCCGCCGCCCTGTCCAACACCTGCTGCAGCGCCTGGGTGTCATCCGTCCCGCCACCGGCGTGAACATCGCTGTCCAGCCGCGCACCACACTGGCTCGCGTAGATTTTCTTGGTCGTCATTGGGATGTCTCCGCCCGGGGTTTGGGGTAATCGAGGCGCCACTCGCCCCGCGTCGTCGCTTTCGCGCCGCGCAACGCGACGGTCACCTCACCGCTCGCGGCTTTCGCCACGCGCAGCCGGTGGCGTTGTCCGCGAATCGTGAAACTCGCCTCCGCCGCCGCGAGCCCCGTGAGCAATCGCGGCCGCACGCGCACGCCGTGCTCGCCTGGTTGCACGCCGAGAAGGTGCTGCACATACAACACGACGAGCTCCGCCCAGTTCCACACCACGATGCCGACCTGCGGCAGCGGCGGCGCGATCCGCTCGCCATAAAATTCGAACCACGCGCCGGACTCCGCGCCCGCCACCGTGTCGAGCCAGCGCAGCACGCGCCACACCTTGGCGTCGTCGCCCGCCTCCACCGCGGCGCGCGCCACAAACAGCGATGCGAACGGCCACCCGCCGGGCGAGTCCGGCTCCGACGTGACATGATAGCGCCCGTATCCGCCGCCGTTGCCCGCTTGATTCCAGAGTTGCTCCAGGTGCTTGAAGGTGCGCCGCGCCACCGCTGAGTTCGGCGGCACCGTGCCCAATGCGATCGGCAGCGCCGCCGTCGTGCACGGGTTCAGCCGGTGCGACCCCGGCGACATCAACGGCACCTCGTCCGGCAAACCACACGCGCGATCGGCGGTGACGGTCTCCTGCACGCGGCCGTCGATGCCACGGCGTTTGATGAACCCGCGCCGATCGTGCAGCTTGAACCGCCGGTCCGAAAGCATCGCGCGCCGCAGTCGCTTCGACTCCGCGTCCCAGCGCACCGCCTGCTCCGCGTGACCCGTCAACCGGGCCAGCACCGCAGCGGCCGCGAGTCCCTCGAGCACCCAGAGCTGGTAACTCAACTCCATCCCGGGACGAATCCCGTGGATCGCATGCCGCTCCCAAAACTCGCGGCAGTTCACCAGCAGGCCGCTCTCCGGATGCCGGAAGACCGGCTGGAGCGGAAACTCCGCGACCGCCGTGACCTTGTGCCATTGCGCCCGGACAAGTTCGAGATCGCCCGTCCAAAGCGCGTAATCCTTCAACGTGCAAAGCAGATAGCCGTTCTGGTCGAGCTCCACCTCGCTCGGGTCGCGCTTCACGCTCGAGTCGAGCGTGTCGCCCTCGGGCGTGACGAACTTGTCGAGCAACCGGGCGAACATCGTCTTCGCCGGCCCGGTGGCGCCGAGCATCGTGAGCGCCAGCGCGACCACCGACTGGTCGCGCAACCACTCGTGATTGTATTGCCAGATGCTGCCGTCCACGCAGCCAACCCGCGACACCGCCGTGGGCAACTGCACCCGCGCTGCTGCGAAGATGCGATCCACCAACGCATCCCCGAAACCGATCCGCGTCAGTCCGCCCCAGAACGCCCGCGCGTCCGCTCCGATCGCGACGCGTCGCTCCCACGCGATCCGCACGCAGTCGCGTTTCGCGTCCAACGTGTAGCCGATCACCGCCTTCCACCGGCCGCGCGCCGGCAGCACCACCCGGCGGCGCAGCTCCTCGTCCTTCACCCCGGTGAAAACCTCGATCACCCTGCGCCGGCCGGTCGGGTTTTTCACCACGATCTCGCGCACCACGCGCGCGCGGACGAGGTCGGGACAGAAAAATCGCTCCTCGATCCGGCATCCCCCGGATGCCCAGGCGACCGCCACGGTCGGCACCGCGGCGCGCCGCACCCAGCGCACCGCGCAGGTCGCCGGCCGCGGTTCGTGCGTCTCCCCGCCGGCGCGGAACCGCAGCACCGTCGCGGCGAGTCCGCGGCGCGCATCCATCGTCAGCGCCGCGCGTTTCGGCCGCAGCCGGTCGGGGTCCATCACCAGCAGGCCGGCGGGCGTTCCGTCTCCATTTTTTGAATACTGCAGCGCGGCCTGGATCAGCCCGTTGCCGAGGAAGAAGTAATTGACGCCAGCCAGGCGGGTGGCGACGTCGCGCGGACCCTGCTGGGGATCGTCGTGGTAGAAATGTTCGCTGGCTTCGATCATGGGGACGAGGGGTTGATCGGGGGCAGCTGGGTCAAAGCCCCGCGCGCTGTCTCCAGCAAGTCAATACACGCGCGGCCGGTTCATATAACATGAATATGCATTTTCATTCACTAGATATTTCTCGCTTTTGCGCGCGCGCATCTATGCTCGCGGCGCCCCTCTATGATGACCACCAATCCGCTGCTTTCGCTCACCCCGCTCCGCGTCCAGCGCGGCGTCACCCGCCTCTCCGAACTCGTCTGGCACGATCCCCAACCGCTCCGCGTCGAGGCGACCGCCCCGCTGGCGCGGCACATTTCGCTGCGCGAAGCGCAGGCGCGGCCCCGGCGCGTCGTCCCGCCCGGCCGCGCCTGGGGCCGCCTCTTCGACCAACGCTGGTGCCGCGTCGCGCTGCCGCCCGGCCGCCGCCGCTGGCTGCGCTGGGACGAACAGGGCGAGACCACCCTCTTCCTCGACGGCGTGCCGTTCTACGGCTTCGACGTCGCTCACCGCACGTGCGAACTGCCCGACGGGGCCCGCGAAGCCTGGCTCGAGTGCCTGTGCGTCCAATCCGCCCTCTGGCATCCCGACGCGCTCGGACTCAGCCCCGGCGGCAACCTCTTCCGCTCGGCCCAGCTGTTCCGCCGCGACGACGACGCGTGGGCCGCGTATCACGACCTGAACTGCCTCTACGATTACCTCCTCGAACTGCGCACGCGCGAACACCCCGGCGCACTCCGCGAACTCAACGGCCAGACGCTGCAACTGGCGCTGACCGATGTCTCCCCGCTCTACCGCCGCCTGCTGCGCGGATTGGAGAACGCGCTCGATGCGTTCGACACCGACGGCATCGCCGCGCTGCGGCGCGCCCTGGCGGACGTTTACCGCGACCTGCGCGATGCCGCCCCGCTCAGTCGCGCCGCCCTCACCGGCCACTCGCATCTCGACCTGGTCTGGCTCTGGCCCGAACAAACCGGCGAGGGCAAGGCCGTGCACACCTTCGCCAACGTCAACCGGTTGATGGAGCTCTATCCCGAGTTCCGCTTCGCCTATTCGCAGCCCGCGAGCTACGAAGCGGTGCGCCGCCGCGCGCCGACCTTGATGAAAGCCGTCGACGCCCGTCTGCGCAGCGGACAATGGCAGGCGACCGGCGGCCTGTATGTCGAAAGCGATTCGAACCTCGTCTGCGGCGAAGGTCTCGCGCGCAGTTTCATCTTGGGACAGGCTGCGTTTCACGAGCTGACAGGACGCGCCTCCCGCGTGCTCTGGCTGCCCGACCTGTTCGGCTTCAGCGCGTGCTTCCCGCAGCTGATGCGCCTGAGCGGCGTGGACTATTTTTTCTCGACCAAGACCACCTGGAACAAGGCGACACGGTTCCCCCACTCCAGTTTCATCTGGCGCGGCCCCGGCGACCACCCCGTGCTCGGCCACGTCACGCAGGGCGTGCAGTTCAACAACACCGTCGCCGTCGAACAACTCCGCGCCGCCTCCCATCAGAATCAACAGGCCGACCTGCACGACGAATTCCTCCTGCCGAACGGCTGGGGCGACGGCGGCGGCGGCCCGAGCGAGGACATGTGCGAACGCGCCCGCCGGCTCTCGGCCCTGCGCGGCCTGCCCGCGCTGCAGTGGGACCAGCCCGAGGCGTTCTTCGACCGTCTCGCGCGCAACCGGGCGAAACTGCCGGCGCACGACGGCGAAATCTACCTCGAGCACCACCGCGGCACGTTCACCACGCAAAGCCAGGTGAAGCGCCGCTTCCGCGCGCTCGAGCGCGCCTTGCAGGTGCGCGAAGCCGCGCTCGTGGCGACGGGCCGCTCGCCCGACCCGGAACTGGCGCACGCCTGGCGCCGCATGGTGTTCGCCCAGTTCCACGACTACATCCCCGGCAGTTCCATCCCCGAGGTCTATGCGGAAGGGCTGCCGGAACTCGCCGCGCTCGCGCGCGGCTTGCACCAGCAGGCCGCCGCCACGCTCGCGACCGGCCGCCGCCGCGACGCCTGCCTCTTCAACCCGCTGCCGCTCGCGCGCCGCCAGGTGCACGCCGGCCGCCTGCTCGAGCTGCCGCCGCTCGCCGGTATCCGCCTATCGGATACTCCGTCGATCGCCGCCGCGCCGGTCGTCGTGCGCCACCGCACGCTGACCAACGGCCGCGTCGCCGCGCGGTTGAACGCTCGCGGTCACCTCGCCGCGCTCCATGTCGACGGTCGGGCCGTGGCCTTGTCTCCCGGTGCCGGCGAACTGGTGCTCTATCCCGACCAGGCGGCCAATTTCGGCCCCTGGGACATCGATCGCCACACGCTCTCGCTCGGCCAGCCAGCCCGCCGTCCGGCCCGGATCGCCGCCGACGAACACGGGCTGACAGTCTCGCGAAAAATCGGCCGCTCCAGCACCGCGAGCCTCCGCTACTGGCTGGAACCCGGCGCCGCATGCCTCCGCGTGACGGTCGAACTCGACTGGCAGGAGCCCGACACGTTGCTGAAACTCCACTTTCCCACCGCGTATTGCGGACGCGAAGCGCGCTGCGGCACCGCCTTTGGCAGCGCGCTGCGTCCGCAGCTCGCGACTTCGCCGCAGGCCGAGGGCATGTGGGAATGGCCGATGAGCCGGTGGGCCACCGTCAGCGACGACGGTGAACGCGACGGCTTGTTCGTCGTCACCGAAGCCAAATACGGCGTGAGCTGCCGCGCGGGCAACCTGGGTCTTTCCCTGCTCCGCTCACCCGCGCATGTCGGCTACGAGGAACACGCCAAAGGCTACGCGTGGCATCTCAGCCGGATTAAAAAACCGGACGTGATTTTCACCGACCTCGGCCGGCACCGCATCGAACTCGCCCTCGGCCGCTACGATCTCGCCGCGCCCCGCGCCGAGCAGCCGGCCGTGCTCGCCGACACCTTGTTCACCCCGCCCATCGCCTACCGCGGCCAAGCCCTCAGCGCACCGTTCCACGGCCTCGACGGCGGCGACACCCTGATTCCCGCGTGGGCGCAACCTCTCGATCGCAACCGCTGGAACCTGCGACTGCACGAGGTCAGCGGCCAGCGCGGCACCGCACAGGTCCGCCTCGCCCCAGGGTGGTCGGCCCGCAAGACCGATCTGCTCGGCGAGCCCCTCGGTCGCACGCTCGCTGGCGGTCGACTCACCTTTCAGCCCTACGAGATCGTCACCCTCGCCTGCACGCGCCAGTCGGGTTGAGCGTTCGCCGTTGAAGGAGCGCGGGGGCCGCGCCGAGGAAACGGCCCCGTCCCAGCGAGGCGGCGCCGCACGCCGCAGGCGTTCGATCGTTCCGTGTCGAACGTTTCAGCGGGGACCGCGGGATAAATCATCCCTCTTTCAATCGACGCTCGTCCGAGTCGCCGCAGCGCGCGCAGCCCGGCCACGCAGCCTGAGGACCATGAAATTCTCCAGGCCGCTGAAAAAACCTTGACCGCGTTCATTTCTGTTTCATGTAATTTCGATGAAATTTTCAGAACGGAGCCCCGTTGCTGATTTGTTTACCCCCATGCTGATTACCCAGATTGCCCGGGAAGCTCGTGTCTCGCCGGCGACCGTCTCGCGCGCCATCAATCAACCTCAGCTGGTCGCCAGCGAAAGCCTCGCCCGCATCCGCGCGGTCATGAAACGCCACAACTACGTCCCGTCTCCGCTCAGCCGGCGGCTCGGGGCCAAGGGCCGCCAACCCGGCCAGCGTCGCGTCGGGGTCTGGTTCGTCGGCGCCCGGATCAACAATCCCAGTCTCAACTGGTTTCAGGATCAGCTGCTTCAGGTTCAGTCCTCCGACGCCCGCTACCGGGTCGACCTGCGTGTCCTTTTTTCGAATACACCCGACGAACTCCCGGCCAACCTCGCGAGCGAGGGCCTCGACGGCGTGATCATCCAGGGCATGGAGCCGTCCGCCGACTGCCTCGCAAAGCTGCGCGAGCTCCCCCACGTGTGGTTCATGACGCGGCGCTCCAGCGCCTACCCGGGCGACTACGTCGAACCCAACAACGAGGAAAACGGCCAGATGGCCGCCGAATATCTCAAGTCCCGGGGCCACCAGGCCGTCGCGGTGATTTCGACCGATCCGGATTACAGCGCGATCGTTCGGCGCAACCACGCCTTCGTCCAGCGCGTGGCGGAGCTCGGCCTGCCCGTGCACACGATCCTCGGCCGCCCCACGCCCGGCATCGGCTACCTCGAGATCTCCCCACTGCAGGGCGAGAGCGACGACCTCGTGCGCCGCCTGCTCCTGTGCGATCCGCTGCCCACCGGGCTGTATATCCCGGCGGATCACTTCTGCGGCGCCTTCTTCCGCGCGTTGCGCGAGGCCGGCAAGGTCCCCGGCCGCGATTTCGAGGCGATCCTCGGCAACTACAATCCCGTGGTCTATCACAACCTCGACCACTCCCCCGCGGCCATCGACATCAACCTCCCGATGCTCGTCCGCAAGGTCGTCGATCACCTGCTGTGGCGCATCGAAAACCCGGCCGTCACCGGCCGCGTCGGCGTGCAGGTCACCCCCCGCCTCATCGCGCCCAAGACAGCCGTCTAGCCCGCTTTTTCCCCAACTTTCCGCCGACGGAATTGGCTCCCAGCTCTTACGTCCGGAAACGCCAATAAACCCCACAAACATGAACGTATCCCACTCGATCACCGATCACGCCAGACTACTCATGGCCATCGGCTTGGCTGGATTGATCGCGACTTCGTCCGCCTCCGGGCAGACGTCCGCCGCGGACGATCTCCGCCGTCTCCAGGAAGAAAACGCCGCGCTCCGCAAACGTCTCGCCGAAATCGAGGCGCAGTCCGCACCCGCAGCCCCGGCCTCACCCGCACCGACCCCCACCCCGCCGGCCGCCCCCACGACCGCCCAGGTCACGCGCACCCCCGCCGCCGAGACTTCGGAAACCCGCGAGGATGGACTCGTCGTCCTCTCGCCGTTCGAGGTGAATAGCGAGCGCGACTTCGGCTACCTGAAAACCAACTCCGCCACCGCCACGCGCATCGGCATGGAGATTCAAAAGGTGCCGATGAACATCGCCGTCGTCTCGCGCGAGTTCCTCGAGGACACGAACGCCAAGACGCTGACCGACCTGTTCCGCTACACCGCGGCCGCGTCCGGCGATACGCGTTTCGCCATGCGCGTGCCCGCCAACGAGGCCACCCCGCAGGGCGCCTTCACGATGCGCGGCTTCCAGGTCAACAACCTCATGCGCAACGGCGTCTTCAGCTACATCTCCCACAATTTCGACAACATCGAACGCGTCGAAATGGTGAAGGGTCCCGCCTCCGTCTTCTTCGGCCAGGGCTACCCCGGCGGCGTGATCAACTTCATCACCAAGCGCGCCGACTTCCGCGAAATCCCGACCACCGTCACCCACCAGCACGACAACTACGGCGGCAATCGCATCATCGTGGACCACAACCGCCAGCTCTCCGACAAGGCCGCCATCCGCTTCGTCGGCAGCTGGGAAGACACGACCGGCGAACGCCGCTTCGAGTTCAAGCGCGGCTTCATGGTCAACCCCAGCCTCGCTTTCAACCCGCTCAAGAGCGGCAAGCTCCGGATCAACCTCGAAATGGAGCACTCGGACTGGACCTTCAATCGCAACGACTACGACTGGATCTGGTCCGACTTCGCCGGCTGGAAAGCCGCCGCCGCCAGCGGCCCGTTCCTCAGCAGCACGATCACGGCGTCCGCCGGCAACGGCCTGACTTCCAACGTCGTCCAAACGACCACGACGCCCACGCTCGCCTATACGACCTATATCAACAACGTCCGCAATGCCACCGGCAATCTCTACCTGCCGGCCTACACGAAGGTCGAGCGCGGCGCCTACTATACCAACCTCGCCGGCACGTTCGGTTACGACAAGGACTTCAACTACACCTCTCGCGGAGCCGAGTCCCATGAGGTCACGAGCGTCTCCACCGCCACGGTCGAGATGAATCCCACCGACTGGCTCACCGCCCGCTACGTGTTCACCCGCGACAACGCCGACCACAACAGCGTCGGTCAGGGCGGCGCGATTCAGACGCCCTACGCCGACGGCATCCACTGGAACGTCGCCCTCGGCAACCGCTCCGGCTATTATCGCGACACCACGATCCACAACCTGGACCTGGTCTTCAAACTGGATTTCGAACACTTCAAGAACAAGCTGCTCGTCGGCGGCCAGCGCTCGGATTGGAAGCAGCAGTATCTCAACGGCGCCGCGGGCTCCGACATCAATCTCGCGTTCCTGCCCGGCGCCCGCAACCCGGTTTCCAATCCGGACTACGCCGGCGCGAACCGGGTCAAATACGATTTCGGCGGCGTGCCCGTCAACCAGGTCATCTACGAACGCAACGGCCAGATCAAACCCGTCCGCCAGATCTACTCCAACTACGACCCCGGCGCGGAAATCGCTCCCGATATCAACCGGTGGTTCCAGGACGATCGCAACGCGCTCGACGGCTACTCGCCGAAGCTGACCGGTTACTACGTCAACTACCAGGGCGACTTCTTCAAGGACCGCCTCACCGTCCTCGCCGGCTTCCGCCGCGAGAACCGCGTCGAGAAATACCAGACGCAGCAGAACAACTACCCCTGGTTCGTCTATCCGGAAAATGAATACATGTGGGAGAACCCCGCGAAGTATCCGGAGAACGTCTGGGGCCACAGCATCGCCTACCAGAAGACCATCCCGCTCGACCAGACCGGCGACTCCTGGATGGCCGGCGCCTCGTTCGCCATCACGCCCGCCATCTCCGCCTACGCCTCCGTGTCGAAGATCTTCAAGTTCAACTCCGGCAACATCGGCGGCTTCTTCCCCGGCGACGAGGTGTATCTCGTCCAGGGCCTGCTCGCCCAATACGCCAGCATCGGCCAGAACGGCTTCGACTATCGCGGCCAGCGCGTCACCTCGGTCGAGCAATTCCAGGACATCATCGGCGGACTGCGCTACGAGCAGGACATCCCCAACGAGGACGGCATGAACTACGAGGCCGGCGTGAAATACACCTCCCCGAACCAGAAGATCGTCGGCACCTTCTCGATCTTCAGCGCCAACCGCGCCAACCGGAAGGAAGACGACGCCGTCGCCCAGTCCAACCTGAACGAGCCGCTGAACTACAGCACCGATCCCAACATCATCGAGGCCGTTCGGCGCGCCATCGCCATGGGCGCCACCTACTCGAACCCCGGCGCCAACTCCGGCCGCCTCTTCCGCGTTCGCGCCTACGACAACGACGTCCGCGTGCAGGGCACGGAGGTGGAGTTCATCTGGACGCCCATCCGCAACTTCCAGGCCGTCGTCAACGGCTCCTGGCTGCCCAATGCGGAGACGATCGAGGACAGCCGCCCCGTCCTCGCCAAACCCGGCAGCCCCGGCTTCAACAGCCTGACCGCCACCCAACAACGCGACTCCACCATCTACTGGAACTCGCGCGTCGAAAACATCCCCGAATACAAGTTCACCGCCTTCGGAAAATATACGTTCAACGACAACTTCGTCGGCGGGTTCGGTCGCGGCTTCTCCGTCGGTCTCGGCGTCCGCTACTCCTCCGAGACGGTCGTTTCCCGCTCCGTCGACTGGAACCCGCTCGCAGGTGGCTATCAGGCCGGCGACTACGTCGTCACCGACCTCACCTTCAGCCTCCCGTGGGAAATCGGCGGCTACAAGATCCGCAGCAGCTTCGGCATCTACAACCTCACCGACGAGGTCTATTCCGAAGGCTCGTTCGTGCTGTCGCCGGAGCGCAACTTCGTCCTCACGAACACGCTCCAGTTCTAAGCCGGTTCACCGTCGTCCATCGTCATGACGCAGGGCGGCGCCTATCCGGCGCCGCCCTTTTTTTCCTCCCCCGCATCGCCGCCCTCCCGCCCTCTCCCTCCACGCGCGGCCGCCTGCCTCCCCTCACCTTCCGTCCGGTTAACATGACCCGTCACTCCCGCCTCCTCGGCCTGCGACTCCTCCTCCTCGCCGCCTCGGCCCTTCTCGCGCGCGCCGCCGATACGCCCCTCGCCGGCACCTGGCGCATCGACCCCGCCCGCAGCACCGAACTCAGCCCGTGGAAAGGCTACGAACTCACCCTCGCCGTCGACGGCGACACCATCACCCTCCGCCGCGAACTCGCGTGGGGCCGTCGCAAATTTTCGGATACGGCCGTCCTCGATTCCACGCGCGCCGTCAACGTCGTCCCCGTCGAAATGTGGCCCGACAACCGCCACCTCGGCGCCTACATCGGCGGCGACCGCACCAAGCGCGTTCACGCCCGCTGGCTCGACGACCGCCGCCTCCTCCGCCTCAGCACCGATCTCACCCTCGATACGCAACAGGGCCCCCGCGCCGTCAACATCCTCAGCGACTACAAGGTCTCCGCCGGCGGCGCCCGCCTCACGCTCACCGAACTGCGCAGCACCCGCCACCGGCCCGTCGTTTACGTTTTCAACCGCGTCGCTCCCGTCTCCCCATGATCCGCGCTTTTCTCTCCGCCCTCTTCCTCGCCTCCGGCCTCGCCGCCCCGCTCCACGCGCAACTCGAGCCGCGCAAGGTCGAGCGTGCGCCCGCCAGCGCCACGCTCATCCCGCTCTCCGAGAACTGGCGCCTCGACGGCGACGTCCCCGTCCACGCCTTGCTCCTTTCCGTGCAGGGCCTCGCCAATCGCGAGCAGCCCCGCGTCTATCTCGAATACCCGAAAAACTGGCAGTGGGAAATCGTTCACCCGCTCATCGGTTTTCTCGAACGCCGCCACGGCGTGCAATTCGACCGCCTCGCGCTCAACGACGCCGACGCCGCCCTCGGCCGTTTCGCGAGCTACGCGAAGGGCTGCGTCGTCTGGGACAAATCCGTCCGCTCCTCCCTCATCGTCGCGTTCACCATCGCCGGCGTCGAAGACCTCGTCGTCGTCAACGAAGACCAGCTCGCCCTCGCCGCGAAACACGGCCTGCAACCCGTCGTCGATCTCCGCGGCCAGTTCACCGGCCAGCCCGATCACGCCATCTACCAGTGGGCCTACGACCAATATTTCGAGCGCTGCTCGCGCGACTACTACGTCGTCATGGGCGGCGAAGCCGGCATCGCCATGCAGCCCGGCATCGCCGACTTCGGCATCCGCCAGCGCGCGTTCTTCACCGACCTCTCCGCCAACCCGAAACACACCGAGGAAATCGCACTGCTGAAAAAAATCCTCAGTCGCCAGAACCCCGCCAGCGTCGTTCTCGGCTGGCACTCCTACGCCAAGGACACCGAGGGCCAGCACACCACGCTCGTCGGCAACTACGGCCTCATGATGGAGGGCCTTCACAACCTGCCGAATGTCTCCTTCACCTCGCAGATCCCGCTCACGCCGGATTTCAAGTTCACCAACAACCACCGTGTCCGCCCCGACGAAAAACTCTCGGCCGAGAACAAGGTTTACCTCTGCGCCGCCGCCACCGACGCGATGGGCATCGGTGCCTGGACCAAACCCGGCCGCGGCCAGATCCCCTACACCTGGCAGGTCCTGATGAACTGGGTGTGGCTCAACCCGCCCGCACTGCAGTATTTCTACGAGGACAAATCGCCCAACGACTACTTCATCGGCGGCCTCTCCGGCCCCGGCTACATGTATCCCAAGGCGATCCCCGCCGACAAGTTTCCCGCGCTCGCCAAAATCGGCCGCGACCTCATGCAGCGGCTCGACCTCCGCGTCCTCGAAATCATGGACTACTCCGAGGGTAACCGCCACGTCGGCAACACCGACCTCCCCCAGGATCTCGTCGACCGCTACTACCGGGAATACCCCGACGTCATCGGCTTCATCAATGGCTACGGCACCGCGCGCACCTTCGATCTGCGCGACGGAAAACCGTTCATCAGCTACGACTACTACCTCGATGTCGAACGCCCCATCGAAGAGGCCATCGCCGACCTCGACGAGCTGATGCAGCTCAACCCGCAGCGCCCGTATTTCCTCCTCATGCACGTGCGCGAGCGCAACACCGTCGAAAAAGTCTCCGCCATCCTCGCCGGCCTGAGCGAACGCGCCGAGGTCGTTCCGCTCGACCGCTTCCTCAAGCTCGCCGCCAGCGCGCAGACCTACCGCACGCATTACCAGCAGCCCGATGATCCGGTGGACCACAATCCTTGATCTTCGTCCGCGCCGCATCCACGCGGTCGAGGGTGGAACCCGTCGTCCTCGTCGGGTTGTTTTGCGAGCGAACGCCGCTCAGCCCGAGGAGGACATCGCGCTCCGCCCCTCTCAGTCCGGGCCCCAAGTAATGTCGGCCCCGACTGGAGGGCTACGACTAAAAGCGTCCGCGTGCTCGTTCTTCGCCGCCATGCTCCTCGCCTCGGCGGCCGCGCCCGCGTTCGCCGCTGACGCAAGTGCCGGGGCGATCGCGGAAAAACGCCCGTTCTCGCACGATGACTTCGACGCCTGGCGCTCGATCGCCAGCCCGGTCCTTTCGCGCGACGGCCGTTACCTCGCCTATTCCTACATGCCGCTCGAGGGCGACGGCGATGTGATCATCCGCGAACTCGCCACCGCCCACGAACGCCGTGAACCCGTCGGCGCGCTCCCGCCACCACCGGTGACGTCGCTCGAGCGCAATCCCGAAAGACCCTCGCCGCGCCGCGAGGTGAGCATCGTGTTCACCAGCGACAGCCGGTTCGTCGTCGCCACCGCGTTTCCCCGGCAAACCGAGCTCCGCCAGGCCAAACGCGAAAAGAAAAAACCCGACGAACTCCCGCCCGAAGGCCTCGTCGTCCTCAACCTCACCACCGGCGGCCGCGTGCGCCTCGACGCCGTGAGAAATTTTCAGGTGCCCGCCAAAGGCGGCGCCTGGCTCGCCTACCTCAAAACGCCCGCGCCGACCCAAACCGCCAGCGATCTCGTGTTGCGCAATCTCGCCACCGGCAGCGAGCGCACCTTCGCCGACGTGACCGAATACGCCTTCGCCCGCGACGGCCGCACGCTCGTCTTCCTCGTCTCCGCCGCCGACAGCGCCAAAAACGGCGTTTACACCGTCTCCCCCGAAAACTCCGCCGCACCCGTCGCACTCGTCTCCGGCCCCGGCGTGTATCGCAAGTTCGCCTGGGATCGCACCGAAACCCAGGCCGCCTTCGTCACCGACCGCGCCGAAGCCGGCCCCGACGCCAAAACGCCCCGCCTCGCCCTCTGGTATTGGAACCGCGGATACGCCACCGCGAGCGAGTTCGTCCCCCCCGGGAGCGCCGGCGTCCCCGCCGGCTCCGCCGTCAGCGGCGACACCGCCCCCGCCTTCTCCTTCGACGGCACCAAACTCTACATCCCCACCGCTCCCACCCCGAAAGAACCCGACCCCCGCCTCGCCGACCTCCTCGACGAAGACAAGGTCACCGTCGACCTGTGGCGTTGGAACGACGACTACCTTCAAACCCTCCAGGAACAGCGCGCCCCCCAGGAGCGAAAGCGCGCCTACCTCGGCGTGCTCGACCTCGCTCACCGCCGCTTCCGCCAGATCGCCGACCCCACGCTCGCCACCGTCACCTTCAACGACGACGGTTCGCTCGCGTTCGGTCTCGACGACCGCGCTTACCGCCGTCGCTTCGATTACGACGGCGTTTACCACGATCTCTACCTGGTCGACACCGCCACCGGCGATCGCCAGCTCGTCGCCCGCGAGCTCAGCGACAAATCCGGTGTGCGCTGGTCGCCCAACGGCCGCTGGCTCGCCTACTACGCCGACCGCCAATGGTTCGCCGTCGACGCCCGGTCCGGCGACGTCCGCCCGCTCACCGCCGACCTCCCCGTCGCCTTCCACGACGAGCGCGCCGACCATCCCGACCTGCCCCCCGCCCACGGCACCGCCGGCTGGACGCGCGACGGCGAGTCCCTGCTGCTCTACGATCGCTACGATCTCTGGCAGGTGTTTCCCGATGGTCGCCCCGCGCGCAACCTCACCGCCGGCTTCGGTCGCGCGAACCACATTCAGCTCCGTCTCCAACCGATCGAATCCGCCGAGCCCGGCGACGACAAACGCGGCATCGATCCCGCGCAACCGCTCCACTTTCGCGGCGAACACGACGACACCCACGCGTCCGGCTTCTTCCGCACGTCCTTCGGCGCCACCACGCCACCCGAACGCCTTCTCTGGGCCGACAAAAACATCCGCTACCTCGGCCGCGCCGCCGACGCCGACGTCCTCCTCCTCAACGCCGGCCGCTTCGACGAATACCCCGATTTGCTGACCACCGACACGAACTTCGCCCCGCCCGTCAAAGTCACCGACGGCGGCGCGCAACTCGCGCCGTTTCTCTGGGGCACCGCCGAATCGCTCACCTATCGCAACCTCGATGGCGTCGAACTCGCAGCCACGCTCTACAAGCCCGCCGATTTCGATCCGTCGAAAAAATACCCGATGATCGTCTATCTCTACGAGCGGCTCTCGCAGATCGTGCACCACTTCACGCCGCCGGTTCCGACGTCTTACCTCAACCACACCTTTTACACGAGCAACGGCTACCTCGTGCTGATGCCCGACATCATCTACACCGTCGGCCATCCCGGCCAGAGCGCCCTGAAATGCGTGCTCCCCGCCGTCGAGGAGATCGTCCGCCGCGGCTACGTCGACCCCGAGGCGATCGGCATCTCCGGCCATTCGTGGGGCGGTTACCAGGTCTCCTACCTCGTCACGCAAACGAATCGTTTCCGCGCCGCCGAAGCCGGCGCGCTCGTGAGCAACATGACCAGCGCCTCAGCCGGCATCGGCTGGGGCTCCGGCCGCTCGCGCCAGTTCAAATACGAGAAAACCCAGAGCCGCATCGGCGCGACCCTGCAGGAGGCTCCGCACCTCTACCTCGAGAACTCACCGGTATTCTTCGCCGATCGCGTGCAGACGCCGTTGCTCATCCTCCACAACGACGGCGACGACACCGTGCCGTGGTATCAAGCAATCGAATACTTCCTCGCGCTCCGCCGCCACGGCAAGGAAGCCTACTGGTTCAACTACCACAACGAATTCCACGGCCTCCGCCGCCGCGCCGACCAGAAGGATTTCACCCGCCGCATGCACGAGTTCTTCGATCACTTCCTCAAGGGCGCACCCGCCCCCGACTGGATGACCCGCGGCATCCCCTACCTCGAACGCGACGAAGCCCAGCTCCGCGACGGCCCGTGATCCGCTATAACTCATTTCAACCACGGATGCACACCGATGAACACGGATCAATCCAAGGTCACTCGGCATGGCCAGAAACTCCGGCCTTAGCTCCGCGACCCTTCGCGAGGTCTTCGCGTCCTCTGCGCTAAAATCCGACATCCGTGTTCATCGGTGTCCATCCGTGGTTTTCCCCTCTGAGTCCGTAAAATCCCGCCGCACCAATCAACCGTCCCTCCCCATGAACTCCACGCGCCGCACCTTCCTCAAATCCTCCCTCACCCTCGCCGCAACCGTCCCCCTCATCCGGTTCGCCACCGACGCCGCCGAGCCTCCAGCGCCCTCTCACCCGCGCGGCCTCCTCTTCGACGCCGCCGATCTCCCCCGCATCCGCGCCAACCTCGACCTCCCCCGCTGCGCCGAAATTCGCAACCAACTCCTCAAAATCGATTTCGCCGCCGAAACGAAATTCGTCCGCGACGAGGCCCGGCTCAACAACCACGTCGCCGATTTCATGCGGCTCTGGAAACTCGTCCAGAATTCCGCCTTCGCCCACGCCGTCTGGGGCGACCAGCGCCAGCTCGACCTCTGCCTCCTCGCGCTCTCCCGCCTCTGTGACTACGCGCGCTGGGATTATTTTCTCGAGGGCGGCAAGGACACCATCGGCCTCCAGCGTGCCCCCGAAGCCACCATCGCCGCCTGCTACGCGCTCGACTGGCTCGGCGCCGCCGTCCCGGCCGATCTCGTCCAGCGCGTCGAACACAAGATCGTCACCGAGGGCGCGCCCGCCTGCTACCGCACGCTCTACGGCCTGAAATATCCCGATCGCGTCCGCGGCTGGAGCTTCGATCCCGACGACGATTACCCGCAAGCCTACCGCGTCTCCCTCGCCCGCTGGCCGCTCATTCTCAACGCCACCAATCTCAAGATCATCCCCACCTGCGGTCTCGGCCTCGCCGCCGTCTGGTTTCACGGCCGCCATCGCGACGCCGCCAAATGGCTCGATCTCTCGCGCCAGAGCGCGCAGGCGTTCGCCGTCATGTATGGCACCGACGGTTCCTACGACGAGGGCGTCGGCTACTGGGGCTACACCACCTCGCACCTCGCGATGCTCGCGGAAGCCGTGTGGCGCCGGCTCGGCCTCGACGACCGCAAACTCATCAACTACCCCGGCACGATCCGCTTCGCCCTCAGCATGGCCATGCCCTGCAGCGGCGCCGCCGTCGCCGATCCGAAACTCAACACCGCCTACAACGCCACGCCCAAGGGCAACTACGATCCCGCCCTCGACCTCGTGAATTTCTGCGACGCCGGCGTCGGCATGGACGTCTCCGTCGCCGGCTGGGTCGGCACCACCGCCAACGACCCGCTCTCGCACCACGTCGCGCAACACACCGGTTCGCTCCGCCTCCTCCAGGGCGCCGTCTGGTATCGTCCCGACGCCCCTGCCAAACTCCCCGACGCCGCCCTCCACGACGTCCGCTTGAGCAACGACTGGGTGATCTCGCGCACCGGCTGGCAACCCGCCGACACTGTCGTCGCCCTCCGCAGCGGCGGCCCCGCCAATCACGAACACGCCGACCGCAACAGCGTCATCCTAAAAGCGCACGGCGAACGCCTCTTCCACGATCCCTTCCGCGCCGGCTATTCCTTCACCACGCCGCAATGGCTGCTCCGTCTCACCGAGGCGCACACCGCCATCCTCATCGACGGCAAGGGTCACCAATATCACGACGGCTCCGAAGGCACCAACGCCTCCTGGGCCACCGCCCGCGTCACCGATTTTCGCACCGGCCCTGGCTGGATGACGGTCACCAGCGACGCCACCGAAGCCTACGCCCTCGTCCTCCCCGACACCACGCGCGTCCTGCGCACGCTCGTCTTCCTGAAACCCGACATCGTCCTCGTCCTCGACCGCGTGGAACTCGAGACCGCCGCGCCCGTGCAGCTCCGCTTCCAGGTCTTCAACGACGACGGCCGCGGTATCGCCACCGCGGATACAACCACCTTCGGCATCGACCGCCCCCTCGCCTCCCTCCGCGCCACGCTCGCCGCCACGGGTTCGGTCAGAGCCTCCACCCACCGGCTCGCGCTGCCGGAAAATATCGGCGTCTTCCCCTACGTCGAAGCCGTCTCCGCCCGCGCCACGCACCACGAGGTCCTCACCGCCTGCACCACCGCCCCCGCCGGCGCCGCGCACGGCGCGCTCACGATCGCCCGCCAACCCACCGGCTGGCGCATCACCGGCACCCACGCCGCCCAGAAGATCGACGTCACCCTCGAGACCTCCACCCCCAACCCCACCCTCACCTTCGCGTGAGAATCAGAAACCACCCGCGAATGACGCGAATCGATCGAACCTCAAAGTTGAGGCACCGTGCCCTTCGCCTTTCCAGATCCCCTTCCCGATCGTTCGGTTTCTATTCGCGTGATTCGCGGGTAACTGCTTGAGCCCGATGCCTGACTTCAACCACGTCAACGCCGCCGACTACGCGCTCATCGCGCTCTACTTCGGTATCGTCATTTTCGTCGGTTGGTATTCGTCGCGGAAAAACAAGAATACCGACGATTACTTCAAGGGCGGCGGCAAAATCCCGTGGTTCCTTGCCGGCGTCTCGAACTGGGTCTCGGGTTTCTCCGCCTTCATGTTCGTCGCCGCCGCGGGTTTCACCTACCGCTACGGCCTCGGCGCGGCGGTCGTCTTCACCGCCGCCACCTGGGCCTATCTCATCGGCGCTTTCTACTTCGCCTCCCGCTGGCGCCGCGCCCGCATCAACTCCCCGCTCGAGTTCCTGACGCGACGCTATTCCTCGTCGACGACTTATTTCTACACCGTCACCGCGATCGTCCCCCAGATCATCGGCATCGGCCAGGGCCTCTACATCCTCTGCATCTTCGTCGCCACCGCCCTCGGCTTCGCGCACTACGAACACGCGCTGCTCGGCTACACGTTCACCGGACTCGAACTCACGATGATCAGCGTCGGCGTCGTCATGATCGTCTATACCGTCATCGGCGGTCTCTGGGCCGCCGTGCTCAGCGACGCCGTGCAGGGCGTCATCATTCTCGTCACGACGCTCCTCATCATGCCCGTGACGTTCATGCACCTCGGCGGCGGCGACGGCCTGTTCGCCGGTTTCGAACGTCTCTGGCACGACGCCCCCACCGGCTACTTCGGACTCAACGGCCAGACGGGCCAGCCGCTGTTCCTCCTCTGCTACGCCGCCACCTCGATCCTCGGCTACAACGTCGCCTGGTGGCAGGTGCAACGCTACCAGAGCGTTCCCGACGAACGCAGCGCACGCAAAATGGCCTTCCTCTGCGCCGGCCTCTCCTTCTTCGGACCGCTGCTCTGGATTCTGCCGGTGATGGGTGCGCGGATCATTTTTCCCGACATCGGCGCGCTCTGGCCGCAGTTCGCCGCACCCGAGGAAGCGTCGTTCGTCAGCCTCGCCCTGCTGCTGCTGCCGCACGGCATGATCGGCTTCGTCGTCGCCGCCATTCTCTCCGCCACGCTCGGCCAGGCCAGCGACGGCTTCAACTGGCTCGCCGCCACCATCACGCGCGACATCTACGTCCCGCTCCGCAGAAAAGCCGGCCTCGCCGTGCCGGGCGAAAGCCACCAGATGCGCGTCGCGCAAATCACGATGCTCGTCATCGGCGTCCTCGGCATCGTCTCCGCGATCTTCATCGCCAAAACCGGCGGCGCCTTCGCCTTCGGCCTGAAATACTACTCGCTCACCGGCCCCGGCTTCATGACGCCCGTCCTCCTCGGCATGATCTATCGCAAAACGCCCTGGTGGTCCGGCATGGCGTCGTGCGTCGCCGCGTTCGCCGCCGCGTTCGGCTTGATGGCGATCGACGCGTTCCCCGACTACGCTTACGAGCGCAACATCATCAGCGCGATCGCGGCCGCCACGCTCGTGTTTTTCGCCTCCGCCTTTTTCTACCGCGCCGAAGATCCGCGCAGCGCCGAGTGCCGCCGCTTCGACGCCGACCTCCGCACGCCCGTGCCGCTCGATCCCAATCTTCCTGCCGGCAGCCTCCGCGATTTCCAAATGCTCGCCCTTGTGAGCGTCCTCCTCGGCGTCGTCCTCATCGCCTGCGTCGTCCTGCCCTCGTCGCCCCTCGCGCCCCCGGCCATCAACGTCATCGCCGGCGGCGTGCTCTTCCTCATCGGAGCCCTCCTCTGGCGCGCCTCCCGCCCAGCAAAATCCTAGTCGTTAACTCCCTTGATCCACAAAGGCCCAGAGACCCAGAGAAGACCTTCGGCTGATTCCGACCTCCGTGCCTCGGTGCCTCTGTGGTTCCCTTCCGTAGTCTGCTGCTAGCCCATGCGCCTGCCCGCCCACCTCTACCGGCAATTCGACGCCGACCCCGCACGCGCGGTGCCCGCCGAAGGTTTCCTCGGTTGGCACACGATCGATGTCGATCTCGCGCCCGCGCACACCGCGCTCGTCGTGATGCACGCGTGGGGTTGCGGCCAGCCGCACGAATTCCCCGGCTGGCGCCGCGCCGTCGACTACACGCCGCGCGCCGAAAAGATTCTCACCGAAATCTTCCCGCCCTTGCTCGCCGCCGTGCGCGCTTCACCGCTCCCGATCTTCCACGTCGTCGGCGGCGGCAAGGATTACTATTCCCACCTCCCCGGCTACCAACGCGCTCGGCAGCTCGCCGGCCCTTCACCCGCACCCACCCACGTCGCGTCCGATCCCGCCTACGAAAACCTCCAGCGCCTCCGCCGCGCCCACGCCTCGCCCGGCGCGCACAACGCCGCCGATATCGCCGCCGGGTTCGCCCGTCTCGACTTCGCCCCCACCGCCCGGCCCGTCGGCAATGAGGGCATCGCCGAGAACGGCGACCAACTCGCCGCACTCTGCCGCGCACACGCCATCAACCACCTCATCTACGTCGGCTTCGCCCTCAACTGGTGCCTCCTGATGTCGCCCGGCGGCATGGTCGACCTGGCGCGTCACGGTTGTCTCTGCTCCACGATCGCCGAGGCCACCACCGCCGTCGAGAATCGCGAGACCGCCCGCGACGAACGCGAGAAACAACAAGCTCTCTGGCGCGTCGCCCTCGAATTCGGCTTCGTCTTCCGCCTCTCCGATTTCCTCCAAGCCCTGCCCGCGAATCACGCGAATTCCCGCGAATAAATCCGCCTGAATCGCCGATCCGTCCGCGCATGAACTTCACCCTCCGCTTTTATAGTCTGCATTCGCGCCGATTCGCGTGATTCGCGGGAGACAAGACTTCCCTCCTGTTCTTCATCCCAATGAGCCAAAATTCCACCCTCGCCCTCCACGGCGGGCCGAAATCCGTCACCGCCGCCCGCCCCGTGCATCACCGCTGGGGCGCCGAAGAACTCGCGCGCCTCACCGCCATGGTCGACCAGCCGTCGCTGTTCTACGCCAACGGCCCGCAATGCGCCGCGCTCCTCGCCGAGTTCCGCCGCACCTACCCGCTGCAATGGGCCTTCCCCTGCTCCTCCGGCACCGCCGCTCTCCACATCGCCGTCGCCGCGCTCGAACTTCCGCCCGGCTCCGAAATCATCACCTCGCCCGTCACCGACATGGGCTCCGTCATCGGCATCCTCTACCAGCAGCTCGTGCCCGTCTTCGCCGACATCGACCCGCACACCTACAATCTCGACCCCGCCGACGTCCGCCGCCGCCTCACGCCGAAAACCAAGGCGATCATGGTCGTCCATCTCGCCGGCAACTCGACCGACATGGACCCGATCATGTCCCTCGCGCGCGAGCATAACCTGTTCGTCATCGAAGACTGCGCCCAGGCCTGGGGCGCGACCTACCGCGGCAAACCCGTCGGACTCTTCGGTGATCTCGCCTGCTATTCCTTCAACGAGTTCAAACACATCAGCTGCGGCGACGGCGGCCTCGTCGGCACGAACAACCCGCGCTTCGGCCCGACCCTCGCCAAATGGGGCGACAAGCACTACGATCGCGTCACCAACAGCCGCAACCCCGAGTCTCTCGCGCCCAACTACCGCATGAGCGAGCCGCAGGCCGCCGTCTGCGCCGCCCAGCTCACCAAGCTCGACGCCATCGTCGCCACGCACATCCGCCTCGGCCGCCGCCTGCTCGACCGCCTGCGCGAACTCGCGCTCCCCGGCATCGCTCTCCCCGCCATCGACGCTCGCGACACCCACAGCTTCTGGTTCTGCCTGCTGCGTTTCGACACCGCGAAGTTCAACTGCACCCGCAACGAGTTCGTCGACGCGCTCGTTGCCGAGGGCGTCGACGCCCGCGCCGGCTACATCCCCCGGCCCGTTTATCAGTATCCACTTTTTCAACACCACAACTTCTTCGCCGGCGCCTGGCCGCTCCGCGACGCCGGCCTCACCACGATGGACTATCGCACCGTCCACTGTCCGGTCGCCGAGGCCATGCTCGCCGACGGCATCTCGCTCCC
>JAEYYL010000213.1 GCA_023430825.1 Verrucomicrobiota bacterium | reverse complement strand
AATTCACCGATCCTATCTGGCCTCCCCTTCCAATCCGCCTCGTTTTCGCAACAAACGCATCCAACACCTTGTGGCCTCCTGCTGCCTCTGGGTCAGAGCTCAGTGTCCTCTGTGAACCATGACTTGGTTGATTCCAGTGTGACGTATTCGGGCTAAATCACACCTCAACGAAACAAACGGAGGGAACTCCGAGGCCACAGAGCGAAATACTTGATGCAATCCGAGCCTCCTCGTCGTCAGCACTCGTCCGCCTGACAGCCCCCAAACACCCTCGTGGCCTCCCGCTTCCTCCGTGTCGGCCCCCCCTGTCCCCTGAAACACAAGAGCCGCCTCCGAAGAAGCGGCTCAAGTGACCTAACACCAAGCAAACCGTAAGAACTACAAACATTCACCGTCCCCGTGGACGATGTTGACTACACAGAGATAGACGGGGCTCGCGTCATAATGCTCAAAAAAAGCCGAAGTTTTTTCGGCCTTTTCCGCAGCGTTGTAATCGACTGATTATCAGTATCTAGCCGACGCAGCATCTTCGCCTCGTCGGGCCGTCCCCCGCGCGAACTCGCGTGGGTTCGACCTCGCCGCCGACCGGCCGTGCGACGCGCGAAGGCGCATCCGCCGCCTTAGCGTCCGCAGCCCGCACACCGCCCGGAGCCGGTCCCGACGCACCCGTGCGCTCAGTTTTTCAGCACCGGCTGCACCACCGGCTCGGCCGGCGGCTCCACCTCGGCCACTCGCGGCACCAGCGGCGTGCTCTTCAGCGGATACCGGAAAACCCGACCTTCGTAATTTCGAAACACCACCTCATCCTCCGTGATCTGCTCCAGATAATCGGGGTTGATCGGCACCTTCCCGCCACCGCCCGGCGCATCGATCACGTATTGCGGCACCGCGTAGCCCGTCGTGTGCCCGCGCAACCCCTGGATGATCTCCAGCCCCTTCCGGACGTCCGCCTTGAAGTGCGCCCCGCCCGTGATCAGGTCCATCTGGTAAAGATAATACGGCCGCACCCGCATCCGCAGCAGCCGGTGCACCAGCGCCTTCATCACCTCCGCATCGTCGTTCACGCCACGCAACAACACGCTCTGGTTGCCCAGTGGCACGCCGGCAAACGACAACCGTTCGCACGCATCGCGCAGCTCCGCCGTCGCCTCCTTCGGATGATTCACGTGGATGCTCATCCAGATCGGCCCGTAACGCTTCAACACGTCGCACAACTCCGGCGTGATCCGCTGCGGCAGAAACACCGGGATGCGCGAACCGATGCGGATGAACTCCACATGCTTGATCGCCCGCAGCCGGCTCAACAGGTGTTCCAGCTTCTTGTCCGACAACAACAGCGGATCGCCACCCGACAGCAGCACGTCGCGCACTTCCGGATGCGCCTCGATGTAGCGCAGACCCTGCTCGTATTCCGGATGAAAATTGTAGTCCTGCGCGTTGGACACGAGCCGGCTGCGCGTGCAATACCGGCAATACGACGCACAGCGATCCGTCACCAGAAACAGCACCCGGTCCGGATAACGATGCACCAGCCCCGGCACGGGCGAATGCCCGTCCTCCCCGAGCGAATCCAGCTGCTCCTCCGCCGACAACTGCATCTCGCCCGCGCGCGGAATCACCTGCTTGCGAATCGGACAATTCGGATCGTCTCGGTCGATCAGGTTGAAAAAATACGGCGTGATCGCGAGCGACAGCTTATGGTTGGCAAACAGACAGCCCGCCTTCTCCTCCGGCGTCAGCGTCATGTGCTGCTCGAGCTGCGCCACCGTCGTCAGACGGTTCTTCAACTGCCAGGTCCAGTCTCGCCATTGCGACTCGGGAACATCCTGCCAGAGACCCTGGCCCTCGAACCAGGCGGCGCGGTTTTCGGTATAATGCATGGCGTTGGTCCGATAGGGCTAAACACGCCGCAAAAGCTGTCAAACCCCCGGCCCGATTTGTGCCAGCGCCGGAGCAGCCCGCCTTTCCCCTTGCTCGCATTCCCGCCGCCTCCGCCCGATGCCTCGTCGCGAAATGCCTTGGCCAACCGCCGACACCCCACCAACGTCTGATTCCGTGAGCCGAAGCCCCCTCCACCGCGCGCTCGTCCCCGCGTCGGTTGCCGCCGCGCTCGCCGTGATCGCCGTCGGCAGCTTCCTCGCCTTGCGATTCTCCGCTGGTCCCGGCACCGCCTTCGCTATCGCCGTCGCTTCGTCGATCGTCGCCAGCGCCCTTCTCTGCATCGCCTGGAAAACCTTCGATGCCGCGCGCGTCGCCAAGCGGCTTCCCGTTCGCCCCCACGCCGATCGTCCACCCATCGCCGAGACCGCCGCGCAGCTCACCGCCCTCTGGGACAAAGCCCCATTGAGCATTTTTCTTTTCGACCCCAACGACCCCGTCATCCCCGTCAAGATCGTCGACTGCAATCCCACCGCCTGCGAAATGCACGGCTACACTCGCGAGGAACTCGTCGGCCAGTGCGTCGACCTCATCGAGGGCCGGCCGTGGGCTCACCAACACGCCGCCAGCTGGGCGCGCGATCTGCGCGCCCACCGCCGCATCGAGGGCTCCGGCCAGCACCGCCGCAAGGACGGCACTCTCTTCGACGTCGAATACTTCACCAGCCTCGTCGTGGTGAACGGTCGCGAACTCGTCCTCGGCATGGACCGCGACGCCACCGCCCGCCGCCAGGCCGAGCGCGCCTTGCGCGAAAGCGAGGAACGCTGGCAACTCGCCGTCGCGGGCAGCGACGAGGGCGTGTGGGACTTCAACCTCGAGACCGACACCGTGTGGTATTCGCCCCGCTGGAAAAGCATCCTCGGTTACCGCGACGACGAACTCCCCAACACCCGCCACAGCTGGATCGCGCACGTGCACCCCGACGACCTCAGCCGCGTCGAAGCCGAACTCGATGCCCACCTCTCCGGTCGCGTCGATCACTACCGCAGCGAATACCGGCTCCGCCACAAGGATGGCCACTGGCGCTGGATTCTCGCCCGCGGCAAGGCCCACTTCTCCCCCGAAGGCCGGCCCCTCCGCATGCTCGGCACCCAGACCGACATTACCAAACAAAAGCAGCTCGAGACCGAACTCCGCCAGGCCAAGGAGGACGCCGAAACCGCCGACCGCGCAAAAAGCGAATTCCTCGCCGTCATGAGCCACGAGATCCGCACGCCGATGAACGGCGTCATCGGTTTCACCAACCTCCTCCTCGATACTTCACTCAACCCCGAACAACGCGATTGGCTCCTCACCATTCGCTCCAGCGGCGAATCGCTCGTCACCCTCATCAACGACATCCTCGATTTCTCCAAAATCGAATCCGGCCACCTCGACCTCGACCACCACCCCGTCCCCGTGCGCCGCTGCGTCGAGGAGGTGCTCGACCTGCTCTGGAGCAAGGCCAACGAAAAAAAAATCGAGCTGCTCCACTGGATCGAGGACGGCGTGCCCGACTGGATCGTCACCGACGGCACGCGCCTCCGCCAGGTGCTCGTCAACCTCGTGGGCAACGCGATCAAGTTCACCGCCCAGGGTGAGGTCGAGGTCCGCATCACCCGCGAACCCGGCGCCGAGGGCACACCGCAACGCATCGCCTTCGCCGTCCGCGACACCGGCCCCGGCATCCCCGCCGACCGCGTCGACCGGCTCTTCAAACCCTTCAGCCAGGCCGACTCCTCCACCACCCGCAAATTCGGCGGCACCGGCCTCGGCCTCGCGATCAGCCGCCGTCTCGTTCAACTCCTCGGCGGCGAAATCGCCCTCGCCCAAACCTCCACCACCGGCTCCACGTTTCGCTTCTGGATCGACGCCCCCACCGCGCCCGCCCCCGAAGGCCAGCCCGCCCTCTCTCCCACCGGCCACGTGCAGGTCGACCTCGTCGGCCGGCACGCACTCATCGTCGACGACAACGAAACCAACCGCCGCATCCTCTCCAGCCAGCTCGGCCGCTGGGGCCTCCTCTGCCACGCCTTCGAACGCCCCGACGATGCCATCGCCTACCTCGAGGACGAACGCCCCGCCCACGTCGCCCTGCTCGACATGATGATGCCCGGCATGCACGGCGTCGAACTCGCGTTCAATTTCCGCAGCCTCCGCCCCCGCGACGAACTCGCCCTCATCCTGCTCTCCTCCGTCAGCCGCGAGGAACTGCGCCCGTTCAACCCCGAGAAATTCTTCGACGCCATCCTCTGCAAACCCGTGCGCCAGTCATCGCTGCTCGACACCCTGCACACCACCCTCGCCCGCGACCCGGCCGCCGCCCCGAGCGCCCTCCCTCTCGCCCCCGAACTCGACCCCACCCTCGCCCGCCGCCACCCGCTGCGCGTCCTCGTCGCCGAGGACAACGCCGTGAACCAAAAACTCATCACCCGCCTGCTCGAGCGCCTCGGCTACGCCCCGCTGCTCGTCGACAACGGCTTCGCCTGCCTCGAAGCGCTGCGCCGCGGCAATTACGATCTCGTCTTCATGGATTGCCAGATGCCCGAGATGGATGGCTACGCCGCAACCGCCAACATCCGCGCCGGCGGCACCGGCGCGCGCAACAAGAAGCTCCGCATCATCGCACTCACCGCCTCCGCCATGGTC
Source organism: Verrucomicrobiota bacterium (assembly GCA_023430825.1). GTDB lineage: Bacteria > Verrucomicrobiota > Verrucomicrobiia > Opitutales > Opitutaceae > Opitutus. The sequence goes on along the minus strand of JAEYYL010000213.1, from coordinate 18,786 downwards.
GGCGATCGCGAGAAATGCGTCGCCGCCGGCATGGACGATTACCTCACCAAACCGATCCAGGCGCCCGATATCATCCGCCTCCTCGAAGCCACCTCCCGCCTCGACGACTGAGCCAGTCGCGATCCTCATCCATGGAGCCGCGGCGCACCCGCCGCGTTTCGAGGACATCATCGCCCCCTCGATCACACGACGACGCCGGCGTAAACCAGCTGCGTTTTGCCATTGGCGTCGCCAATCGTTCGCACCACTGTCGCCGCACCCACCCGCGTCTTCTCCGTCCGCACGAGAAAACCGGGCCACCTCCACGCTTCGCTCCCGTTCCCCATGGCCGACACCCCCGCGTCCCCGCTGCTCCCGCTTTGCGACGAACATCTCCGCTCCGCGCTCGCCGACATCGACATCATGCTCCGCCACAGCCGCCGTCTCGGCCTCACGGTGCCCGAGTCGGTGCGCCAGGGCCTCGCCGCACTCTGCTACGGCCCGACGGATTCGGCGCCAGCTGAGCCCGCGCCCGCGCCGCTTACCGACGACCGCGCGCGTTTCATCACCGCACTCGCCGTGCACGGCGCGCTCAGTCAGCTCATCGCTCCCGCGACCGCCGTCACCATCGCCGCCAGCGAAACACCGAACGGCAAAATCGTCGGCAACCCGACGCTCGCCACGCTGCTGCGCGCCAGCCTGATCAGCCTCGGCTTTTTCATCGTCATCACCGTCGTGCAGCAACTCCTCGCCGGGCCCAACGCCCCCGGCTGGATCGATCAGGTGTTCGACACATTCGGCCTCATCGTCTCCGCCGCGCTCGGCTCCGCGTTCTACGGTTTGTCGACCGCGCACAAATACATTGTCCGAAGCACCTTCGATCCGCGCTACGAGCAGACGTATTTCGTGCGCTTCTTCCTCGGCATCACCGCCGGCACGATCCTCGGCTATTTCGGCAAATACCTCCTCGATCCCACCGCGGAAAACGAAACGCTCCAGCAACTCCTCGGCCCGCCCGTGCTCGCGCTCCTCGGCGGCTACGCGTCCGAAGCCGTCTCGCAGATCCTCAGCCGCGTCGCCGAAACCCTCGTCACCATCGTGCGCGGCAGCGACTCCGATGTCCTCCAGGCGCGTCGCGAAGCCCTGCGCGCGCAGGCGAAACAAACCGAGACGCAGCTCAAAGCCGACCTCCTGCTCCCGTTGCAGGAAGCGCGCACGCTCGCTCTCGGCGGCGGCACTCCGGAACAGGTGAAGGCCGCGATCCAAAAAGCCTTCGACACCGTCCGCACCTGAGCCTGTAGGCCGCCTACTCGCGGGCGCCCCCTCCCGCGATCCCGAAGGCTTTCCCGCGGACGCTACGCATTCCGCTCGCGCTCGATGAACGCGAGGATCTCCGACCGCCCCAGCTTTGTTTCCGCCGACGACACGAAGCAGTCGGGCACCGCCACACCCCATTCCTCCATCGTTCGCTGAAACAATTCGATCTTCGTCCGCGTCTGCGAAGCCGACTGCTTGTCCGCCTTCGTGAACACCAGCGCGAACGGCACCTCGCACTCCGCGAGCCACTGCAGGAACTCCCCGTCGATCCGCTGTGGCGGCAGCCGCGAATCGATCAGCACGAACACGCGCCGCAAATTCTCCCGCTCCTCCAGAAAATCCGCCACCGCCTCGTTGAAGTCCGCGCGCTGTTCCTTGCCGACCTTCGCATAACCATAGCCCGGCAGGTCGACGAGCCGCCACGCGTCGTTGATCCGGAAAAAATTGATCAGCCGCGTCTTTCCCGGCGTGGCCGACACCTTCGCGAGATCGCGCTTGGCCGCGAGCAGGTTGATCAACGACGACTTGCCGACATTCGAGCGCCCGATGAAGGCGAACTCCGGCAGCGTCGCCGGCGGACAATCGTTCAACTGGGGCGCACTGGTTTCGAAAACGGCAGATTTGATCTTCATCGCAGCCGCCGACCATGCGCCCTTCGCCGCCGAGCGCGAGTCTTCCCGCAGCCAACGGAGAACGGGCATCCCCGGCCGTTCAATCCCGCGACCCGACCAAAAGATCAGCGTTCGCTCTCCATTCCCTCCTTCGTCCGGTCAACGAACCCCAAACCGTTTTAACACAGAGATCGCAGAGAGCACAGAGAAGAGAAAAGACCACCGACCATGTTCCTCCGTCTTTGCCCCCGGGCCGGCCGCCTGCACACTGCCGGTCACCGGTTCCGAACTGCCGCCGTTGGGCGGACGGTATTGAGCGATCAGGCGATATCAGGCGGTTTGAGCCAAAGAAGCGAACGCTGAGAGTCCTATGCGCAGCAGCCGACACAGGACTCGGGTTGAACAAACCCGTAACGAATGACCCCATCGGCCACCATTGACCCCATCGGGCGCCATCGGCCATCGGCACGCATGCTTGCTCAGCTCGGCGTGGCTGACTCGTGATCGTTGGGCAAAGCACCCCTTGACGCTCGGGTGCCTCAGTTTAATTTCATCGCATGACCGCAACGGCGCTTCTCGACCTCAAGCAACAGGCGTCGAAACTCTCCGAGAAAGAGCGCAAGGATCTTTCCGCCTATCTGATTCGCCTCGGTCAAGAACGCCCAGCGTGGAAAAAGGAGACCGCCCGCCGCTTGAATGAGATGGCGAAAGGAAAGAAGACGAGTGTAGCAGCTCTGCGGAAGCGAGGTCCAAAGGCCGAACTCTGAGCTGCTCGTTCTGCTGCACTGTAGTGCGCAGCCGGCCGCGGGTTGAAAAACCCGCCACGCGGCCGTAGCTCGGGCCACCGCCCTTCGCGATCTTCTGTAAAAATCGCGATGCAGACAGCCGCGCGGAGCTTGGCCCTCCACAGGACTTGGTTCTCCGCGCCAACAACTACTACCCATCGTCTACCGGCTAGCGTTCACCGTCCTTCGTCTGCGGTCCCGTCCTCTGCGCTCTCTGCGGCCTCCGTGTTAAAAAAAGTCCGCGCCCCGCTCGCCGCGGCCCGCGCCCTGTTACGCTTTTCCCCCGCCCTTCTTCCCCATCGGCGTCACACCGGGAATCGGCAGCGGCGCGGTCTCCACCCCCGGCACCTTCCGCTTGCGATACATATCGTAGTCCGGAATGAGCCGCTCGTATTCCTTGTCCATCAGCGGCGACGAAATCACGAAATCCGCCGTCGCGCGGTCGCACGCCGTCGGGATGTTCCACACCACCGCCATCCGCAACAACGCCTTCACATCCGGATCGTGCGGCTGCTGCTCCAGCGGGTCCCAGAAGAAAATCAGGAAATCGATTTCGCCGTCCACGATCTTCGCGCCGATCTGCTGGTCCCCGCCAAGCGGCCCGCTCTGCAGTTTGATGATCGGGAATCCGAGTTCCTTCTCGAGCAGCGCGCCCGTCGTGCCGGTCGCATAAACCTTGTGATGCGCGAGCAGATCGCGGTTGAACTTCGCCCACTCGACCAGCGCCCGCTTCATGTTGTCGTGCGCCACCAGCGCGATCTTTTTGTTCAACCCCATCGGAATCGTTTTGTAAGTCATGGAGCCACGGAGCCTACGCACGCGTCCCGCGCTCCACACCAAAAAAGTAGGGCGGGTTTCAACCCGCCCTTTTCGCAACCACCCGTCCGTCTCCAGCCTCCCTCACGGTCGCGCCGCCGCCGTCCGCGCCCGCCGCTCCCGCAATACCCGCTCCGTCGGCCTCGCGCTTTCATCCGCCGCCTCGCTGGGCCGTCCTGCATCTCCCACTCGCGCCTCGATCCCGACCGTCCGCGCGCGTTCCACCGGCGCCGCGGGAACTGCGATCGTCAACATCGCGCCCAACGCCAGCGCGGCACCGTAAGCCAGCGGACAGAAATCCTGCCGAAACGAGTTCGTCATCCGCCCATTCTACCCGATCTCGGCGCGGCGCACGCGGGTCACTCCCCTCAAAAAGCGCGGCAGCACAGCACCCGCACAACCCCGCACCCGCCCACCCACACAGTTGCCGCGAACAACCGACGCGCCCCTCCTCCTCAACCCTTCACGGCAGGGCGACACCGTGCCGCTTGCGTTCGCGCTGGATCAAGGGCTTCGCGATGCGCGCGAGCGTCTTGTAGAACACGCCGCTGATCTTGCCCGTCAGCCTCATCTGCTTGCCGAACCGGTGACGCAGCAAAGCCCGACCCGGCAGACGATCGGCCAATCCCTCCTCGATCGTGTAGCGACACGGATTGCACACGCCGCACGGCCGTCCGTCGATCGGCGTGTGGCAAAACCAGGTCAGCGACATGAGTCCACCCAACCCCGCCGCCTGAGCCCGCCGCCGCATTTCGGTCTTGGTCAGATCGAGGATCGGAAAACGGAAACTCGCGAACAGGCCGATATCGTCCGCCTCGACCTCGCGCCGGATGCGCCAGTAGCCATCGCCCTCGGCGCCGACCACGTGCTCCACGTGATCCCGCACGAACGCCTCGGCGCGATCGTCGGCATGGATGCACAGTTCCAGTTCCCGGATGCCCTCCTGGCGAACATGCCGCGCCAGCCAGTCGTATTGACTTCCCAAATACGCGCGCGACTTGAGACGCTCGAATTTTTGCGTGAGCTCCGCGTCGGCCGCAATCGAGTCCAGCAGCGTGAGGCGCGTCGGGCCGATCAGCCCGGCCGTGCCCGGGAAACGCTGTCGCACCCGCTTCCGGATCGTCCGCATCGCGTGCAGTTCATGCAGCGTTCCCGGCCGGTCGGGATCGACGATGTAGTAAGGCGTGACCGCCCGGCCTTTCAAAACGACGAGGTCGAGCAGGCGGAACGTCGAGTCCCACCCTCCCGTCCAGAGAAGGTTCACCGAAGCCGAGGCCGACGACGCAGAGAGGGGTTCAGCCGCAGAGGGGGTCACGAGCTGCATACAGAGTGCAGATCGAAAAACCGCGGCCCGGTTCCGGCGAGGCCGTGAACCGGGGTTTCCCTGACTTCACCTCACGTGAAACCGGGAGACCGCCCGCGCTCTTCACTGCGTCTTCAACCACGCCGCCACGTCCGCGACGTCCTGCGCCGTCAGCCCGAGCTGCTCCGCGCTCATCATCAGCGAACGCCGCAGCGGCTTTCGCGAGGCGATCTTCGCCCGCGGAATGAACTGCGTCAGTCCACCCATCGACTGCACGATCAACGGCTCGCCGTTCGACAGCACCAGGCCGTGCACGATCGTGCCGTCCTTCAACTCGATCTCCGCCCCGCCGTAACCGTGCGCGATCTCCCGCGACGGATTCAGGATCGCGTCAATCACCACCTCCGCGGTCTGGCGGTTCGCGAAACCCGTCAACGCCGGACCGTAATCCACGCCCTGCCCGCCGACGCGGTGACACATAAAGCAACTCTGCCCCACGCTCGCACCGCGCACCGCATCGCCTTGCAACGCCGCGACCGCCGCCGCCGCCGGCAGCTTCGTCGGTCCCGGCTCCGGCACGACACTCGTCGCCACCACCGCCGTATCCGGATCATAGAGACCGCGCTCCTTCAACCCCGCATCGAGGCCGAACTCCCGCCACCGCGAATCCTTGTAGTTGAGAATCCACCACAGCGCGTGCGTCTTCATCTGCCCCGCACCGTGCTGCGCCAGATCGAGCAGCGCATTCGCCGCTTCGCGCGTCGGGATGAAACCGAGCGCCGTCACCGCCGCCAGCCGCTCCGCATCGGTCAACGCCGTCGACGCCGCCCGCGCCGCAAACGCCGGCGCCGCCTCCGCCGGCGTGAGCTTCCATGCGAGCTGTGCGTAAGCCGGCGCCCACTTCGTCGCATCCTGCTCCGTCTGCGTCGCCGCGAGTGCCGCGTAAAGTTCGGCCTCCTTGTGCGTCGCGCCGATGCCCAGCGCCGCCAGATACGAGCGATCCACGCCGTCGAACCCGCGGGCGAGCGCCAGCCATACCTCCTTCGCGTCCGCGAAAGCCACGTCGCGCAACGACAGCGCGACCTCGCGCCGCACCGCGGGCGACGCGTCGTCCGCGTAATCCGCCGCATAACCGCGCAGCTTCGCCGGGTTGAACCGTCGCAGTGCACGATACGCGGCCACGCGCATCTGCGGATCGGCGTGCGTGCGCAGCGTCTCCACTTTCTCGATACCACCGGCGCCCAGCGCCGCCAGCAGCCACACCGCGCGGCCGCGCACGAACGGATTCGCGTCCTCCAGCAGCGCCGTCACCGGCGCGACCGCCGCGGAACCCTGCGCCACGAGCCGAGCGTAGCCGAGCGCGCGCACGTTGATCGCCGGGCTCTTCAGCGCCGCGATCTGCCCCTCGGTCGTCGCCAGGTCGAACTTCGGCACGACCGATTTGAACCCTTTCGGCGCGATCCGGTAGATCGCGCCGCTCCGTGTGTCGTCGAGGTCCTGATGTCCGCCCACGCGCGGATCGAACCAGTCCGCGACATAGATCGCGCCGTCCGGGCCCACCGCGACGTCCGACGGGCGGAAATAGGCTTTCAACTCACCGGTGATCGAACGAGCTCCGCCCTTGAAATCCACGCCTTCGAACTGCTGCTCCTTGTTCGTCGTCAGAAAATCGAAGCGCTCCAGCGCGAACCCCGCGCCGTCCGGCTTCGGCCGGTAACCGAGGATCGTGTTGCGCGCCGCGTCCGCGCTCAGCAGCAGCCCGCGCCACTCTTCGCCGAACGCGTCGCCTTCATAACTCACGATGCCCGTCGGCGCGCCGCCGCCATAGACATCGCCCGCCGGAATCGTGTGCGGATCCTCCTGCCGCCACTCGGCCGTCGGCACGCTCTGGCCCGGACGCTTGTCGGCGTTCCACATGCGCGAGCCGTCGACGGAGAAAAACCCCAGGTTGCCGTATTCCATCAGGAACGTCGTGCGACACGCCGGCGGATCATCGTTGTCGTTCTGAAACACGTCGCCGAACGACGTGATCGCCTGCTCGTAGCTGTTGCGAAAATTGTGCCCGACGATCTGCACGTTCGTGCCGTCGGGATTCATCCGCGCCGCAAAACCGCCGACATACACGTGCCCGTCGTCGCTCGTCGCTCCCGCGATCTCCGGCGGCATCCAGCCGAACACCGGCTGCGCGCCGCCGTCGCTGATCGGCTCGTAACTGCTGCCGATGCGAAACGTCCGCCCCGAGCGATCCGTGAAAAACGCACCGCAATTACCCTGGCTGAAATGCCACAGCCCGTCCGGCCCGAACGTCACCGAATGCAGCGCATGATCGTGATTGCGACCATTGAAACCGGTGAGCAGCACGTCGCGCTTGTCCACGCGCGCATCGAATTTTCCGTCGCGATTCACGTCCGTGTAAACGATCAGGTCGGGCGCGTTCGAAACGATGATCTGGTTGTCGATCACCGCGACGCCGAGCGGCGCGATCAACCCCGGCTCCTGCACGAAGGTCGTGACCTTGTCCGCCCGCCCGTTCGCATTCGTGTCCTCGATCACCACGACCTTGTCGCCTTTCGTATCACGATTCTGGTGACGCCGGTAGTTCACGCCCTGCGTCACCCAGATGCGGCCCTGCGCGTCGATGTCCATGTTCGTCGGATTCTGCAGCATCGGCGCGCGCGCCCACACGGTGACTTCGAAACCTTCCGGCACGGAGAACAGATTCGGCGGCACGATCACCGGCGCCGGCTCGGTGGCGGGCACCGGATCGGTCGGCGCATATTGGCCGATCTTGTCGTCGAGGTTCGCCATGATGTCCGCGTCGGTCACCGTCGACGCCACGCCACCCGCCGGCACCTCGGCGTTCGCGAGCCACAGAATGGCGTTCAGCACGACCTTGCGCTGGTCGTCGTTTTTCCAGCCCACGTGAAAATGCCCGCCGGTGAAACCGAAGCCGCGCCCGCCGCCGTCGCTGCGCTCCGACACCCACATCACCGTCTGCGGCGTGCCCTGCGCCACCGCCGCGCGCATCGCGGGATTGCCCTCGTGCGGGCCGTCGGGCCGCGTCGTCGTGCTCGCCGGCGGCACCGCCGTGAGGATCGGCGTCACGCCCGCCATGCCTTCGCGAAACCGCAGGTGAAAATACCACTCGTCCCGCGCGTTGAACGGCTGCACGCCGCGCGTGACCGCATGCTGCGGCAGCGAGGTGAAATGCGCCCGCCACGCCGGATTCACCGACCAGTCGACCTCGAACGCCCCGCCCACCCACTCGAGAAATTCCTTCTGCCCATTCTCCTTCGTCGGCTCGGTGGCGTAGTGGATCAACCCGAGCCCCACCCCGCGCTTCGTCAGCCGGTCGAGCACCGCGAGCCGCTCCGCCTGCAGCGCCGGATGCCCGCGCCCGCCGTCGCTGTAGATCACGATCGCGTCGGCGTCCTCCAGCGCCGCGTGATTATCGACCCGCTTTCCGTCGCGCATCACCGTCGGCCAGTCGTTGTCGAAAACCTGCGTGACCACCCCCGGCACGTCCGCAAGGCATTTCTGCAACAGCAGGCAGCCCGCGCGATGCTCGTGCTCCATCGGCCCGTGACTCGCATGACCGGCGATGAAAACGATTTTTTTCGGCGCGCCCGACGGCGCGGCAAAAACGGACGACACGAAAAGGGTGAGCAGGGTAACGAATCGGAGTAGCTTCATGGGAAATAGGTGGGGACGCGTGGCCCACGCGTCCGGCGTCCTGAATTGAGCGAGCGCCGCAAGCTCATCCGTCGACCGCGTTCATTTCAGCGCATTCCGCAGGAACGCCAGGCCGTTCACCGCGATGTCGTCGCGCCGCGGCTCGATCGTGCGCCAGATGGCCGCCGCACGCGCGATCACCTTCACGTCCGGCGTGAACGACTCGATCACCACGTCGCCGCGATACCCGATCGCCTTCAGCGCACGCGCGATCCCCGCCCAATCCGTGTGATCGCCGCCCGGCGTGCCGCGATCGCTGCCGCACGCGTGAAAATGCCCGAGCTGCGCCCCCGCGCGGCGGATCGCCGCCGGCAGGCTCTTCTCCTCGATGTTCATGTGAAACGTATCGAGCAGCAGCTTCACCGCCGGCGAACCGATCGCCTCGACCAGCCGCAGTCCATCATCGCAGGTGTTGAGAAAATCCGTCTCGAACCGGTTCAACGGCTCGAGGCACAACACGACGCCGCGCGCCTCGGCGTAGCGCCCGAGCGCCTTCAAATGCCGCACGACCAGCGACCACTCGCGCCGCCGTTGCGCCGCCGTCACCGCATCGGCTTTTCCGACGACCGAATAAAGCGGCCCGATCACCGTCCGCGCCCCGAGCACCACGGCCTGGTCGATCAGCGCCCGCACATACTCCCGTGTCGCGCGTTGCTCCGCCGGCGTTCCGCGCAAATCTCGGCCCGGCCCCGTGCACGCACACACGCCGATCGCCAGCCCCACCGCGTCCGCCGCCGCTCTCACCGCCGCCGCGTCGATGTGCGCCGGTTCCTCGATCGCGATCTCCACCAGGTCGAAGCCCCAGCGCGCAAAGGTCTCGAACAGCCGCGTGCTGCGCGTCGTGAAGGGCGAGGTGTAGAGAAACGTGTTGAGACCGATGCGCACGGGGGGAAATCAGGGGCTGGCCGCAACGCCGGTCAGCGCCGCCACCGTCCGCCAGCCCGCGCACTGTGGAGACTCGCGTTTCGCTGGCGAAGAAAATTCTCCGTTCCCGTCCCGCCATCGACCGCCGACCCGCGATGCCGAGCCCCGTCCGGCCGCCTTCCGTGGGTCGATCCGCCCTCCTTCAACCCAGCTCAAAACTGGTGATCCCGAACACGCCCTCCCATTCCACCCCGGCCGGCAGTCCTCGCGAATACATCCGCGCGGTTTCGAACACCGGCGCCGCGTCCACCGCCTCCACCATCGCCACCGCCGCGCGCTGGTTTTCCGGCACGTCGATCCAGACCGGCCCGTGTTCGATGCGGCCCAACAGCGAACCGAACACCTCCCGCGCCGCCCCCTCCTCTTCCGCAAACAGCGGCCCGATCTTCCAGCCTGCCCGACAGCGTCGCATCGCCCCATACGCGCAAATCCGTCCCCCGTCTTCCACGTAGCAGGTCTCCACGCCCGGCTGCATCAGCCACGCGCGGAGAAACGCCTCGCGCTCCCCGGGAAAAAACCGGCGGTCGAACGCCGCGATTGCCGACAGCGCTTCCCGTCCGATCGACTGGCCGCCGCCGCCGCCCGTCCGCCCGGCCCCGCGCCGCGCCTCGACCCGATACCGCACGCTGCGATGCGCGGTGACGAATCCAGATTTTGCATACGCCGCCTGCTGCGCCACCACGCCATCCAGCCCCAGATTCCGCCCCGCCAGCGGCGCGAGCGCATGCTGCCACGTTGCCCATCCATATCCGCGCCCGCGAAACGCCGGATGCACGATATACAGCCCGACAAAACCGAACTCCGCTCCGTAGCGCACCGCCGAGATCGCGGACACGAGGCGGCCATCGATTTCCCCGACAAAAAAACCCGCCGGGTCCGCCGCATAAAAACATCGCGCGTCCGCCAGCCCGGGATTCCAGCCTTCCGCCGCAGCCCAGTCCAGAATCGTGCCCAGTTCTTCGACGCTGGCCGTGCGGCAGAGAAAACCCATGCGCCGAGCAAGGCCGCTCCCGGCCGCCGGCTCAAGCCCGCCCATGCACCGTTTGCGCGCCCGCGCTGTCCCCTCATGCTCCTGCCATGCGACTCTTTCTCATCCGCCACGCGCATGCCGTCGACGCCGCCGAAGATCCCGCCCGCCCGCTCAGCGCGCGCGGACGCAACCAGGTGCGCGACCTCGCCGCGTTCCTAAAATCGAACCGCGCCTTCGCGTGCACGGAAGTCTGGCACAGCCCGCTTGATCGCTCCCGCGAAACCGCCGCGCTGCTGGTCAAGGGTCTCCGCCTTCGCGCCCGACTCGTCGAGATCGGCGGTCTCGAAGGAGAGGACGATCCCGCCATCGTCGCCGCGCGCCTGCCGCGCCGCCGCACCGCCGTCGCCCTCGTCGGTCACGAACCGCACTTGAGCGCACTGGCTTCGGTCCTCGTGACCGGCGCCGCCCACCCGCCGCATTTCATCCTGAAAAAATGCGCCGCGCTCGCCCTCGAACGCGACGCCTCCCACTGGCTCGTCCGCTGGCAGGTTTCGCCGGAAATCATCGGCTCGTTCGATCCGTATATGCCTCCGCGGTCTTCTTGCTGAGCTCGTCCGGAATGACCCGGTCCGCCTCCGCGCCGATGAACAGCAGCGGCGCGGGCGGACGGTCGAGATCGATGCGCCCCGCCTCTCCCATCGCATCGCGCAGCACGTCGCGACTTTCGTGAACGACGTCGCAGTGGTGCGCGCGGCATCCATTTCTCCCAGCTTTTGCCGTTATGAAACATGCCGTGAATGAAGGTGATCGTGCTGCTCATGACTCGCCATCCTCCCCACGCCCGACGGCTTCCGGGCCAGCCGCGACCGATTTGTTTTCCAACCGAGACATCGGCGATTTCCACCCTGCTCCCCCCGCCGGAGTCGCGGCTCCCGCCAGGCCCTGCGCCGCGCTCCCCAGATCGCCCGGGAACTATCAGATTTGACGCATCGTATGCCCCGCGTTGCCGTCTTGCCTGCATCCCATGAAGCTTCGCTTGCCCCTCCTCCTTGCCTGCGCCCTCGTCCTGTCGTCAGTCGCGTTCGCCGCTACGCCGCTTCCACCCCCGGCCCAGCCCGAACGCATCGAGGCCGCCTACCTCCTCGCCCTCGGCCGCGCACCGTCCGCCGCCGAACTCGCCCCCGCCACGCAAACCGACAAAGCCTCCGTCGCCGACCTCGTTGCCCGCCTGGAGCAACAGCTCCGCTCCGACGCCTCCCTTCAACGCGCCACCCGCCTGAAAGCCTTCGTCGATGCGTTCGGTCGCGCCCCCACGCCCGCCGAGCTCGAGGCCACCCCGGCCGACGCCACGACCTACACCGCGCTGATGCAGCGCCATGTCGCCGCCCTCGCTTCCCAACCCGACGCCTATCGCGACGTGCTCGATCGCGCCTACCAACTCGTCATCCATCGCGGGGTTTACGACGAGGAAGTCGCGTATTGGAAAAACCACGACACCCTTTCCTTCGCCCTCCTCGTCGGCTGCATCGAGGATTGGGCGCGACGCAACCAGCCGGGCCTCATGGTCACCGCCGGCACGCCGACCGTCTCGGTGAATTCCACCTACCTCACCACCCGACGCCTCTCGCCCGCCGTCGCCGAAGAAGCCCGCGCCGTCGTCGACCTTCCGCGTGCCGACACCGACTACTTTCGCTACGGCTCCAGCCGCACGGTGATCGCCGCCGGCGCGGCCGGTTTGGTGAGCGGCGGACGGATTCACTTCCTCGCCGTCGGCTCCGTAAATCTTTCCGCCGCCCGCGCCGAAAGCTGAGCGCCACGATTCGAGTCAAAAAAAGGGAGCCCGACCGGCTCCCTTTTTTTGCGTTGCCGTTACGACCGCCTCCGCGCGGATCGCGCGATCCGGCCGCCCGGCCTGCAGCGGAACGGTTCAGGTCAGACCGGCGGACGTCCTTTGAATGCCCCGACGAGGGCCGCGATGACCAGCAGAACCAGGAACACATAGAACAGAATCCGCGCAATGTCCGCGGAAGCCCCGGCGATCCCGGTGAAGCCGAACAAACCTGCGACAATCGCGACGATCAGAAAAATAAGTGCCCATCTAAGCATGGTGGAGTGGAGTTGAGGTTGGGAGTGATACGAGCGACGCGGAATGCGCCTCCCGACACACCTCCTTCTGCTCGGCGCGTGCCAGGCGGACCCTATCGCTCAATAAACAGATAAACAACGTTTTACGACAACCCTGCCTTACGCAACTCACCGCGCTGCCAAGGCAAAACGCCCGCCCATCATGCACTCTGCATCCGTTCCGGCGGTCAACGACCGCGCGCTCGATCGCTCAACTATCCTCGAGCTTCACGTTCTGTTTTCGCAGAAAAGGCACCAGTTCATCGACGCCGAAATCCGCCAGGATCTGGCCATGCCAGTCCAGCGTGGGCGCTTTCGTCTGCCCCGATTTTTGCTGCATCTCCCGCATCGCGCCGCCGTCCGCCGTCACGTCCTGCTCGCGATAGCTGACCCCGTGGGCATTCAGAAACTCCAGCACTTCGTGGCACCACGGACAGCCGGGCTTGATGTAGAGAATGGGCAAATCGTCGGTCGGCATGCGGGGATGGTCCCTTCCGCAGCGGTCATGTTCCCCGCGTCCCTGCCCCGTCAGACAGGTTTCGGAACTTTCCCCACGCCGTCCGCCACGCCGAAACATATACCACCGCTCCAGAACGTTTCGCTCTCGTTCCCGCTCTCGCGTAGCGCCTCCGGCTCTCGCGTGCGAGACCCGACTATAGCCGTGGGCTTCAGCCACGGAATCGAGACGCCCTTCCCCGCGCGTGCGGAGCGACTTCTCTGCGGCCTCTGTGACTCTGTGGTTCACCTCAGAACGCTTTCTCGTCGCGCTTCTCGATGGTCCCGCCGCACTCCTGACACCACGCTGTCGTAATCCTCGCGTAATCTCTCCCCGCTCCCATCGCCTCTCATGCCTCCCCTTCAACGCTGCCCCTGGCCGACCAAACCGCTCGACATCGTCTATCACGATACCGAATGGGGCGTGCCGCTGCACGACGACCGAGCCCTCTTCGAACTCCTCATCCTCGAGGGCGCCCAAGCCGGCCTGAGCTGGTCGACGATCCTCGCCAAACGCGAAAACTACCGCCGCGCCTTCGACCATTTCGACGCCGACAAAATCTCGCGCTACACCGCACGCAAAACCGCCGCGCTCCTCGCCGACGCCGGCATCGTCCGCAACCGCCTGAAGATCGCCGCCACGATCAAAAACGCGAAAGCGTTCCTCGCCGTGCAACGCGAGTTCGGCAGCTTCGATCGCTACCTGTGGTCCTTCGTCGGCGGCCAGCCCATCGTGAACCGCCGCCGCACCCCGCGCGAGGTCCCCGCCCGCACGCCCGAGAGCGATGCCCTCAGCCGCGATCTGTTGAAACGCGGCTTCAAATTCGTCGGCACCACCATCTGCTACGCGTTCATGCAGGCGAGCGGCCTGGTCAACGACCACCTCGTCACCTGCCCCCGCCACGCCGCCTGCGCAAAACTGAAGTAGGGCGGGCTTCAGCCCGCCTTCCCCCACCTCATCTAGCCCGCAGCGCCGACGCTCTCCGCCTCGCTGGCGAGTAAACGAAGAACCCCGCCAGTCGCCCGGCGGGGTTCAACTATGGCTAAACGCTCACCGCAACACGGCAGCATTCCGGCAAGCAGAACGTAAGAAATCACAGGCGTCCAACCCTGCGCCCCACCCGGACCCTCCGTCACGCCTCGGGTTTCAATTCCATCTCGAGCTCGGCGAAACCCTTTCGCCGAGCGCCGGGTTCCGCCCCATGCCCCGCACACGAATTCTTCCGCGCGCCGGACTTGGCGCGTCGCCCGCTCGCTGACAGCGTTTGCGCTTGCGACGCTGTCTGGCGGTCGAACCCTCGCCGCGCCCCGCTCGCCGCACTTCCTCCCATGTCCCTCCTCCCTCTCTTCATCGGCACTTACACTTCCAAAGGCAGCAAGGGCATCTACGCGCTGTCCTTCGACCCCGCCGCCGGCACGTTCACTCCGCCGCGCGTCGCCGCCGAAACGCCCAACCCCACCTACCTCACCCTCTCGCCCGACCGCACGAAACTCTACGCCGTCGCCGAATCCGCGGCCTTCGCCGTCGCGTTCGCCCTTTCGCCCGATCGCGCCCAACTCACCCCGCTCGCCCCACCGCTGCCCAGCATCAGCAAGCCGCCCGCTCATCTCGCCATCGACGCCACCGGTCGCCTCCTCGTCCTCTCGTTTTATCACTCCGGCCTCGTCGCCACCGTCCCCGTCAACGCCGACGGCACGCTCGCCCCGCCTTCGCCCGTCATCCGCCACAGCGGCGCCAGCGTCGACCCCGAACGCCAAACCGCACCGCATCCCCACTCCGCCACGATCTCCCCCGACAACCGCCGCGTCTTCGTCTGCGACCTCGGCGTCGACAAAATTTTCAACTACCGCCTCCGCCTCGCCTCCGCCTCACTCTCGCCCGCCGAACCTCCGTTCCTCACCACCGCTCCCGGCGCCGGCCCCCGCCACATGGCCTTCTCCCCCGACGGCCGCCACGCGTTCATGATCGCCGAACTAAGCGGAACCGTGACCGCCTATCGCTACGACGCAGACCAGGGCACCCTCGAAACCCGCGACACGCGCTCGACGCTCCCCGCCGATTTCCAGGGCGTAAACACCTCCGCCGCCGTCCGCGTGCATCCCAACGGCCGCTTCGTTTACGGCTCGAACCGCGGCCCCGACACCCTCGTTGTCTTCGCCTTCGACGATGCCACGGGCCAGCTGTCGCTCGTGCAAACCATCGCCAGCGGCGGCGCGCACCCGCGCGATTTCGCCCTTTCGCCCGACGGGCACTGGCTCATCGCCGCGCATCAGGATTCGAACAACCTCACCGCCTTCCGCGTCGACCCCGACACCGGCCGCCTCACCGCGACACCCGCGCGCGTCGAGATCCCCGCCCCCGTCTGCGTCCTCTTCGCTTAGCCGAACAGCCCCATGGAGCCGCGGCGCCTCCGCCGCGTTTCGCGCTCGCCTGCCTCCGCCTCAATTCTCCGCCGGCAGCACCGACGCGATCGCGCGCGCCAGCTCCACATTGTCGAACGGTTTTTCCAGCACCGCGTGCGCGCCGAGCCCCTTCGCAATCTTCAAATATTGATCGCGCGGCACATGCCCTCCGCCCGACATCGCGATCACCCGCACCCCCGGATGCTTCCGCCGCAGCTCGGTGATTACCTGCATGCCGTCCTTTTCCGGCATGATCACATCCGTCAGCACCACATCGAACGTCTCGCCCGACAGCAGCCGGCTCGCATGCTCGCCATTTTCCGCGCACGTCACGCGATGCCCCGCCCCGATCAGCACACGCCCGATCAGGTCGCGCAGCTCCGGTTCGTCGTCCACGACCAGGATCGAGCAGGATTTCATGACGCCAACCGTAGTTGGGCCGTCTCCATCCGCAAGCGCGCTGACGCCCGGTCGCGATCCTCCGCGCCTACGTTGACGCCATCGACCTTTCGCGCTTCCGTTCCCGTTTTATCCTGATGGCCGTCTTCCTGACCGAAAAGCCCCGCAACCTCGAACGCGCGTTTCTCATCGGCGTGCAAACGCACGACATGCCGCCGGGCGAAGGCGCCGAGTTGCTCGCCGAACTCCAAGAGCTCGTCGAGAACCTCAACCTCACCGTCGTCGAGTCCGTGCTCGTCAACCTCCGCGCGCCCACGCCCGCCCTCCTCCTCGGCAGCGGCAAGGCCGAGGAACTCGTCGCCCGCGCGAAAGCCGCCAACGCCGACGTCATCATCTTCGACGAACAGCTCTCGCCCGCCCAGCAGCGCAATTGGGAGAAACTCTCCGAACTCGGCGTCATCGATCGCGAGGAAGTGATTCTCGAAGTCTTCGCCGATCGCGCCCACACCCGCGAAGCCGTGCTCCAGGTCGCCCTCGCGCGCATGGAGTATTCGCTGCCGCGCCTCACCCGCGCGTGGACCCACCTTTCCCGCCAGCGCGGCAAAGGCGCCATGGGCGGCGAAGGCGAAACCCAGCTCGAAAACGACCGCCGCCTCGTGCGCGATCGCATCGCGCACCTCAAATCCGAACTCGCCGAGGTCGTCCAACAGCGCGGCGTCCAGCGCCGCCGCCGGCTGCGCGTCCCCGTTCCCACCGCCGCCATCGTCGGCTACACCAACGCCGGCAAATCCTCGCTCCTCAACGCGCTCACCGGCGCGCACGTCCTCGCCGAGGACAAGCTCTTCGCCACGCTCGACCCGACCACGCGCCAGCTCCACCTCCGCGGCAACCACAAGCTCCTCGTCACCGACACGGTTGGCTTCATCCGTCGCCTGCCTCACGGCCTCGTCGAAGCGTTCAAGGCCACCCTCGAAGAAACCGTCGTCGCCGATTTCCTGATCCACGTGCTCGACGTCGCGAATCCGAATTTCGAAAAACACCACGCGACGACGCTGAGCGTGCTCGCCGAGCTCGGTGCCGCCGACAAGACGATCCTCACCGTCTTCAACAAGATCGACGCCGCCGATCCCGCGATGCTCACGCGCGCGCGCCAGCTCGTGCCCGACGCGCTCTTCGTCAGCGCCCGGACGCGCGAGGGCCTCGACGTGCTCGAGACGCGTTGCGTCGAACTGATCGCCGACACCTTCGGCGCCACGGAACTGCTCGTGCCGCACGACCGCTACGACGTCATCGCGCGCCTGCACGAATTCGGCGACGTTCAGGAGCAGGAGGAACTCGACGGCGCCGTCCGCATCAAGGGCCGTTTCCCCCCCGCCCAATCCGGCTTCTTCGCCCCCTTCGTCGTTACCACGAAGTAGGGTGGGTCTCCGACCCGCCCTCTCCGTAGCGGCAGCCCTCCGCGCCTGCCCGAGGTAGCGCCGATCGCCCCGCCCGTCACCTCACGGATTGCCGGTCGCCCGCCGTCCCGTGGCTCTGCGCGTGAGCGCAGGGATGATCGCGCCACGCGCAGAACCCCGCGCCTGCGCTCCCCAAGTGGGCCGCCGGATCAAAGGTAGGGACCGACCTCCGGGCGGTCCGCCGCAAACCGGACGGATTGGCCGCAAAGAAGCGGAATCAATAGTTATCGGCCTGACCCCCTGGCTCCGACCTCCGCCGCCTGATCTTCGCGGTCTTCGCGACTTCGTGTAGAAAAAATGATTTTAGCGGGAGGCCGTAATCGATCGATCCGCCGATCGACGGACCCATTTTAACACGGAGCAGAGGAACGGAACTAAGCGGGCCATCGACCACTGACACGCGCCCGGCGCCTGCGAACTCAAAACTCAAAACCCAAAACTCAGAACCCAAAACCACCGGTCAGCCCTCAACGCTCAGCTTACCCACCCATCCAGCGGCGAGCGCACGCCGGGTCCGGGCTTTTGCATGACGTGGGTGTAGATCTGCGTCGTCTCGACGCTTTCGTGGCCGAGCAGCTCCTGCACCGTGCGGATGTCGGCGCCGTTCTCCAACAGATGCGTCGCGAAGCAATGCCGCAGCACGTGCGGCGTCACGCGCTTGTTGATTCCCGCGCGCTCGGCTGCTTGCCGGACGGCATTCTGAAATGTGCTGTCGACCACGTGGTGCCGTCGCCTCACGCCTGATACTGGATCGATGCTCGTGCGCCGACGGGGCGCGGAACGCTGAAACTGGAGTTCGCCGAGGTCTCGTTTCAGCGCCTCCTGCATCAGGAACACCAGCGCGTTGAGCGCCTGCCGTTGCGTGGACGGCATCGCTCTCTGCTCCACCGCGAGGGTGGAGAGAAACGCGGCGACGTCGTCTGCGTTCGCCGCATACGGCGAGCGCGGACGAAGAAACCGCGCGAATCTCGCGGCCCATGCTCGATAGGTCTCCTCCGTTCTCCACAAGAATCCGCGTTCGCGGATCGCCTTGATCAAATCGCGCTCCCAATCCGCGCCGCCGAGATCCCGCGCCGCCGGGGGAGGTGCCACATTTCTCGTTCGGCCTGGCGGTCGATCGAGCTGACCGGGCTTCGGGCTGGGGCTCTGCTCGGCTCCGCGCGCGGCAACGAGCGGAGGAGGGGCCTTCGCGGCTCGATAAAACCACCGCAGTGCCTCGCGATCGATCTGCCGGGGTGTCCCGGCGAGATAGAGCCTGATCAGCGCGACGGACGCCGCGGTTCGGTGCTCTTTGCAGTATTTGAGGAAACTCAGGATGGCCCGCCGGTAACGCTCCCGCAGGTCCGGTGGAAGGGTGGCGTGAGCCAGAGCGTCCTTCCACGTGGGAAAGAAAATGGCAGTGCGGTCGGAAGGGCTGGGATGGGGCACCGGCACGCCCTCGAGTAAGGCTTTTGACGGGAACGGTCGCAAC
>JAEYYL010000001.1 GCA_023430825.1 Verrucomicrobiota bacterium | reverse complement strand
CCTCGCGGGAGCTCGGCCCTCCACGGCTTCCGCTTTCGCCGGCGCCACCGCGCGCGCGCCGATCGCCTGGCGCAACGCCGCCACGCTCTCCGCGGACACCGGCACGGTCTTCACTCCCGACGCCTTCAAGCGTCGCAATTCCTCGGTCAAAGCAGTGAGCGCAGCATGCATCGTGTATTCGGTTTCCGGTTACTCTCTCCGCCCCGGCAGCAGTTTCTCGACGTATTTCCCCAGCAGATCGAACTCCAGGTTGACCGGCTCGCCCGCCCGGCGCGCGCGCAGATTGGTCACCGCCAGCGTGTGCGGGATCAGCCACACGGCCAAGGCATCGCCGTCGACCTCCGCGACCGTCAGCGATATCCCGTCGATCGCGATGCTGCCCTTGTGCACGAGATAACGCCCCTGCCCCGCCGGCGCCCGCACGCGCAGATAATAATCCTGCCCGCGCTGCTCGAAGACCTCGACCGTGCCCAACCCGTCGATGTGGCCGGTGACGAAATGCCCGCCGACCTTGCCGTCGAAGCGCAGGCTGCGCTCGAGGTTCACCAGTGAACCGGCCGCGAGCGTCGAGAAATTCGTCAGCCGCCGCGTCTCTTCGAGCACATCGAAGAACAGATGCCTCTCATCGAAATGCGCGACCGTGAGACAGCAGCCGTTGACCGCGATGCTGTCGCCGAGCGCCAGCCCTTCGAGGGCCGCGCGCGCCGCAATTTGCAGCCGCCACGCCGCCGCTTCGCGCGTGAATGCGACCACCTCGCCTGTTTCCTCCACAATGCCGGTGAACATAAATTCGATTCGGTCTGACTTCGGTTGAACGAAGACGCGAACACAGAGGTCGGTTCACCGCAACCTGCGACCGCCATCGCGCTGCCCCGTCTCCGCCGTCACCCGGCGCCGACTTCGCGAAAACACGCCTCCGCCAGCGGCAGCGGCACATCGTCGCGCGTCGCCGCCTCCCCGAGCCGCGTCATCACCACGAAACGCGGCGCCCCGCCGCGCACTTTCTTGTCGAGCCCCATCGCTCCCATCAACTCCGCCAGCGCCAGCGGCGCGCGCAACCGCGTCGGCAATGCGTGCGACGCGACCACCGCGTCCACCCGCTTCACCTCCGCCGCGCCGATCAGTCCGAGTTTTTCCGACAGCCGCGCCGCCGCACACAGCCCGATCGCCACCGCCTCGCCGTGCAGATACACGCCGTAACCCGCCACCCGCTCGATCGCGTGCCCAAAGGTGTGTCCGAGGTTGAGCAGCGCCCGGCCTCCCTGCTCCGCCGTCTCCCGCTCGTCCGCCTGCACCACGGCGGCCTTCAATTCGCAGCAGCGTCGGATGGTTGCCAGCAGCTCCGTCGACGTCGGCGAAAGCGCCGCACGCTCGAGCCGCCCAAACAGCGCCGCATCGCCCAGCAGCCCGTATTTGATCACCTCCGCCGCTCCGGCCGCGAATTCCCGCGGCGGCAGCGTCGCGAGAAACTCCGCCGCGATCAGCACGGCCCGCGGATGATGAAACGCCCCGACGAGATTCTTCCCCGCCTCGAGATTGATGCCCGTCTTCCCTCCCACCGAGCTGTCCACCATCGCCAGCAGCGTCGTCGGCACCTGGATACAATCGACCCCGCGCAGATAAGTCGCCGCCGCAAAACCGCCCAGGTCACCCATCACCCCGCCACCCACAACCCAGACCACCCCGCGCCGGTCAACCCGCTCGCGCGCCAAAAAATCCAACACCTTTCCATACGACGTCAGCGACTTCGTCCCTTCTCCCGCCTCCAACACCAACCGCGCCGTCCCCCCGAAAACATCGTCCAATAACCCGCCCGTTGCTTCCGCCACGCCTCGGTCCGTGAGCACGACCGCGCGCCGCTTTGCGTCCGTGATCCGCGCGAATTCCGCCTTCATCCCTTCGCGCGCATGCTGCAGGAAGTGAATGGGATACTGAACGTTAGAAAGACTGACTTCGAGACTTGCGCTCACGTTTCGCTTAAATCCCACCGGCTGCCCCCGGTCAATGCTCATGATAATTACGGGCTTTTGAGATAAAGTCTCAAATGTCGCTTGACGTGAGATCGCGTCTCATCCTCAACTTTCGGCCGTTTTATGCCTCCGTTGCGTTCCGCTTCTTGCACCCGTGGTTCTCTCCTCGCTCTCGCGTTTCTATCCGCGGGCCTTTGCGCCCAGGACAGCGTGCCCGATTCGCCCGTGCGCCTCGCCGGCTTGGTCGTCACCGCCTCCGGTTTTACCCAGGCAATCGACAACGCGCCCGCCAGCATCTCCCTCATCGGTCGCGAGGAGTTGATGGAAAAACGCGTCAACAGTCTCGCCGAGGCCATCTCCGAGATCGAGGGCGTGGATGTCGGCGCCTCCGCCGGCAAGACCGGCGGGCTCGACATCAGCATTCGCGGCATGCCGAGCGACTACACCCTCATCCTCGTCGACGGCCGCCGCCAAAACGCCGCCGGCAATATCGCGCCGAACGGCTTCGGCGAAACCGCCACCAGCTTCCTCCCCCCGCCCGCCGCGATCGAGCGCATCGAGATCATTCGCGGCCCCATGTCCACCCTCTACGGCTCCGATGCCATGGGCGGCGTCGTCAACATCATCACCCGCAAGGTCAACCCCGTGTGGGGCGGCAGCGCCACCGCCGGCGGCACCGTGCAGCAGGATCGCGACTTCGGCGATTCCTTCAACACGCACGCGTATCTCAGCGGCCCGGTCGTGCCCGATAAACTCGGACTCACGCTCCGCGGCAGTCTCTTCGCCCGTTCCGCCTCCGACCTCGCCTACCTCGACGCCCAGGGCAATCCGATCGAGGTCAGCAAACGCGGGCCGAGCCCCGTGAAGGCCGACATCCACACCTTCGGCGCCCGCCTGGATCTCGTCGCCCATCGCGATCACGATCTCTGGCTCGACGCCGATTTCTACCGCCAGACCTACGACAACAGCGCCAGCCAGCTCGGCACCCTCGACCGACCCGACGCCAACAGCTTCAACGGCTACCGTCCCCAGCTCCGTTTCAACCGCGACCAGTTCACCGCCGCCCACACCTGGCGTTTCGGCTTCGGCCAGCTCGACTCGAGCCTCATCCGCAACACCACCGAAACGATCGGCCGCACCATCCCTCCCGGCACGCCCGGCCGCCTCCCCGGCAGCCCCCGCACCCTGGAAAACGAAAACCTCGTTTTCGACACCAAGGCGATCTTCGAGCTCGACACCCACACCCTCAGCTTCGGCGGCCAGTTCTGGGAAGCCGAGATGATCGACCTCGTCGCGCCCCGCCCCTACCACCAGACGCAATGGGCGCTCTTCGCGGAGGACGAGTGGCGCCTTCGCCCCGATCTCCGCCTGACCCTCGGCGCGCGTCACGACGATCACCGCCAGTTCGGCGACCATCTCAACCCCCGCGCCTACCTCGTGTGGAACGCCTCGCCGCGCTGGGCGTTCAAGGCCGGCGTCAGCCAGGGCTTCAAGGCGCCGCGTCTCGAACAACTCGCCGACGGCATCACCGGCTTCACCGGGCAGGGCACCCGCCCGACCATCGGCACGCCGACCCTCCAGCCGGAAACCAGCCGCTCCACCGAGGTCGGTCTCATCTTCGACAACGAGGCCGGCTTCCGCGCCACGGTCACCGCCTTCAACAACGCGTTCGACGACAAAATCGCCAACGGACCGGGCCTGCTCAACGCCACGTTCGCCGCCAGCCCCAACCGCCCCGGCTCCGTCAACTACGGCAACTGGCCCCTCGTCGATACCTTCGCCCAACTCGTCAACGTCGACGAAGCCGTCACGCGCGGTTTCGAAACGAGCCTCCACGCCCGCTTCGCCCGCCACTGGACCCTCACCGCCAACTACACGTTCACCGAGAGCGAACAGAAAAGCGGCGCCGAAAAAGGCCGCCCGCTTTACGACACGCCCCGCCACATGGCCAACGCCCGCCTTCGCTGGGCTGCCTCCGCCCAGCTCAACCTGTGGCTCGCCGGCGAATATCGCGACGAACGCTACCGCTCGCCCGACACCCCCACCAGCACCGCCAAAGCCACCTGGGGCGACTACCGCGCCTACGCGCTGTTTCATCTCGGCGCCGGCTACCAGCTCACGCCCCGCCTCACCTTGAACGGCACGATCTACAACCTGCTCGACAAAAACTTCGTCGAATACCGCCCCTACGTCAGCAACACCGCCACCGGCGCCATCAGCTACACCAACCTCTACAACAACAACCAGGAACCGCGCCGCCTCTGGATCTCCGCGACCTACGTCTTCTGATCCGCTCTCGCCCCGGCGCCCACCAGCCGCCCCCGCCGCTGCTCCCCCACCGCTCACCCATCCGACTTTTCTCGTGAACACACCCACGCCCAAGCCCGACAAATCCGCCCTCCCCCCGGGCCTCACCGCGCTCACCGCGCTCGCCCTCGCCGGCACCGCCTCCGGCGTGCACGCCGCCGAACCCACCGGCGAAAACGACGCCGCCGTCTCCCTCCCCGAGATGTCCGTGCAGTCCCAAAAACAACGCGAGGTCGCCTCCCCGAAATTCACCGCCCCCCTCGTCGACACGCCTCAAACCATCTCCGTCATCCCCAAGGAGGTCTTCAACCAACAAGGCGCCGCCTCCCTCGCCGACGTCCTCGGCAATACGCCCGGCATCACCTTCCTCGCCGGCGAAGGCGGCCACGTCTCCGGCTCGAATAGCTTCGTCATGCGCGGCTTCGACGTCTCCGGAAACATCTTCATCGACGGCGTCCGCGACAACGGCAACTACGGCCGCGATATCTACAACCTCGACCAGGTCGAGGTCGTCAAAGGCCCCGCCGGCGACAACGGCCGCGGCGCCGCCAGCGGCTATCTCAACCTCGTCACCAAGACGCCGCAGACCGAGAACTTCACCAATCTCACCGGCAGCTACGGCTTCGACGAATACGCCTCGATCGAACGCAAGCGCGGCTCCCTCGACCTCAACCAGTCGCTCGACTCCGTGCAGCCGGGCGCCGCGTTTCGCCTCAATGCCCTCTGGCAGGACGGCGGCGTCGCCGGCCGTGACTTCGCCGAGAAAAACACCTGGGGCATCGCGCCCTCGCTCGCGTTCGGCCTCAACTCCGCCACCCGCGTCATCGCTACCTACCAGCACGACGAGCAAAACGACCGCCCCGACTACGGCGCGCTTGCCGGCACCCTCCCCGATACCGCCACGTCCGTCCGCCCCGCCGCGCCCATCGATCGCAGCCGCTACTACGGTCTGTTGAGCGATTACGACGACGTCACCGTCGACGTCGCCAGCCTCCGCCTCGAGCACGACCTCACCCCGACGATGCGGCTCAGCAACTTCACCCGCTACAGCAACACCGACCGCAACGCCCTCTACGCCGTCCCGAGTTCCGTCGACCGCCGCCCCGACATGAACACCGGCGCGATCACCGAAATCGTCGTCACCAATCGCCAGGCCTTCGCCCGCGAGATCGAGACCCTCGTCAACCAGACCAACCTCGCCTCCCAATTCTCCACCGGCGCCTACGATCACTCCTTCGCCGGCGGCCTCGAACTCATCCGCGAAAACGGTCGCACGCTTCGCGACTGGACCGGCCTCGGCTCCGTCGGCGAACTCAGCAAAACGGTGAACGTCACCGCCGCCGGCGCGCCCACCACCCCCACCCTCGTCGTCGGCACCAACCCCTACAACCCGAACCCCGCGCGCCCCATCACCGGCTTCGCCCCCACGTATCGGTTCATCGACGACATCCGCATCGACACCGTCGCGATCTACGCCTTCGACACCGTGAAACTCAGCGAGCGCTGGCAGGCCACCGGCGGCGTCCGCCTCGAGTCTTACCAGGCAACCTACGACGTCCGCGACCGCACGACCAACACCGTCGCCCCCTTCGAAGCCGACGATGTCCTTCTCACCGGCAAGCTCGGCCTCGTCTTCAAACCCGCGCGCCACGGCAGCGTTTATCTCTCCTGGGGCGTCGCCGGCCAGCCGCCCGGCACCAGCAATCTCTCCAACGACAACGGCTCCCGCAACAACGCCACGCCCGGCACCACCGGCCAGAACTCGCCCAACGCCAAGCCCCAGAAATCCTACAACTACGAGCTCGGCACCAAGTGGGATCTTTTCCAGCGCAAGCTCACCACGTCCTTCGCCTTCTTCCGCAGCGAACGCACCAACATCAGCGTCGCCACCGACACCAACGGCGTCCCCACGCTCTACGGCGACCAGACCGTCCAGGGCTTCGAAGCCGGCGTCTCCGGCCGTGTCACCAATAACTGGATACTCTTCGGCGGCTTCTCCTTCCTCGACAGCGAAAACGCCAACGCCGCCAACCCCGTGCAGAACGGCTCCGAGCTGAACTGGACGCCCGAATGGTCCGGCAATCTCTGGACCACCTATCGTCTGCCCTTCGGCCTCACGATCGGCGGCGGCGCGCAATACACCGGCGCCTCCCGCGTCTCGCTCAACAACACCAACGCCGCCGAACTCCCCGAACACTGGATCCTCAACGCCGTCGTCTCCTACGAGGTCACCGAGAACTTCGGCATCCGGTTAAACGTCACCAATCTCGCCGACGAGCACTACGCCCGCGCGATCAACAACAACTCCAACCGCGCCTACTTCGGCGACCCGCGCACTTATCTCCTGAGCGCCGACCTCCGCTTCTAGCCTCCGTTCTCCGTTCTCTGTCCTCCGTCCTCCGTTCTCTGTCCTCCGTCCTCCGTTCTCCGTCCTCTGTCCTCCGTCCTCCGACCTCCGTCCTCCGCCATGCTCCTCGCCATCCCCAACGTCCTCACGCCCGCGCAAGTCGCCGAGTCCCGCGCCTTGCTCGAGGCCGCCGAATGGATCGACGGCAAGGCCACCGCCGGACACCAGGGCGCGCGCGTCAAAGACAACCAGCAGCTCGCGACGGACAATCCCGTCGCGAAACAGGTCGGCGCCACCATCCTCCGCGCACTCAGCGGCAACCCGCTGTTCATGTCCGCCGCGCTGCCGCTGCACATTCTCCCGCCGATGTTCAACCGCTACTCCGGCGGCCAGACGTTCGGCACGCATGTCGACGGCTCCATCCGCATCGTTCCCGGCACCGGCCATCGCCTGCGCACGGATCTCTCCTGCACGCTTTTCTTCGCCAATCCCGACGAATACGACGGCGGCGAACTCATCGTCGAGGACACCTACGGCTCGAAGTCCGTCAAACTTCCCGCCGGCCACATGATCCTCTACCCGTCGACCAGCCTGCACCAAGTCACGCCCGTCACGCGCGGCACGCGCCTCTGCTCGTTCTTCTGGCTGCAGTCGATGATCCGCAACGACGGCCAGCGCGCGCTGCTCTTCGAGATGGATGTCGCCATCCAGCGCCTCGGCGCCGAACAGCCCACGCACGCCTCCGTCGTCCAGCTCACCGGCGTCTATCACAATCTCCTCCGCCAATGGGCCGAAATGTAAACTAGGGCCGGGTCTCCGACCCGGCCGCTTCACCGCCGCTCCCTCGAACGAAACATGCGCACCACCCGACACCTGCTCTCGGCCGACGCGCGTTTTCTACTCGGCGTGATCGCCGCGCTCGCCCTCTTCGCGTTGTTTCACGCCGCGCTGCACCTCTGATTTTCCATTCCACGCGCTTTTTTGCGCGCGTTCATTTCCACCGCCGCCGTCTCGTTCCCTGGGGCTCTTCACCCGGTTAAAGTCACCTGAGAAGCAAGCGCCAGGCCGGCGGCGGTGGGCAACTCTCTCGCTCCCGCGACGGACCCGGGTTCCGCCCACCCGACCGCTCTGCGCGCCCAAATTTCCGCCTTCGTCATGAAATCTCCCGCTGTTTTTCAGCCTTTCACTCTGCCTCTCGGTGCCGCGTTTTTCGCGCTCGCCGTTCTCGCGCACGCGCAAACCGCGGCCGACGGCGACACGCCCGTCTCGCTCGACCGGGTCAACGTCACCGCCAAGCGCGAATATCGCACGTCCAAAGGCGCGACCAATCTCCCGCTGACCCTCAAGGACACGCCCCAGTCGATCAGCATGATCGACCAGGACGCCATGCGCGATTTCGCCACCTCCGACTCCAACGATGCCCTGCGCCTCGGCACCGGCCTCACCGTCGATGCGTGGGAAACCAACCGCACGTCCTACAGCGCCCGCGGTTTCGGCATCATGCTGACCCAGGTCGACGGCTTGGGCATGACCAACGACTGGGGCCTCGTCGTCGGCCAGGAGGACACCTACCTTTTTGATCGCATCGAACTGATCCGCGGCGCCAACGGTCTCCTCACCGGCGTCGGCAACGCCTCCGGCACGCTCAACTACGTTCGCAAGCGCCCGCTCAACCACGACGGCGGCGAGATCGTCGCCCGCGCCGGCTCGCATGACCTCATGCGCGCCGCCTTCGACTACAACAAAGTCCTCACCGACTCCGGCTCTTGGGCCGCCCGCCTGGTCGTCGCGCACGAAGACAAGGACTCCTACCTGCGTGCGCTGCACGATCGCCGCACCACGCTCTACGGCGTGGTCGAAGGCCAGATCGGCGCAGCCGGCGCGCTCACCGCTGGCTTCACCTTCACCGAGTCCCTGCAGCGCTCGCCGATGTGGGGCTCGCTGACCCTCCTGCGCGCCGATGGCACCCAGGCCGAGTTCGACACCTCCGCCTCGCCTTCGCAGGACTGGACCCGATGGGAGCTGCGCTCGCTTAACGCCTTCGTCGAATACGCGCACACCTTCTCCCCCGACTGGGAAGCCAAGCTCACCTACAACCACCGCACCGGCGACGAAGCCGTTAAGCTCTTCTACGCCTATTCGCTGAGCGGCGCGCTCGAGGCCGACGGCACCGGCCTCATCGGCTGGCCCTACCGCAGCGATTCCGAATCCGAGAGCGACATCGTCGACGCCAGCCTCATCGGCCATTTCAACGCCTTCGGCCGCCGCCACGAAGCGATCGCCGGCGTCAGCCTCTCCCAGCAGAAAACGTATTCCGAAACTTATTCCATCGTCAGCTCGCCGAGCGCCGTCCTTCCCGCCTTCCCCTACGCCGGCGATGTGTATGCCGAACCCACTTGGGGTCCGACCAGCGTCGGCAACGACGGCGATCAGGCACTCACCCGCGTTTACGTCGCCACCCGCCTCGCCCTGACGGATCGCCTGAAGGCCATCGCCGGCCTCAACGCCATTCACCTCAAGCGCGACGGCACCTCGATTTACGGCGGCGGCGTCAACCTCGACAACGAGACCACGGAAAAAGTCAGCCCCTACGCCGGACTCACCTACGATCTCACCGCCAACCTCCTCGCCTACGCCTCCTACTCCGATATCTTCCAGGCCCAGGACCAACGCGACATCAACCGCCGCTTCCTCGCCCCAATGAAGGGCGCCAATACCGAGGTCGGTCTCAAAGCCGAATGGCTCGATCGCCGCCTGTTGACGACCGTAGCCGTCTTCGACGCCAAACAACTCGGCCTCGCCACCGAAGCCGGTTTCGATCCCGTCGCCCAGCAATCCTACTACGCCCCGAAAGACGTGAAATCGCGCGGGTTCGAACTCGAGGCCACCGGTCGCTTGGGCGCCAACACGAATCTCACCGCCGGCTTCACCCGCATGGAGCTCACCGGTCCCGACGGCCGCGACATCTACGAATGGGTCCCGCGCACCATCGTCAGCCTGCGCGCCGACACCCGCCTGCCCGGGTTGGCCAAACTCAGGTTCGGCGCCGGCCTGCGCTGGCAATCCGACATCTTCAAGGCCGGTGCCGTGCGACAGGACGCCTACCTGCTCGTCAACGCCTTCGCCGCCTACGAGCTGACCAACGCCGCCACCGTGCGCCTCAACGTCGACAACCTCACCGCCGAGAAATACCTGCGCACCGTGCAATTCGGCGCCATCTACGGCGCGCCGCGCCAACTCTCGGTCACCCTCGACTACAAACTCTAGCGCTGGGCGTAACGATGCAGTCGAACGCAAACTCGGAGGATAAGTGGAACCGTCCGGTGATCGGAGGTAGGAGCCTGCTTGCAGGCGATTTCCTCGCGCGCGGCCCACTCATCGCCTGCAAGCAGGCTCCTACCCATTGCATCGTTACGTAGCGCCTCACCACTCCCAGCCGTCCTCCCCGCATGCGCAAACGTCTCTGGCAACTCCACTCCTGGCTCGGCCTCGTCGCGGGTCTCGGCCTGCTCGTGATCGGCCTCACCGGCAGCCTGCTCGTGTTCCACGATGAATTGGAGGTCGTCTTCCATCGCGACCTCGCCGTCGTCACGCCGCCCTCGCCCGATGCCGTCCGACTCCCGTTCGACACGCTGCTCACGCACGCCAACCGCCAGCTTCCCGACCACGAGGTCACCGGCTGGCTGCCGCGTTACGACGAACCCCTGCGCGCCGATCTGCTCTACGTCATCGCGCACGACAGTGACGAGTGGCGGCTGACGACGCTCGATCCCTACACCGGCCGCGTGCTCGCCTCGCCCCGCCACGGCCGCGGCACCGTCACCGGTTGGCTCCTCGAGCTTCACTATACGTTCTTCGCCGACCACGTCGGCCTCGTGATCGCCGGCCTCTTCGCCCTCATGCTCTGCGCCCTCGGCGTCTCCGGCGTGTGGCTCTACCGCGATTTCTGGAAACACGTCTTCACTCTCCGCTGGCGCCGCGGTGCGCGTATCCTTTTTTCGGATATCCACAAGTTCACCGGCATCGCGTCCGTGCTGTTCAACCTCCTTCTCGGCTTCACCGGCGCGTATTGGAATTTAACGCACGTCATCGGCGAGGAACTCGCGGATCTCCCGCCGCAGCCGAAGATGGAGCGCCGCCTTTACGCCGACACGATCTCGTTCGACGCGATCGTCCGCGACGCCGCGCAACGCCTGCCCGGCTTCCGCGCCAATTTCCTGACCCTGCCCTACGCGCCCGACAGCGGCATCACGCTCTGGGGCACGATCGAGCCCCGCGGTCCGCTCACCAGCCCCTACGGCAGCAACCTCGCTTACAACGAGAAAACCGGCGCGCACACCGCGACCACCGATCTCCGCGAAGCCGGCCTCTGGACCCGCATCGTCGATACTTTCGTGCCGTTGCACTACGGCACGTTTGGCGGCCTCCCGATCAAACTCCTTTGGTGCCTCGGCGGACTCACGCCCGGCATCCTCGGCATCACCGGCTTCCTCATCTGGCGCTCCCGCCGCCAAATCACCCGCGCTCCGCTGACGTTGCCCACCGAGCCTCCGCCGCGCGGGTCGACGCCGTCCGTTGAAGCTCCGCGCCTTCCTGCTCGATCGATGAGCTCAACCACAAACTGAGATCCGCTCATGCCGCGCTCCTCTCCCATCCTTTGCGAAATCCAGGCCAACCGCTCCACCGACGCCGCCGCGCTCGGCGCCATCGCCCGCACCTGCGCCCGCGACCTCGGCCAGCCGCTCACCGTGCGTGCCATGCCGCCCACCGCGTCCCTCCGCGAAACCGTGCTCACTCTGCACCTCCCCGCCGAACTCGCCGCCAGCCAGCATCAGGTCTGGTGCCTCGCCTGCCAGCTCGCCTGCTTCTGCCCGCAGGCCCGCGTCAGCATCCTCGTCCTCGGCGCCGACCGTTTCGGCGAAAAACCTGCCGGCGAGACCAACCCATCCACTCGTCACACCGCCGCCTGACCTTCTCCGCCTCCACCATGTCCTCCCGCCTCGCTCTCTACTTCGCGACCGTCACCGGCAACGCCGAGTCCCTTGCTCAACGCGCCGAGGTCCGCGCCCGCCTCGACGGCTGGCAACCTCAGCTCCGCAATCTCTCCACCGTCAAGCCCGACGACCTCGCCGCCGATCGCTTCGCGCTCTTCATCGTCTCAACCTGGGGCGACGGCGAGGCTCCCCCCGATGCCGCCGATTTCTGGTCCGATCTCGCGCGCCAGACTCCCCATCTCGCCGGCCTGCACTACGCCGTCCTCGGCCTCGGGGACCGCGACTACAGCGAGTTCAACGCCTTCGCCCGCGACCTCGACGAACGTCTCTCCGCCCTCGGCGCACCACGCGTCCACCCACGCGTCGAGGCCGACGTCGCGTTCGACGACACCTACGCCGAATGGGAAGCGCTCGTCTTCTCCCTCCTCGCCGCCCAGCGCGACGCCCTCGCTCCGTCGCCCGCCGTCACGTAATGAATCGCTGAATACGCTGACTCCGCATCGACCGCCCACCTACGTTCAGCCCGCCTAAGAGTCTGTCGGACTTAGGCGCACAAAGGCGTTTATAGATGCATATTCGATCTCACGGGACCTTTTTATCGCGAATAATCGATGCCAGATGGCCTTCATTTTCTAAGTCCGACAGACTCCTAAGGCGGGTAAACGTGCCGGGGATTGCGCGCATCGGCTGCGTTCGACGGGCCATCCCGCTGCTCACGCAGCGAGCCACACGGAATCGAAATCGCCGGCGAGCAGGCTCCTGCAACCGGCTATGTGGGGTGGGTCTCGCCTTATCGGGCCGGGTTGAACGCGTTCGCGCGGCGGCCGGAGCGGGTCGCGGTGTTTTGAGACAAAGGTCCTATGGCCGGTGGTGGAGGCGCGCGCTAAGATCGACGCGCTCAACCCCAACCTTGCGTTGGCCGGTTGCGCCGCGGGGCTCCGAGCGCCGCGGCGTCCGGCGGCGCCGTCCAATCACCCCATGAAACCGATCCTTCCTCTGCTGGTGGTCTGCTCCGCGCTGTCGACCGTCGCGCGCGCCGACGACGGCAATTTCCGCGCCCGGGCCGAAAGCCTGGTCTCGCAACTCACCCTCGAGGAAAAGGCCGGCCTGTGCTCCGGCGGCACGATGTGGACCACCAAGGCCGTCGAACGGCTCGGCATCCCGGCGATCACGCTCACGGATGGCCCGCACGGTGTGCGCATGGCCAATTCCGGCGCGGGCCTGCAGGGACTCAACGCGAGCCTGCCGGCGACGTGTTTCCCGACGGCGCCGGCGCTCGCGGCGACGTGGAATGTCGACTTGCTCACCCGCGTCGGCGAAGCGCTCGGCCGCGAGTCGCAGACGCACGGCGTGCAGATCCTGCTCGGCCCCGGCGCGAATCTGAAACGTTCGCCGCTCGGCGGGCGCAACTTCGAGTATTATTCGGAAGATCCGTTGCTGTCGGGCACGATGGCCGCGGCGTGGATCAATGGCGTGCAGAGCCAGGGCGTCGGCACGTCGCTGAAGCATTTCGCGGCGAACAACCAGGAATGGGAGCGCATGATCGGCGACTCGATCGTGGGCGCGCAGGCGCTGCACGAGATTTATCTGCGCTCCTTCGAGGTGGCGGTGCGGCGCGCGCAGCCGTGGACGATCATGTGCGCCTACAACAAGATTAACGGCGTTTACGCGTCGGAAAACCGGCTGCTGCTCACCGACATCCTACGCGACGACTGGGGTTTCGACGGCATCGTGGTGTCGGACTGGGGCGCGGTGGACAACCGCGTCGCGGGCGTGCGCGCGGGGCTCAATTTGGAAATGCCGAGCTCGGGCGGCTTCAACGACCGCAAGATCGTTGCCGCGGTGCAGTCCGGCGAACTCGACATCGCGGTCCTCGACGAACTCGTGACGGAGATGCTGACGGTGACGCTGCGGGCGCACGCGGGTATCCGGGCCGGCACTACGTTTGATGCCGCGGCGCATCACGCGCTGGCGCGGCAGGTGGCGGGGGAGGGCATGGTGCTGCTCAAGAATGACGGCGCGACGCTGCCGCTGGTGCGGAAGCGCGACGCGCGCCTCGCGGTGATCGGCGAGTTCGCGCAGGTGCCGCGCTACCAGGGAGCGGGCAGTTCGCAGGTCAACCCGACGCGGCTCGACAACGCGCACGATGCGTTGCGCGCGCTGGACGGCTGGGCCGATGGGCTCGTGTTCGCGAAGGGTTACGATCGGGAAGGACTGACGACGCCGGAATTGCTCGCCGAGGCGGTGGCGGCGGCGCATGCGGCGGATCATGCGATCGTCTTTGTCGGTTTGCCCGACAGCTACGAATCGGAGGGCTTCGATCGCAAGGACCTCGCGCTGCCGGAAGGGCACAACCGGCTCGTCGAAGCGGTGGCGGCGGTCGCCCCGCGCACGACGGTCGTGCTGATGAACGGTTCGCCCGTGCTGCTGCCGTGGCTCGATCGCGTCGGCGCGGTGCTCGAAGCGTATCTCGGCGGGCAGGCGGGTGGCGGCGCGATTGCGGACGTGCTGACGGGCGCGGTGAATCCGTCGGGCAAGCTGGCGGAGACGTTTCCGGGGCGCGCGGAGGATGCGCCCGCGTATCCGAATTTCCCCGGACGCGATCTGCGCGTGCTTTACGGCGAAGGCGTTTTCATCGGTTACCGGCACTACGATGCGAAGCGGATCGAGCCGCAGTTCCCGTTTGGCCACGGGCTCAGCTACACGACGTTTGCGCTCTCCGATCTCAAGGTCGCGTCGAACACGTTCGACGTCGACGCGGGCGTGGACCTGCGGGTGACGGTGACCAACACCGGCGATCGGGCGGGCGCGGAGGTGGTGCAGGCGTATGTGGGCGAAGTCGCACCCGCCGCGCCACGGGCGCCGCGCGAGCTCAAGGCGTTTGCGAAGGTGTTTCTCCAACCCGGGGAATCGCGGCAGGTTTCGCTGCGGCTCGATCGCGATGCGTTCGAGCAATACGATCCGGTGCCGGAGGCGTGGTTCGTGCGCAGCGGCGGCTACACGGTGAGTGTGGGGAATTCGTCGCGGCATCTTCCGCTGGTCGCGACGGTGCAGGTCGACGGCGGTCCGCCGCCGCCGCCGATCATCACGCGGCTGTCGAACTTCGGGGAGGTCGAGCGTCATCCGAAGGGCAAGGCGATCTACGACCAGTTCATCGCGAACATGCTCGGCTCGCAGCCGCCGCTCGACGAGGCGGCGATGAGTCCGGCGGATTACGCCGCGGCGAAGAAGGGGCGCGACACGATGCTCATGTTCATCCGCGAGATTCCGTTGGAGAAACTGGTGATGCTCTCGCAGGGCGCGTTCACCGAGGAAACGCTGCAGGGCATCCTCGCGGCGACCAACGGCGGCGCGGGTGCGCCGAAATCCGATCTCTGACCGCGACTTAACCTGCATCAATCACCCCTCGACGCATCAAACGGTGGGACACAGAGAACACCGAGCTCCGACCCAGAGTGCACCGAGAGGAATCCTTGATGCCAATCCGAGCCCTCATCGTCGTGAGCATCCGTCTGCAAGAACGACGTCCCAACACCTTTTGGCCTCCTGCTTCCTCTGGGTCGGCGCTCCGTGTCCTCTGTGTCCCAACGCTCGATTGAACTGGGTGTGATCTATCCGACTTAACTTCACCTCCTCATGCGAAAACTTTTCACGACGCTTCTTCTCCTTCTTCTCGGCGGCGGCGGGCTCATGCGCGCGGCGGACGATTTTCCACGGGGCACGGTGGTCACGGAGACGATCCATTCGGCGCATCTCGAGAACGCGATGGGCGAAAGCGCCGATCGCGAGATCGCGGTGTATCTGCCACCAGGATACGCGGACAGCGGGCAGCGTTATCCGGTGATTCATTTCCTGCACGGATTCACGGGCGATCATACGATGCTCGCGCCGATGGCGGCGTTGCTCGACCGGGCGATCGCGACGAAGCGGGTTCGACCGTTCATCCTGGCGATCTCGAACCAGAAGACGACCTACGATGGCAGCTTCTACAGCAACTCGGGCGTGTTCGGAAACTGGGAGGATTTCACGGTGCAGGATGTCGTCGCGCATGTGGATCGTCGCTACCGCACCATCGCGGCGGCGGGCAGCCGCGGGATCACCGGGCACAGCATGGGTGGCTATGGTGCGTTCCTGCTCGCGATGAAGCACCCGGATGTTTTCAGCACGGTTTACGCGCTCAGTCCGGGGGCGCTCGCGATCGTGCGCGAGTATGGTCCGAACAGCGCGACCTTCCGCGAACTCTCCGGGCTTACGAGCATGGAGGAACTCGGGAAAACGTATTTCGGAAAAGTCATGGTGGCGTTCGGGCGATCGTGGTCGCCGAATCCGGACAAGCCACCGTTCTACACGGATCTGCCGTTCGATTTTTCGAGCGGCAAACTCCAGGTGAACGAGGCCGCGTTGCGGAAGTGGCAGGCGAACATGCCGCTCTACATGATCGACGATTATCGCGAGAACCTGATGAAGCTGCGCGCGATCAAGCTCGACTGGGGGCGCAACGCCGGCGAGCGCTTCACGATCCAGTGCGCGATGTTCAGCCAGCGGCTGGAGAACGCGGGCGTGCCGCACTTCGCCGAGGAATACATCGGCACGCACGTGAGCGACATCTACACGCCCGAAGGCCGCATCCCGCAGCAGATGCTGCCGTTCTTCGATTACTACCTGGATTTCGAAGCGAAGTGAGCGCGGCCGAGCGGACTCATCGGTTTGAACCACGAATGGACACGAAGGCACACGAATGATCGAACGGCTGAAAAATGCTGAGCCAGGGCTGCACTTGACGCGGGGAAATCATGTCCGAATCGACCGGGGACGATTTCACAGAGGGCACGGAGCGCGGACACGGAGGACGGGGAGGCCTCAAGGTGTTCGGACGTCTTTCATGCAGACGAGTGCTCAAGACGATGGCGGCGCGGATTGGCGCAAGGGCTTTGCTCCGTGCACTCCGTGTCGGAGCTCGGTGTTCTCTGTGCTCCCTCCGTTCGAAGTTCGTCTTTGATCATGGCACTCATCGGCACTGGCATCGTTCTCGTCGTGCTCGCCCTGATTCTGGGGAAACGCACGACCGCGATGACGGCGTTGCTCGTCGTGCCGATTGTCGGCGCGTTGCTCGCGGGCTTCGGACTGGAGACGGCGACGTTCGCGGTGGCGGGCCTGCAGCGGATCGCGCCGATCGCGGTGATGTTCATCTTCGCGATCTTGTTTTTCGGCGTGTTGACCGATGCCGGGATGTTCGAGCCGATCA
>JAEYYL010000396.1 GCA_023430825.1 Verrucomicrobiota bacterium | reverse complement strand
GGAGGCCAAATGAAGGATGTTTGGCGTTTGAAAATTCTCTGGAGCTTGGAGGTTGGAGCTTGGAGCTTTGCCGGCCGCTCATGCCCGCCCCGAAAGAACTTCCGATCTACGAACTCGAACACGCCGTCGTCGCCTCCCTGCGCGCGGCCGGCCGGCTGATCGTTCAGGCGCCGACCGGCTCGGGCAAATCCACGCAGATTCCGCAGATGCTGCTCGCGCACGGACTCCTCGGCGAGAAAGGCGAGGTCGTCGTCCTGCAGCCGCGCCGGCTCGCCGCACGCATGCTCGCGAAGCGCGTGGCGGAAGAGGCCGGCTCGGTGCTCGGCGATGTAGTCGGTTATCAAATACGCCTCGAATCGCGCGTGAGCGCGCGAACACGCATCCGTTTTGTAACCGAGGGAATTCTGCTGCGCCAGATGTCGTTCGATGCGTCGCTGCGCGGCGTGACGGCGGTCGTGTTCGACGAGTTTCACGAGCGGCATCTCTACGGCGATATCTCGCTCGCTCGCGCGATCCAGATTCAGCAGACGATCCGGCCGGACCTGAAGATCGTCGTGATGTCGGCGACGCTCGATGCCGGCGTGTTGAAGGAATATCTCGCGCCGTGCGACGTGCTGGTGTCGCAAGGCCGCAGTTTTCCGGTGCGGATCGAGTATCTGCCGAAAACGGTGAACTTCGACAGCGAGCCGGTGTGGGACGTGGCAGCGCGCGAGTGCGAGCGGATCGCCGAGGAAGTGAGCGGTGACATGCTGGTGTTCATGCCGGGCGCGTATGAGATCAATCGCACGGTGCAGGCGATCCAGGGTTCGCGCGCGCTGCGCGACTTCGTGTGTTTCCCGCTGCACGGCGAACTGCCGCCCGAGCAGCAGGACCGGGCGGTGGAACGCTACGAGCGGCGCAAGATCATCGTATCGACGAACGTCGCGGAAACGTCGCTCACGATCGACGGCGTGACGGCGGTGATCGACGGCGGGCTGGCGCGCATCGCGCGCTTCGATCCGCACCGCGGCATCAACACACTGCTGATCGAGAAGATTTCCGCGGCGAGCGCGGATCAGCGCGCGGGCCGGGCGGGGCGCACCGCGCCGGGCGTGTGCGTGCGTTTGTGGACGGAACGCGAACACGGCCAACGGGCGTTGCAGGAACTGCCGGAGATCCGGAGGCTCGATTTGTCGGAAGTGGTGCTGACGTTGAAGGCGAGCGGCATTGACGACATCGCGAGTTTCCCGTGGCTGGAAAAACCGGAGGCGAAGGCGCTCGAGCGGGCGGAGATGTTGCTGGCGGATTTGGGGGCGGTAGGGCTGGTCTCCGACCGGCCCTCGGAAAGGGCGGGTCAGAGACCCGCCCTACGCATCACCGAAATCGGCCGCAAGATGCTGCGGTTTCCGGTGCATCCGCGCTATGCCCGCATGCTGCTCGCGGCGCAGGAACGCGGCTGCGTGCGGCCGGTGGCGCTCATGGCGGCGCTGACGCAGGGGAGGAATTTTCTGCTGCGCGGCGTGTCGCGCGAGGTGGAGGACGCGCGCGAGAACACGCTCGGCGAAGAACACGAGAGCGATTTTTTCCTGCTGATGCGGGCGTGGCGGTTTGCCGACCAGAACAATTACTCGCTCGATGCCTGCCGCCGGCTGGGCATTCATGCGCAAGGCGCGCGGCAGGTGGGGCCGTTGTTCGAGCAATTTCTCGAGATCGCGAAGAAGGAAGGGCTGGATGTGGGCGAGAGTCGCGTCGACGGCGCGGCGGTGCGCAAGTGCGTGCTGGCGGGGTTCTCCGACCAGCTCGCGAAACGGCTGGATGCGGGCACGCTGCGGTGCGAACTCGTGCACCAGCGCCGCGGGATGCTCGCGCGCGAGAGTGCGATCCAGAAATCGACGTTGTTCGTGGCGGCGGAGATCAGCGAGATCGGCGGGCGGGGCGGTGAGGTGAGCGTGTTGCTCTCGCTCGCGACGGCGATCGAGGAGGGGTGGTTGAAGGAGATTTTTCCCGACGATTATCGCGACGTGCGCGGGGTGGTTTACGACGAGTCCGCGCGACGCGTCGTGTCGCGCCGCGAACGGCGGTTTCGCGATCTCGTGCTCGAGGCGAAGGTGAGCAGCGACGAGGCGCCGCTGAACGAGGCGGCGGCGCTGCTCACGAAGGAGGTCGTCGCGGGCCGGTTGAAGCTCGAGGCGTGGGACGAAGCCGTCGAGCAATGGATCATCCGCGTGAACCGGCTGGCGGAGTGGTTTCCCGAGTTGGAGGTGAATCCGATTACGGACGCGGATCGCGCGACGTTGATCGAGCAGGTGTGTTACGGCGAACTCGGGTATCGGGGAATCAAGGACAAGCCCGTGATGCCGGTGTTGCGCGACTGGCTCACCGCGGAGCAGCTCGCAGTGATCGATGACTATCTGCCGGAGCGGCTGACGATGGCCAACGGCCGGCGGTCGCGGCTCACGTATGCGAAGGAAGGGCCGCCGGTATTGAGTGCACGGATACAGGAGCTTTACGGCATCGAGGGGAAGTTCACGCTCGGGCACGGGCGCGTGCCGGTGAAGATCGAGGTGCTGGCGCCGAACCAGCGACCGATCCAGGTGACGGACGATCTGAGCAACTTCTGGCGCGAGCAGTATCCGAAGGTGAAGGCCGAACTTTCACGGCGCTATCCGCGACACGAGTGGCGGTGACGGGCGGGAACCGGTCATTTTTCTCCTCTCATTTTTTGCCTTGGTCATCGTCGCCGGGCGGCGCTGACCAGGCAGAAAAAGTAGGGACAGAAAAATCGCCGAACGGGTGGCCTGGTCATTCGCCGCGATGGCGTTTGGATCGGGTCGGGGGATCTTCGGCGGGTTTGGGCAGCACGGTGCGTTCGGCTTCGAGCAGGAGATCGTAGGCGGCGGCCGCGTCGGGCGCGTCGAAGAGTCGGGCGATCACTTCCGTGTTCATCGCCAGCAGGCAAAGCCGCGCCAACGTGTGGAGGTGAATGCGATCGTCCTGACAGCAGATCAGGAAAAAGAGCTGAGTCGCCCGGCCGTCGGGCGCGCCGTAGGGCACGGCCTGCACGGTGCGGCCGAGCGCGATGAACGATCCTTCGTAGCGATACTCGGCGTGGTGGCGCGCGTGGAGCAGGGCGAAGCCGCCGGGCAGGGCGGTGGAGCAAAGGGCTTCGCGTTCCTCGATGCTTTGAACGAGTTCGCGAGGTTCGAGCAGCCGGCCGGTGCGTTCGGCGAGTGCGACCATGTCGCGGACGACCGAGGCGCGGGTGCGCGAAGGGAGGGCGAGATCGATATACGCCGGGTGCAGGAGCTCCGGAATCAACGCGCCGTCGGGAAAAATTTCGCGGGTGCCGTGCGCGGATTTTTCGTGATAGGCGTCCAATCGTTCGCCGGGCAGACTGAGAATCCGGTGCGAGGCCCACGCGTCGATCTCGCTGCGGCGAAACACCGGGCGCCCGCCACGGCGGGTATGCGGCAGATCGCTGTTGCGCATGAGTTGCTCCACGTCGCCCGGGGCGAGATGCAGGTAGGCGGTGAGCTCCTCGACGTTGAACGTGCGGTGCGGCATGCGCTGACCCTACGCAAACGGGCGGGGACGAAAAGGACGTTTCCAGGGCGGCGTGGACCGAGTGGCCGCCGGTGCGGAATGAGACTCGCATTTTGACGGCGACCCGGCACTTCGGTGGGGCGCATGATTTCCCCTCGTGTTTCCGCCCCTGCGTTGCCGTTTCTGTTTCTCCGCGGGCTGGCGCTCGCTGTCGCGATCTTCGGCCTGAACGGGCTCCCGGTTGCCCGGGCGCAAACGATTCCGTCCGGGGGCACGGCGCTGCTGGCCAGCGAACTGGCGACGACGGGAGGCTTTTACGCGAACGACCTGGGCAGCGGGCCGATCGCCACGCGGACGATCGTAGCGGTGACGGGGCAGAGCTTCACCGAGGCGGCGCGGGTCGCGACGACGCAGCCGGCGGGCGAACATTACCGGAGTGCGGTCGGAGCGAACGTGACGCGTGCGGTCGCGAACGGCGACGTGGTGCTGCTGCACTTTTTCATGCGGGCGATCGAGACCTCGGACGAGTCCGGCCAGGTTACGGCGCAGGTGTATGCGCAAGGCCCGGCGCCGGGCTATGTGGGCTCGATGTCGGAAACGGTTTCGGCGGGGCGGGAGTGGACCGAGTTTTTCGTGCCGTTCACCGTGAACGGGAGCTATGCGAGCGGCACGTTCAACATCAATTTCGGGTTCGGCGCGCCGGTGCGTCCGCAAGTGCTCGAGTTGGGTGGCGTCGAGGCGATTTGGTATGGAAAGACTCGCACGCTGGCGGAGATGCCGCGGACGTCGTTCCAATACGAGGGCCGCGCGGCGGATGCGCCGTGGCGGGCGGCGGCGGCGGCGCGGATCGAGCAGTATCGCAAGGGCGACGTCACGGTGACGGTGAAGGACGGCGCGGGCGCGCCGGTGGCGGGCGCGCAGGTGCGCGTGCGGCAGCGGCGGCATGCGTTCGAGTTCGGCACGGCGTTCGTCGCCTCGCGGCTGATCGATCAGAATAACGCGGACAACGCGGTGTATCGCGAAAAGCTGCTCGAGTTGTTCAACGCGGGCAGCCCGGAGAACGACTTGAAGTGGCAGCCGTGGATCGGCGAGTGGGGCGGTAGCTTCAGCCCGCAGATCGCGCAGGCCGGGCTGCAATGGGCGAAGGATCGGGGGCTGGCGCTGCGCGGTCACGTGCTCGTGTGGCCTTCGACGCGCAACATGCCGTCGGCGCTCACCGCGAAAATCCTGGCCGACGATCCGACGATTCCTGCGACGATCCTCAGCCACATCGACGAGATCACGCAGGCGACGAAGACGTTCCTGAACGAATGGGACGTGTTGAACGAGCCCTACGACAATCGCGACATCATGGACCGGTTCGGGCGGCAGCGCATGACGGAATGGTTCCAGCGCGCGCGGACGAACCTGCCGACGGCCGAGCTTTACATCAACGACTACGCGATCCTGTCCGGCGGCGGTTCGAACGTGGCGAAGCAGGATGCCTACGAGGAGACGATCCGCTTCATCCGCGAGGGAGGCGGGCCGCTGACGGGGATCGGCTTCCAAGGGCATTTCAGCGGCGCGGCGACGGGCATCTCGCGCATGTGGGAGATTCTCGAGCGCTACGCGGCCGCGTTTCCCGATATCAAGTTTCGGATCACGGAGTTCGATCACACGACCGACGACGAGGAACTGCAGGCGGATTTCCTGCGCGATTTCATCACGCTCATGGTCAGCCATCCGAAGATGCAGGGCGTGCAGCTGTGGGGTTTCTGGGAGGGCGCGCACTGGCGCGCGAACGCGGCGTTGTATCGACAAAACTGGGACGAGAAACCGAATGCCGCGGCGTATCGGAAACTGGTCCTCGGCGACTGGTGGACCGATCGGACGACGCGTGCGTCGTCGTCGGGCGTGGCGACCGCGCGCGGTTTCGCCGGCTCCTACACCGCGGAGGTGATGGTCGGCGGCGTGACGCGTTCGCAGGACTTTGAACTGACGACGGCGGGGGCGACGCTCACGGTGACGCTCGATGCGCCGACGATCACGGTCGGGCCGGTGGGCGGCGTGGTCGCGCTGGGCGGGAACGTGAATCTTTCGGTGACGGCGAACGGGACGGGGTCGCTCACGTATCAATGGCGTCGCAACGGCGTGGACATCGCGGGCGCGACGGCGGCGACGCTGGCGTTGACGAATGTGCAATCGGCGAATGCGGGGGTTTATAGCGTGGCGGTCAGCGGTGCGGGGGGCACGCGGGTGTCGGAGGGCGCGGTGGTGGGGGTTGCGATAGCGACCAAGGTGGAAGGAAACGGATACGAGATCGCGCCGGACGTTACGCACCAGAGCGGCCGAATCTACGACCAGATCCTGATCACGGGACCGGCGCTGACGTTTACCGCGGATGCGGGGCAGATCACGCGCGCCTCGTTCATCGATCTCAACAACGACATCGTGCAGGTGGAGTTTTCCGGTGCGGGGACGGTGACCGTGTCGCTGGCTGGAGCGACGAGTCCCGCTGCGCCGCTGCTCTATACTCAAGCGGTCAACTACATGAAAGGTCACGCGACGGTGACGGTGGTCGGGGCCGATCAGACCACGAATTTGTCGGTGTTTACGGTGGGCCGTGCTACGGCGTTCGATCCGACCGGGGCGTATGATTTTCTTGTCGGTCCGACCGAGACGAATCTGCCGGAGAACAACGGAAGCCTGCTGTTCGCGGGGCGCGAGGCGGGAGATTACGACGGGGTGGCAGACCTGGCGTTGATCAGCATTCAGAGCGATAGCGGCACGTTTGGAGGACTTCGTTGCGCGAATGCGTCCTTCTTTGCGGTGAACGGATTGACGGGAATCTCAGCCCCGGGCGTGGCGTTCGCCGGTCCGGTTTACGTCCACAACATCGCGGCCGAGGACGAGGCGCGACCGGTGCTGGTGACGGGCTCGACGGCCTCGGGCCGAATCGGAATCACGGGAGGAGACATGCTGCAACCCAACGGTCGGGCTGTCGCGGTGGGCGATACCGCGCTCATCGAGATGCGCGCGGGCGCAAACTCCCATGGCGTTGCGCAGCCGGTGCAGGCGAATGCGGCGGCCTACGATCGGAACGGACAGGATGTCACCGCGACGATCGTGGTGGGGCCGTAAAGAGTGCGGTGCGGCGCCGGTGTTCGCCTCGATCCACCGCCTGCAAGCAGGCTCCCTCGCCTGGCGGTCGGCACGACCGCTTACGTCGGAGCCCGGTGGGTAGCACGGTCAACCTGACCGTGTCTTGAAGCAGAGACGCGGTCAGGTTGACCGCGCTACTGCTGACGTCCGCCACTCCGAAGTGCCCAACCGCTTCTACCGCGCGACCGATATGGTCGTGCGCTGCGTGAGCGCGGCGTCGGCGGATGAGTTGCCGACGAGGAGTTCGACGCGGCCGGGCTCGACGACCCACGTCTGCTGCGGTGGCGACCAGTAGGCGAGGTCGGCGACGGGGAGTGAGAGCGTGATCGCCTTCGTTTCGCCGGCGCCGAGCGTGACGCGCTGGAAGCCGCGCAGTTGTTTACGCGGACGCTCGACCTGCGAGTCCGGGAAACGCGCGTAGAGCTGCACGACTTCGTCGCCGGCGCGCGTGCCGGTGTTGGTCACATCGACGGTCGCTTCGAGCGTGTCGGCGGCCCGGAGGGTGGGGGCATTCGTGCGGAGATTCGCAAAGGCGAAGGTCGTGTAGCTCAACCCGTGGCCGAACGGATACTGCGGTTCGCCGGCGAAATACTGGTAGGTGTGCCCGTGTTTGAGATCGTAGTCCATCAGGGGCGGGAGTTGGGCGACGGATCGGGGCCAGGTCTGGGCGAGTTTGCCGCCGGGATTGACGTCGCCGAAGAGCACGTCGGCGAGGGCGTGACCGAGCTCCTGGCTGGCGTGCGTGAGGTGGAGAATCGTCGTCGCGTGATCGGCGGCCCAAGGCAGCGCGTAGGGAAAATTCGAGAGGAGCACGACGATCGTGTTCGGGTTCGCGGCATAGACGCGGCGGATGAAGTCCTCCTGCTCGGGTTGCAGCACGATGTCTTTGCGGTCGACGGCCTCCTTGCCCTCGCTCGGGGAGCGGACAACGGCCCAACTGCCGGCGCCGATCGGATCGTTGCCGACGACCACGATCGCGGCGTCGCGACCGCGCGTGAGTTCAACGGCGGCGTCGGTGAAATTGGACATCCACGCGACGCTCATGCCTTCGCCGGCGACCTGCTCGAGGCCGGCGACCGGCGACACGGTGTAGGGTGCGGTGCCGCCATACCAGTCGGGCAGCACGGTGTTCACGAGTTCGCCGACGACGGCGAGCCGCTTCGTTTTCGCGCGATCGAGCGGCAACAAGCCGGCGGAGTTTTTGAGCAGGACGATCGATTTTTGCGTGACGTGCCGGACGAGTTCGCGCGTTTCCGGGCGGTTCCACGGTTCGGGCCCGTCGGTGAGTCCAATTTGTGAATACGGCACGCGCTCCGGCGGATCGAGCAGACCGAGGTGAATCGAGACGCGGAAGAGTCCGCGCAGCGCGGCGTCGAGGTCCGCTTCGGCGATCAAACCGCGTTCGATCGCTTCGGTGACGGGCGCCTTGTGGCGGTCGAGAAAGTGATTGATGCCGGCCTTGATGCAGGCGGCGGCGGCGGTGGCGAGATCGGGAAAGGCCTTGTGCTGGTCGACGAGGAGGCGCAGGCCGCCGCCATCGGTGCAGAGGATGCCGTCGAGGCCCCATTCGCGCATCACGATGTCGCGCAGCATCGGGTGAACGTGCGCGGGCGTGCCGTTGACGGCGTTGTAGGCGGCCATCATCGCGGGGGCGCGGCCCTGCACGACGGCCATTTCGAAAGGCTTGGCATAGTATTCGCGCCAGAGCCGTTCGCCGAAGTTCGACGAGGAGAATTCGCGGGTGTCCTCGTTGCTGTTGGCGAGGAAATGCTTCAAGAGCGCGGCGGTCTTGAGGTAGCGCGGGTCGTCGCCCTGCAGGCCGCGGGTGAAGGCCACGGCGAGGGTGCCGACATGAAACGCGTCCTCGCCGTAAACCTCCTCGGTGCGGCCCCAGCGCGGGTCGCGCGCGAGGTCGGCATTCGGCGCGCGCACGATGATGCCGGAGCGGTCGTATTTGGGGCTCTGATACAGGTAGCGCGCCTCCTCGGCCTGCTGCGCGGCGGCCTGGCGGACGAGTGCGGGGTCCCACGTCGAGCCGAGTCCGTAGGCCTGGGGAAATTGCGTGGTCGGGGTCGGATT
This sequence comes from Verrucomicrobiota bacterium, assembly GCA_023430825.1. Lineage (GTDB taxonomy): Bacteria > Verrucomicrobiota > Verrucomicrobiia > Opitutales > Opitutaceae > Opitutus. Next base: position 3,236 of record JAEYYL010000396.1, on the reverse strand, counting down.
ACGACGGCCCCAGTTGCTCGGTCCACCCTGCGCGACGCCGTGGTAGCCTTCGATGTGGCGCGAGCCCTTCACGCCGAGGCGCGGCACGCTGGCGCTGGTCGCCAGGCAATCGATCTTCTCCTCGAGCGTCATCCGGCCGACGAGGTCGTCGATGCGCTGTTCGGTGGGGAGATCGGGGTCTTGAAAGGGATGACGGGCGGGGATCGAGGCGGTGCTTTGGGCGAAGGCCGTGAGCACGCCGCACAACGCAAACGCGAGGAGACAAGCGCGGGGTGGCATGCGACGACGGCAGCGGTTTTCGCGCGTCGCGTCAACGCGGGTGGGGTGAGCTGCCACTCGCCGAAATTGAAACCGCTGAAACTTTTCGGCGGGTCGTGAGTTCTGGGAGCGCATGAGCTTGCTCGACTCTCTTTGGCGCGAAGTGCGGCTTTCGGCGCGCGGTCTCTCCCGGGATAAGAATTTCACGTTCGCCGCGCTCGCCATCGTGGCGCTGTGCCTCGCGGCAAATGTCGCGATTTTCGCCGTGGTAAACGGCGTGCTGTTGCAGCCGCTGCCGTTTCGCGATCCGCACCAGCTGGTGCTGGTGGCAAACGCGTATCCGAAGGCCGGCGTCGAGCGCGCCGGCTCCTCGGTGCCGCACTATCTCGAGCGGAAGGAGCAGATCGACGCGTTCGCGGAGAGCGCGGCGTGGCGGCCGGCGAGCCTGACGATCGGCGAGGCGGGGTCCCCGGAGCGGGTGGAATCGCTGTCGGCGACGCCGTCGTTTTTTCGCGTCCTCGGCGTGAGCGCGGCGATGGGGCGCACGTTTACCGACGAGGAAGGGTTTTATGGCAAACATGAGGTGGCGATCCTCAGCGACGCGCTATGGCGGCAGCGGTTCGGCGCCGATCCCGAGATCGTCGGAAAGAAAATCCGGATCAACACGAACCTGCACACGATCGTCGGCGTGATGCCGGCAGACTTTCGATTTCTTTCGCAGCGCTCGCGACTGTGGACGCCGCTGTGCTTCAGCGACGACGATCGCAAGAACGACAACCGTCACTCGAACAACATGGCGATGATCGCACGGTTGAAGCCCGGCGCGTCGGTCGCGAATGCACAGTCGCAGGTCGACGCGCTGAACGTGCGCGTGGCGGCCGAAGACCCGTTCGCGAAGCTCGTCGCGGACGCGGGATTTTCGACGACGGTTTACGATCTCGGCGCCGACTATGTTTCCCAGTTGCGTCCGGTGCTGCTGCTGCTGCAGGCGGGCGTGCTGTTTCTGCTGCTGATCGGGATGGTGAACCTCGCGAACCTGCTGCTCGTCCGGGCGACCGCGCGGGCGAAGGAGTATTGCGTGCGGCAGGCGCTCGGCGCGAGTTGGACGCAGCTCGCGCGCACGCTGGTGACGGAAACGCTTTTGCTCTCGGTGGGTGGCGCCCTGCTCGGGCTCGCGCTCGGCGCGGCCGCCTGCCGCGGCATCAATCTGCTGGCGGCGGAGCAACTGCCGGTGCGGATCGACGCGGGCGTGGATTTCACGGTGTGCGCCACGGCGCTGGGTGCGGCGATCGTGCTCGGGCTGGTGCTCGCGGTGCCGGTCATTTGGCACACGCTGCACGGCAGTCTCACCGCGGCGCTGTCGGTCGAGTCGCGCGGCGGCACGACCACGCGCGCGGTGCATCGCGTGCGGCATGCGTTGATCGTCGCGCAGATCGCGCTGGCGTTCGTGCTGGTGGCGGCGACGGGGCTGCTGGGACTGACGTTTGCGCGCGTGTTGTCGGTCGATCCGGGATTCCGGCCGGAGAATGTTCTCGCAGGTTCGATCGCGCTGCCCTGGTCGAATTATCAAAACGAGAAGCCGCGGCTCGCGTTCGTCGAGAAAGTCACGACGGAGCTGCGAGCGGTGCCGGGCGTGAAGGCGGTCGGCATCGGCACGAGCGCGCCGTTCACGGGTGACAACAGCAATAATGCGATCTGGATCGAAGGGTATCAGCCGCCGGCGGGCGAGTCGCTGCGCGCGCATTTCACGAGCGGGGTCGCGGCGGACTATTTCGAGACGATGGGCGTGCCGTTGCGCGAAGGGCGTTATCTCACGCTCGAGGATTCGCGGTCGGAGACGAAAGTGTGCGTCGTCGACGAGGATGTGGCGAAACGTTATTGGCCGGGCGAGAGCGCGGTCGGGCACCGGTTGTCGAACTCGCCGCCGGATGCGAAGGACCGGCGGCTGTTCACGATCGTGGGCGTGGTAGGCGCGGTGAAGCAGAACGATCTCGCGGATCGGCGCGGGAATGGCGCGGTGTATTTCCCGTATGTCGATTACGCGGGGCTGTCGTTCACGGTGGCGGTGCGCACGGAGCAGGCGCCGGAGCTGGCGGCGGCGAGTTTGAGGGCGGCGGTGTTGCGGGTCGATCCGGAGCTGGCGGTGGACGAGTTGAGAACGATGACGGCGCGCGTGGAGGAGAGCGTGGCCGGGCGGCGCGTGCCGTTGCTGCTGGCGGGGATTTTCGCGGCGGTGGCGCTGGTGCTGGCGGCGGTGGGCATCTACGGCGTGCTGGCCTACACGGTGGCGCAGCGGCAGCGCGAGATCGGCGTGCGGATGGCGCTCGGTGCGCTGCCGGAGCAGATCCTGCGGCAGTTTCTCGGGCTCGGCGGGCGGTTGCTGGCGATCGCGCTGCCGCTGGGTTTGGTCGGAGCGTGGTGGGCGGGGCGGGCGATGAAGAGTCTGCTGTTCGACGTGACGCCGGGCAATGCGCTGGTGCTGGCGGGGACGGCGGCGGTGCTGGCGGGTGTGGCGATGATCGCGTGTTTTCTGCCGTCGGTGCGCGCGGCGCGGGTGGAGCCGGTGGAGGCGCTGAGGGCGAATTGAAGGGGACGCGTGGTGGGTTCGTGGGTAGGAGCCTGCTTGCAGGCGATGGCGCGCGTCGAAGGCGGACGACGCGTCATATCGCCTGCAAGCAGGCTCCTACCCTCGGAGTGCAGGCGGCTGCGCAAGAAATGCGGAAGGGTGTTCAAAATCCGCTGCGACGTGGTTTCCGACGCCGGGTAGGATGACGGCCTCAACTCGCTGATCCCATGGCCACCTTTGCCGAACGTCTCGCCACCAACATTCCCGGACCGTTCTATGTCGATGCGACCTGCATCGACTGCGACCAATGCCGCGTCGTCGCGCCCGAGTTTTTCGGCCGCGACGAGGACAGCGGGATGTCGTTCGTGAAGAAGCAGCCGGCGACGGCCGAGGAGATCGCGCTGCTCGAGCA
>JAEYYL010000193.1 GCA_023430825.1 Verrucomicrobiota bacterium | reverse complement strand
GGCGCCGACGGCGTCGCCGCCGCTGGCGTGGCCGCCGCATTGCGCGCCGCCGGCGCCTGCCAGCCGGGAATCGTCAGCTCCATGCCCGGCCGGATCTTCGCCGGATCCGCAATATTGTTCGCCGTCGCGATCTCGCCGACTTTCACCTGATACTTCCGCGCGATGCCGCCGAGCGTCTCACCCGAACGCACCACGTGTTTCACCGTCTCGCGCGGCGCGCGCGCCGGCGTCGGCGCCGGACTCGTCGCCCGCGTCGCCGCGGGATCCGTCACGCTCATGCTCGAGCCCGCCACCGCCTTCGCCGGAATGATCAGCCGCTGGCCGATCTGCACCACCGCATTCTGCCGGATGTTGTTCGCCGCCGCGAGCTCCGCGACCGTGATGCGATTGCGCCGCGCGATCGTCCACAAGCTGTCGCCCGGCACCACCGTGTAAGTCGTCGCCGGCGTCACATCCGCGACCGGCTGCGCCTCGAGCGCGCCCGCCGCCGGGGTGCCCGGCCGCGTCGGCGAAAATCGCACGCCCGCCGGCTCGTTGGACGTGGCTCCGTAGGTCGGTGCAGCGCTCACGGGCGAGGGCTCGAGCGCGGTCGCATCGGACCCGTTGACCGACGACGCATCGCCGTCGGTGCCCGCATTGGATTCGCTGGCCGAAGCCGGCGGCTTGTTCGTGGAACTGCAGCCGGGATTCGCAAAAATCAGCATCAAGGCAAACACGTGGACGCCCACGACGACGCCGAAGATTCTGAGGATTTTCATGGGAGGAATAGTTGGGACGTTGGAGGTGCGAATGCTATCTAAAATTGGCCGCGGCACCGAGGTCGCGGACGATCTGTTCGAACTGCTCGCCGCGATCGGCGTAGCCGCGAAACATGTCGAAGCTGGCAAACCCCGGACTGAGCAGCACGTTGCCGCCGCCGCCCGCCAGTTCCGCCGCGCGCCGCACCGCTTCCGCGAGGGTCGCACAACTCGTGTGCGCCACCCGAAACGTCGCGCAATGAAACGCCAGCTCCGCGCTCGTCTCGCCGATCAGCACCGCATGCTTCACCCGCGCCGCGATCCGATGCACGAAACCGGCGAGATCTCCGCCCTTCGCCTTGCCCCCCGCGATCAACACCACCGGTGCCGCGAATCGCGCGAGCGCCGCCTCGACCGCGTGAAAATTCGTCGCCTTCGAATCGTTCCAAAACATCACGCCTTCCCGCTCGCCCACGCACGCCAGCCGGTGCGGCCCGAGCGCAAAACTCCTCGCCGCCGCAAACAACGCTTCCCCCGGCAGCCCCGCCGCCCGCCACCACGCCGCCGCCAGCGCGAAGTTCTCCCGCTGCGGATACTCCGCAAACACCGTGCCGCCCAGCCGCTCGTCCGCCGCCAGCCCTTCCGTCTCCACCCCCGCCACCGCCGGCAGCGGCCGGCCGAACTTCGCCGCGTAGCGCTGCACCGACGTCCCCGCGAACACCGCCCCCGGCTTCGTCTGCGCCACCAGCTTCCACTTCGCGCTGAAATAACTCTCCAGCCCCGGATGCCGTTCGAGATGATCCTCCGCGAAATTCGTCCACAACGTCGCGTCCGCCCGAAACCGCGTGAGCGTCTCTGCCTGAAACGAACTCACCTCGCACACCGCGATCGTCTCCTTCGCCCCGCCTTCGGTCTCCGCCACGAGCCGCGCAAACGCGTGGCCCACGTTGCCCGTCGCGTGCGCGTCGCGACCTATCGTCCGCAACGCATGCGTCAAAAACTCCGTCAGCGTCGTCTTCCCGTTCGTCCCGGTCACCGCCACGACCGCTCCGCGCCAGAATCCCGCCGCGAAATCCAACTCGCCCAGACACTCGCACCCCGCCGCCCGCGCCAGGGCCAGCCACGGATGCTCCGGCGCGAAACCCGGCGAAAACACCACGAGCCGGTGCGCCTGCGCCGCTTTCGCCGAGAACGGCGTGCCCTTCACATCGTAAATCACGCTCTCCGCCCCGATCGTCGCCAGCAGCGCCGTCACGCCGATTCCACTCACCCCGGCACCAAAAATCGCCACCGGCCGCGTCAGCGGCAGTCGCAGCGAATCGGGCACCGTCACGGTGTGTTTACTCCTCATTCGTCCGATGGCGCCGACGCGCCGGTAGGGACCGCTCGCCGAGCGGTCGGTGAATCACGGTAAACATGAGCGTGGTGTTTCATCGTCACCGCAGCTTCAACGTCGCCAGCCCCGCCAGCGCACACCCGAGCGACAACACCCAGAAACGCAGCACCACCTTCGTCTCCGGCCAGCCCTTTTTCTGAAAATGATGGTGCAGCGGCGCCATCAGGAAAACCCGCCGCCCCTCGCCGAACCGGCGCCGCGTGTATTTGAACCAGCCGACCTGCATCACCACGGACAACAACTCCGCCACGAACACGCCGCCGACGATCACCAGCGTGAACGGCTGGTGTATCATGAAAGCCATGACACCGATCAACCCGCCCAGCGCGAGCGAGCCCGTGTCGCCCATGAACACCTCCGCCGGATGCGAGTTATACCAGAGAAACGCCATGCACCCCCCGATCAGCGCGCCGCAAATCACCGTCAGCTCGCCCGTCCCGGGCACGAAGCTCATCAGCAGATACTGCGAAAGAATGATGTTGCCCGCCGCATACGCCATGATGCCGAACACCAGCGCCACCGAGATCGTGCAACCGACCGCCAGCCCATCGAGCCCGTCGGTCAGGTTGATCGCATTGCTGAATCCGACGATCCACAGGTAGATCAAACCCAGCAGCAGCCACCACGGCATGTGCGCGATCACCGCGCTCTTCACGAACGGCACCCACAGCTCGCGAATCTTCTCCGCGCTCGCCGGATGCCACAGCAGGATGCCCAGCGCCGCCACCGTCGCCGCCGACTGCCACGCGATTTTCTCCCACGACGAAATCCCGTCGCGGTTCTTGCGCACCACCTTCATGTAGTCGTCGCGCCAGCCCGGCACCGTCAGCGCCGCGTAAACGAACAGGCTCACGAAGACCCACACGTTCGGCGCCGCCCACAGCACGGAGCTGAGGAACACCGAAAGAAAGATGATCAGCCCGCCCATCGTCGGCGTGTGCTTCTTGTCGAAGTAGGTCGCGCCCAGCGCCCCCGTGCGGTCGTCGATGTAGCCGTGCCCGAACTTCAACTCGCGGAACTTCGCGATCAGCCGCGGCGCGATCACGAACCCGATGATCAGCGCCGTCACCGCCGCCAGCAGCGTGCGCACGGTGATATACCGCAGCAACCGCAGCGGTCCGAAGTAGTCCTGATAGTCTGCGAGGTAACTAAACATGTTCGTGTCGCGGCAGGCCTCCGTGCCTGCCGGCCCTCAACGT
>JAEYYL010000370.1 GCA_023430825.1 Verrucomicrobiota bacterium | reverse complement strand
CGAAAGCCGGCGACAAGGAAGCGGCCGCCGAACTCGCCCTCCTCCAGAAACTCGAGCCGCATCTCAACTCCGGCAAAACCGCCAACACCCTCGCCGCCACCGACGACGAGAAGGCGGCGATGAAACTCTTCCAACTGCTCACCGCGAAGCCCGTTCTCTTCGCCTGCAATGTCGCCGAGGGCGACCTCGCCACCGCCGAGCAAAATCCGTTCGTCCAGAAGGTCGCCGACTACGTCCGCACCCACCACGACGCCGCTTACGTGCCGATCAGCGCCAAGATCGAGGCCGAGCTCATCGATCTCCCGCCCGAGGACGCGAAGGCGTTTCTGAAGGATCTCGGTGTCGACGACTCCGGCGTCTCCTCGCTCATCAAGGGCACTTACACGCTCCTCGGTCTGCAGACGTATTTCACCGCGGGCGAAAAAGAGGTGCGCGCCTGGACGATCAAGAAGGGTTGGAAAGCCCCGCAGGCCGCCGGCGTCATCCACACCGACTTCGAGAAAGGGTTCATCAAGGCCGAGGTCGTCTCCTATGACGATCTCACCAAACTCGGCAGCGTCGCGGCCGCGCGCGAAGCCGGAAAGTATCGCCTCGAGGGCAAGGAATACGTGTTTGCCGACGGCGACGTCGCGCTCTTCCGCTTCAACAACTGAGCGGATTAGCCGGGAGGCCGGAGCCTGCCTTCCGCAGGCGGGTAAACTTGCAGGCGATCTGACGCCTCCGGTGTGGCTCGCTGCGTGAGCAGCGGGCGTGCACGCGTTCGCCGCGACGGGAGCCGCGGCGCCCTCGCCGCGTTGGCGCGAAACCCCGCCCACCCACACCGAGCATTGCTAAACCCGCCGCGCTCGCTTTCATCGACCGCGTTCCTCCTGCGGCGCGTCTCCTGACTCGCACGCAGCCCTTCACCGTGCTCCACGACGCGTCTGCCTCCTCCGACTCCGCGAGTCCCCTCCCGCCCGCCCTCCCCACCGGCGCGGCCCTCGACTCGTCGATCCTGCGGGTGTTGATGGATACGATTCCAGACCGGATCTACTTCAAGGATCTCCAGAGTCGGTTCGTCCGCGTCAACGCCGCTTACGCCGCCTGGCATGGGATCGATTCCCCCGAATCCGTCATCGGTAAAACCGACCACGACCTCTTCGCCGCCGTCCACGCCGACGTCGCGCTCGCCCAGGAACAGGAAATCATCCGCACCGGCGTGCCGATGATCGCGAAGGTCGAGAAACTCACGCTCAAGGACGGCAGCATCGCCTGGGGCTCCGCCACCAAGATGGCCTGGCGCGACGCCACCGGCCGGATCATCGGCACCTTCGGTCTCACGCGCGACGCCACCGCCGCCAAACGCGCCGAGGAAAAGCTCCTCGAGGAACGCAACCTCCTCCGCACGATCATCGATCACCTCCCCGCGCGCATCTACGTAAAGGACCTCGATTCCCGCTACCTCCTCAACAACGTCGCGCACCTCGCTATGCTCAGCGTGGAGTCCCAGGATCAGGCGACCGGTCGCACCACGCTCGATTTCTTTCCCAACGAACGCGGCGAACAGGCGCTCGCCGACGATCGCAAGGTCCTCTCCTCCGGCCGCGCCATCCTCAACCAGGAGAAATCCGATTTCGGCGCCGGCGGCCAATTGCACTGGTCGCTTACCACCAAGGTGCCGCTCCGCGACGTCCAACAGCGCACCGTCGGCCTCGTCGGTATCAGCCACGACATTACAGAGCGCAAGCTCGCCGAGGAGGAACTCCAGCACCGCACGCTCGAGATGGAGACCGACGTGCTCATGGCGCGCCAGGTGCAGGAGACGTTTCTCCCGCGCACGTTCCCCGTCTTCCCGCGCGGCGTGCCGCTCGAGTCCAGCTCGCTCCGCTTCGCGCACCGCTACATTCCCGCCACCACCCTCGGCGGCGATTTCTACAACATCGTCCAGCTCTCCGACACCAAGTGCGGCGTGCTCGTGTGCGACGTCATGGGCCACGGCGTGCGCGCCGGCCTGCTCACCGCACTCATCCGCGGCGTCGTCGGCGAACTGGGCGAGCGCGCCGAAAACCCCGCCACCGTCCTCAGCGAAATCAATCACAGCCTCGCGCCCATCCTCGAACAAACCGGCCAGCCCGTGTTCGCCACCGCCTTCTTCGGCGTCATCGACACCGCCGCCAACACCCTTCTCTACGGCAACGCGGGCCACCCCACCCCGCTCATCCGCCGCGCCGACGGCACGGTGTCGCTGCTGACTTCGCCCGACCCCGAGCCCGCCGCCGGCCTGCTCCCCGGCTTCGCCTACGCCCGCCAGCAATGCGATTTCAACCCCGGCGACCTGCTCCTCGGCTACACCGACGGCGTCATCGAGGCGCCCGATCCCAGCGGCCAGCTCTACGGCGAGGATCGCCTCGTCGCCCTGCTCACCCGGAATCTCCCGCTTCCCGGTGAGGAAATCTGCGAACGCATCGTCAGCGAACTCGCCGCCTTCAGCGGCAAAACCGTGTTCGAAGACGACGTCTGCTTCGTCACCATCGAGTCCACCGGCACGACCTGCTTCGTCCAGCCGGTCACCTACGACATCTGACCGCGTCCGTGACCCGGCCTTGGGGAGGGCGACAAAGCAGACGGCGAGAGTAGCCGTTTTAAGGAAATCGCGACGACGGCGGTGTAACCCCGCGCGCGGAGAAACTCGGGAATCTGTCGCATGGGTATCAGTTCCGCGGATGCGACGCGGCAGACGGGAAACACAGCGCGACTCCCTTCGCAAGGAGCGGAAAACTCGGCGTGCTCGCTCCGTGAGGAGCGGGATACTCCGCGCGCTCCGCAAGGAGCGAGACGATCGCCGCTCACCCCCGCCGTCCCCCATCGCGCCGCCCCGAGCGCGCGTCTTCGATCGAGAAATCACCCCCGCCGTTTGTCATCTATTAGATCACAAACCGGCCGCACCTCCACCC
>JAEYYL010000318.1 GCA_023430825.1 Verrucomicrobiota bacterium | reverse complement strand
CCCGCGGTGGGCTTGGGGGGGGTGGGCCACCCGCCCTACTGGCAGAGAGGAAGCTCTTTCTCCGACTTCAGGTCCAGGCCGGTGGGGTCCGGCGGGTCAGGAGATTTCCTCGACGCTGACTTCGGTGCGGCGGCCTTCGACGGTGAGGAAGAAGCGGCTCTTACCGGCGTTCGCGTATCCAGAAATTGGTTTCGCCGCGGGTGCGGCGGCCGGGGCCGCGGGTTTTGCCGCCGGGGCGACGGGAGCCGGCGCGGGCGCGCCGTTGCCGTTGGCGGGCTTTTTGTGCAGCGCAGCGAACTCGCGCGGGAACATCGCGTGGAGCACGCAGGCCTCGTCGTCGGTCGGCAGGCCGGCGGCGGCGAGTTCCTCGCGGAGTTTCGGCATGCGCGGCGCGAGGAGATCGGCGGGGCGGCCCTCCACGGGCTGCTGTTTCGAGTTCTTGATGGCGAGCGCGCGGACCTCGGGATCGATCGGGCCGGGCGTGCGGCCGTATTTGCCGAGGGCGATGTCCATCGCGGGCTGCGAGAAATTTTTCCAGCGGCCGAACTTCACGTTGAACATGGCCTGCGTGCCGACGATCTGGGACGTCGGCGTGACGAGCGGAATCCAGCCGAGCGCGGCGCGGACGTAGGGCACCTCGGCCATGACCTGTTCAAATTTGTCCGACATGCCCTGTTCCTTGAGCTGGGTGCGGAAGTTGGAGAGCATGCCACCGGGGACCTGGTAGCAGAGCGTGTCGGAATCGACGCGCTCGTTGGCCGTCGAAGTGAATTTGCCGAGTTCGGCGTAAACACCGGTGAAATACTCGCGGAGCTGATTGAGTTTGGCCGGATCGAATTTCGGGCAGCGGGGATGGCCCTCGAGGAGGGCGATCATGCGAACGGTGTCGGGCTGGGCGGTGCCGTTGGCGAAGGGGACGATGGACGTCTCGATGGCGTCGACGCCGGCATCGACGGCGGCGACGTAGGAGGCGGCGCCGAGGCCGGCGGTGTCGTGCGTGTGCAGCGTGAGCGGGAGGCCGACACGGCGTTTCAGCTCCTTGACGAGGTCGTAGGCGACGCGCGGCGCGATGACGCCGGACATGTCCTTGATCGCGATGGAGTGGCAGCCCATTTTTTCGAGTTCGATGCCCATCTCGACGAAGGCGGGAATCGTGTGCACGGGGCTCGTGGTGTAGCAGATCTCGCCGCGCGCGTGTTTTCCGGTGGCGATGACGGTCTTGATCGCGGTGGCGAGATTGCGGGTGTCGTTGAGCGCGTCGAAAATGCGGAACACGTCCTGGCCGGCGGCGGCGTTGGCGCGAACGAAGGCTTCGACGACGTCGTCGGGAAAGCTGGTATATTGAACGATGTTCTGGCCGCGCAGCAGCATGATCTGCGGGGTTTTCGGCGCGGCTTTTTTCAGAGCGCGCAGGCGGTCGAAGGGATTTTCCCCCAGGAAGCGCAGGCAGGAGTCGATGGTGGCGCCGCCCCAGGTCTCGAGGCCGCCGAAGCCCATGCCGTCGAGGATGGGCGCGGCGGGCAGCATCTGCGCGGTGGTCATGCGCGTGGCGGCGAGGGATTGGTGGCCGTCGCGCAGGACGGTGTTGTTGAAAATGACAGGAGGCATGGTGGAAAAGTAGCGAGTAGTGAGTAGCGGGTAGTGAGTAGGAAGCCGGAGACCAGAGACGCGTGTGAGGGTGAAGGATGCTCTACTCGCTACTGGCTACTCGCTACTAAATGATCATTCGAGTTCGCGGAGGAGGGCGACTTGGGAGGCGTCGTAGGCGCGGCTGCCGAAACGCTCGGTGCTGACGAGCAGGCGGCCGGCGGAGTCGACGCCGGTGAAGAGGCCGGTGAAGGTGTGCGAGCGGCCGGTGAGCGTGAGCGAGACGAGGCGCGGGTGGGACCACTGGATGTTCAACTCGTCGGCGATGAGGCGGAACTCGTCGTTGCGAATCATCGCGTGCGCGCGGCCGATGGAGCGCAGAATCAGGCGCGTGAGGTCGTCGAGGGTGTAGCCGCCGGGGACGAGATCGGCGAGGCGGGCGGTGGCGCCGGCGAGCGCGGGTTCGGCTTCCTCGGGGAGATTGTGGACATTCAGGCCGACGCCGACGACGGCGGTGTCGGCGTGGTAGCGTTCGACGAGGAGGCCGGCGAGTTTGCGATGGCCGACCATGATGTCGTTGGGCCAGCGAAGACGGAGGCCGGGCGCACCGAGTTCCTTCAACGCGGCGACGATGGCCCAGCCGGCGGCGAGCGGGAGGATGGCCCAGCGGGCGCGGTTGCCGGTGCAGGGGAGAACGGCGGAGAGCCAGAGGCCGCCTTCGTCGGAAGTCCACGCGCGGCCGGTGCGGCCGCGGCCGTCGGTTTGAAGGCGGGCGCGGACGGCGTGCCACGCGGGCAGGCGGGCGGCGGCGGAGTTGGTGGAGCCGATCTCGTGGGCGACGTGGATGCACCAGCCCTCGCTCTCGACGAGCGAAGCGTCGCGATCGTGGGAGAGCGGGGCGTCGGTGGTCATCGCGCCGATGTTAACAGCGCGGCGGGAGACGGGCTGCGCATGGGTTGCCAATTGTTGGGCGGAAGCTGAGCTGTGGGCCGATCCGTCCCGCCTGAAAACCCGCCCGCGCGACGAACGGGATTGTCATCTATTATATGACAATGGAGTTGGACCGGCGGGCGCATGAGTGCAGGCGGAGGGAAGCGGCCGGCGGAGACGGGAGGGTAAAGGCTGGCGGGCGGGCGGGGAGGGCGGTCAGCCGAGGGCGGAGATGAAGTAGCCGGCGGCGACGGCGGTGCCGATGACACCGGCGACGTTCGGGCCCATCGCATGCATCATGAGATAGTTGCTGGAATCGTAGCGCTGGCCTTCGACGTGGGAGACGCGCGCGGCCATCGGCACGGCGGAGACGCCGGCGGAGCCGATGAGGGGGTTCACCGGATTGTGGGGCGAGAGGACGTTCATCAATTTCGCGGCGAGGATGCCGCCGGCGGTGGAGCAGCAGAAGGCGACGACGCCGAGCACGATGATCTTGAGCGTCTCGGGCGCGAGGAAGGTGGCGGCCTGCATGGTGAGGCCGACGCTGGTGCCGAGGAAGATGGTGAGGATGTTGATGATCTCGTTTTGCGCGGATTTGACGAGGCGCTCGGTGACGCCGCATTCGCGGAGGAAGTTGCCGAGCATGAGCATGGCGATGAGGGCGGAGGCGTCGGGGACGAGCAGGATGCAGACGACCATGACCATGATGGCGAAGATGAGTTTTTCGGTCTTGGAGACCTTGCGCAGCGACTTCATGCGGATGACGCGCTCCTTCTTCGTGGTGAGCAGCCGCATGATCGGCGGCTGGATCAGCGGCACGAGCGACATGTAGCTGTAGGCGGCGACGGCGATGGCGCCGAGCAGTTCGGGCGCGAGCTTGTTGCTGAGGAAGATCGCGGTGGGTCCGTCGGCGCCGCCGATGATGCCGATGGAGGCGGATTGCTTGGCGGTGAAGCCGAGGAGGTTCGCGCCGAAGAACGTGAGGAACAATCCGAGTTGGGCGGCGGCCCCGAGCAGGAGGGTGCGCGGCATGGCGATGAGCGGGCCGAAATCGGTGAGCGCGCCGACGCCGAGGAAGATGAGCGGCGGGAAGAGCTCGAGTTTGACGCCCTGGGAAATGAAGTCGTAGAGGCCGCCCTCGACGCGGTTGACCTTGAGGGTCTGGTGCTGCGGTGCGCCGGGCACCGGCGGAGGCGCGTGCGGGTCGGCGAGGAGTTCGCCCTCGACGCGGAAGATGGCGCTTTGCGTGGTGCCGTCGGCCTGAAGTTCGGTGGTGATGACGCCGCGGGTGGGCAGGTTCGCGACGAGCGCGCCGAAGGCGATCGGGACGAGGAGGAGCGGCTCGAAGCCCTTGGCGACGGCGAGGTAGAGGAGCACCGCGGCCACGGCCCACATGACGACCATCTGCCAGGTGATGAACTGGAAGCCGGTGGTCGTGAGATAATTCAGGAGATTGTCGAGCATGGTCGTAGGGGTTTAGCGGATACGGTGGGAGCCGAAGATTTCGCGGCGGCCCTCGTGGGCCCAGTCGGACGAGGCGGGCTCGGCGGCGATGGAGTGGATGCGGTGCGGCTGCCTGAGCACCGTGGAGACGGCGGCGGCGATGACGACGGTGAGCTCGGGAGTGAGCCCGCCGGGGGCGGGTGGGGCCGAGGTGGGTGCGACCGGGGCGGGTGCGGCGGACGCGGGTGGCGCGACGGATTTCTGGCGGCGGAAGAAGACGCCCATCAGCTCCAGCAGGCCCCAGATCGAGCCGAGAGCGATGAAGACGACGATCAGGCCGTTGAGCTGAAAGGCGACGGACTCGCCGATGGAGGGATATTCGGGAAGGGTGGCGAGGAACGGCCGGGCCGCGGGATAGGAGACCATGGGGGAGACGGGTTGGGAGGAGGTTTAGCGAGGTGGTTGATTTTGGAGTGAGGCTCCTGCGGACGAGGTGCGTTGAATCCGCCGGCGAACGCCGAGGCAGATGATGAGCAGACCGGCGAAGGCCAGGAGCTGGCCGGCGACGGTGACGATCGGACGGAGAGCTCCGTCGGAAACCGGGATGAGTCCGCGCGCGACCGCGACGCCGGCGAGGGCCGTGAGGAGGCCCGCGAGCCAGGGGCGGAAGTTGGCGGCGACGTTCCTCATTTCAGCAGCGGCACGAGGGTCACGAAGATGCCGGTGAGAATGGCGCTGGTGATGACGCCGCTGATATTGGCGCCGAGGGCCTCGGGGAGAATGATCGCGTCGGGGCGGACCTTGGAGACTTCCTTTTGTGCGACCTTGGCGGTGGACGGCACGCAGCTGACGCCGGCGATGCCGATGACGGGGTTGATTTTCCGTCCGCTGAAGAAGTAGGCGAGGTAGCCGCCGCAGAGGCCGCCGATGGCGGAGAGGAGGAGGGCGAGGATGCCGAGGACGAGGAGAACGAGGACCTTGGGGTTGAGAATGGTGGACGCTTCGCAGAGCGCGCCGAGGAGGAGCCCGAGGAACATCGTGGCGCCGTAGAGGATGGGGCCATCGAGGATGTTGACGAACACGCTGAGGCCGGCTTCGCGGACGGCGACGCCGACGAAGAGCGAGAGGAAGAGCGGTGCGGCGGAGGGGAAGAGCAGGCAGAGGACGGTGGAAGCGACGACGGCGAAGGTGAGTTTTTCGTCGGCGGTGATTTTGACGACGGGCTTGGGCGGCATTTTCAGACCGCGCAGTTTTTCCGGCACGAGCAGGCGAATGAGGTAGGGATAGCCGCCGTAGGTGAGACCCAGATACAGGTAGGCGACGACGGTGATCGGGACAAACAGCTCCTTGGCGAGGGTGAGCGAGGTGAAGAGCACCATCGGGCCGTCGGCGCCGCCGACCATGGCGATCGACGCGGCCTCGCCGAAGTCGAGGCCCATCGCGACGGCGATGGGGAAGGTGGCGATGGTGCCGAGTTCGGCGCACAGCGCGAGGAACATGCTGAGGAACGGCCGGGCGAGGACGAAGCCGATGTCGAGCAGGACGCCGATGCCCATGAACACGAGGCAGGCGATGAGGCCGTTGCTGAAGGCGAACGTGTAGATCGGTTGAAGAAAATCGATCTGCAGGACATACATCAGGTTGTCCGACTGCTGGACGAGCGGCGCCATGAAGAGCGTGCCGTGGGTGGCCGCGCCGTTGACGGGCGCTTCGGTGACGGCGGCGGCGGTCGTGGGATCGAGAAAGAGGACACCGGCGTTGACGGCCGACATGCCGAGGCCCATGGGGATCATGAGCAGCGGCTCGAGGATGCCTTTTTTACCGAGGTAAACGAGCAGCATGCCGAGGAGCATCAGGCCGACGCGCGCGAGCAGGATGGACCAGTCGGAGGCGAGGAGCGACGTGATGCCCTGGAAGATGCTGAGCAGATCGTGAAGTTGCATGGGCCGGTGAGGCGGGAAGGCGACGGCGGGGAGCGGTCAGCCTTTTTTGGGCGCGGTGATGCGCCGGATCGCGAGGAAGAGGCCCTTCATGAGACCGGCGACGCCCATCGAGATGACGATGGCGAGGCCGAACATGACGAGCGCGCTGACGATGGCGGTTTTCATGGCGGAGGAATCGGCGCGCGATGGCTCCGCCGCGCATGGAGGCGGAGCCGTCGGCGGATCAGGCGAGGCGGAGGAGGACGGTGCCCTCCTCGACGCCGTCGCCGGCGTTGACGAGGATGGCGTCGACGCGGCCGGTGCGCGGGGCGAAGATGTAGGTGTTCATCTTCATCGCTTCGACGGTGGCGACCTGTGCGCCTTCGGCGACGGACTGGCCGACCTTGACGTCGATGGAGACGACCTTGCCGGCAAGCGGGCAGGGGACGTCACCGGCGCCGGCCGCGGCGGGTGCGCGAGGTGCGGGTGCGGGCGCCGGGGTGGCGGCGGGCGCGAGCGGGGAGGAGGCGACCGGCGCGGAGACGGCGGGCGCGGCGGAAGGCGCGGTGGTGGCGGGGCCTTCGTCGAGCATTTCGACGAGGACCTCGTAAACTTTGCCTTCGACGGTGACGCGGAGCTTTTTCATGGAGGAGGAGGTGGGGATTAGCGGACTTGGTGTGACGAGTAAATCTGGCGGCGGCCTTCGAGCGACCATTGTTGCATGAGCATCTCGACACTCGGACCGGTGGGAGCCGGGCGAATGGCGGCGATGCGGGCGCGGGCGCCGAGTTGTGACGCGATGGCCGCCGCGATGACGGCGACGATCTCATCGCGTGGCGCGCGGGCGGAATCGGCGGTCGGAGCGGTGGCCGCCAGGCGCCCGGGGGTGTCCGGGTGAGTGGCGGCGCGCCAGCGGCCGACGGCGGCGATGAGGACCATGAAGACGGCGACGCCGGCGAGGACGGCCAGCAGGGCGAGCCACTGGTTGCCGAAGAGCGGGCGATGCGCCGCCGCGAGGAAGAGCGCGGCGGGGTTCATAGCGGGATGTTGCCGTGCTTCTTCGGCGGGCGGGTTTCGCGCTTGGAGAGCGTGTTGCGGAGCGCCATGGCGACGATCGCGCGGGTCTGCGCGGGCTCGATGACGTCGTTGATCATGGCTTTGGCGGCGGCCTCGTAGGGCGAGGAGAATTTCTCGCGATACTCGGCGGCAAGTTCGGCCGCCTTTTTCTTCGGATCGGCGGCGGCGGCAATCTCGCGTTTGTAGAGCACGCCGACGGCGCCTTCCGCGCCCATGACGGCGATCTCGGAGCACGGCCAGGCATAGACGATGTCGGCGCCCATGTCGCGGCTGCACATGGCGAGATAGGCACCGCCGTAGGATTTGCGCATGATCACGGTGATTTTCGGCACGGTGGCGGCGGCGTAGGAAAAGAGCATCTTGGCGCCGTGGCGGATGATGCCGCCGCGTTCCTGGGCGACGCCGGGCATGAAGCCGGGGACGTCGACGAGGGTGACGATGGGAATGTTGAAGATATTGCAGAGCCGGATGAAGCGCGCGCCCTTGTCGGAGGAGTCGATGTCGAGCGTGCCGGCCTTGACGGCGGGCTGGTTGGCGACGATGCCGACGACGATGCCCTCGACGCGGCCGAAGCCGACGACGATGTTCTTGGCGAAGTCGCGCTGGACCTCGAGGAAATCGCCGCCGTCGACGAGATACTCGATGACCTTGAGGACGTCGAACGGGGCCTTGGGGTCCTCGGGGACGAGCTGGTTGAACCGGTCGTCGAGCGCCATGGAGAGCGTCGGCGTGGGCCGGTGGGGCGGGTCCATGATGTTGTTCGACGGGAGGAAGCTGAGGAGCTTGCGGACGATCTCGAAGGCGTGGTGATCGTCGTCGGCGACGAAGTGGATGTTGCCGGAGACGCTGGCGTGGGCGGTGGCGCTGCCGATCTCGTCCATCGTGGTGACCTGGCCGGTGGCGGCCTTGATGACGTCGGGACCGCAGATGAACATCTGCGCGTTCTTCTTCGTCATGATGATGAAGTCGGTGAGCGCGGGCGAATACGCGGCGCCGCCGGCGCACGGGCCGGCGATGATCGAGATCTGCGGGACGACGCCGGAGAGCAGAACGTTGCGGAAGAAGATCTGGCCGTAGCCGGAGAGGGCTTCGTCGCCCTCCTGGATGCGGGCGCCGCCGGAGTCGTTGATGCCGACGACGGGCATGCCGGACTGCATGGCGTAGTCGAGGAGGTCGCACACCTTCTTGGACTGGATGCGGCCGAGGGCGCCGCCGCCGATCATGAAGTCGTGGCTGAACGCGGCGACGGGACGGCCGTCGACGTAGCCGACGCCGGTGACGACGCCGTCGCCGGGGAGCGACTTGGTTTCCATGCCGAAGTCGTGGCAATCGTGCTGGGCGTGCATGCCCGACTCGAGGAAGCTGCCGGGCTGGAAGAGGGCGTCGACGCGTTCGCGGGCGGTGAGCAGGCCCTTCTTTTTGCGTTCGGCGAGTTTTTCGGGGCCGCCGCCGACGGCGGCTTCGGCGCGACGGCGATGCAGATCGGCGAGGAGAGCGGGTGAGATGGGCATGGCGACGGGAGATTGGCGGGGCGGGTGTGCCGGTTATTTGGATACGGGTGCGCAGAATTCGGTGAGCACGCCGTGGGTGGACTTGGGGTGGAGGAAGGCGACGAGCTTGTTGCCCGCGCCCTCGATAGGTTGCTCGTGGATCAGGCGGCAGCCGCTGGCG
Source organism: Verrucomicrobiota bacterium (assembly GCA_023430825.1). Classification (GTDB taxonomy): domain Bacteria; phylum Verrucomicrobiota; class Verrucomicrobiia; order Opitutales; family Opitutaceae; genus Opitutus. The sequence continues at coordinate 1,944 of JAEYYL010000318.1, read as the reverse complement.
GCGGCGGTGGCGAGCTGGGCGACGATATCGGTCGTGCCGAAGGCGACGTGGTGGATGCCCTCGCCGTTTTTCTCCAGGAACTTGGCGATGGGGCTGTCGGGCGACGTGGGCTCGAGCAGTTCGAGGTGCACCTCGCCGACGGAGAAGAAAGCGGTCCGCACTTTTTGCGACGGGACTTCCTCGCGGTGTTCGCACGTGAGGCCGAGCGTTTTTTCGTAGTAGGGAATGGACTCGTCAAGCGAGCGGACGGCGATTCCGAGGTGATCGATTTTGGTGATCATGGCGTGGTGTGAAAACGGGACGCGTCGAGCGTCGGGGTGAGTATGCCGCACGCGCTGCGGAGGGGCTTCGCATGGATTGGCCAATTATAAGCATCCCTTGCCAAAATATGCGGAGCAGCAGAATTGATGAACCCCTACAGTCGCGGTGCTCAGAGCATTTTCTAATGAACGCTTCCGCTGTCACCGACTCCTCACCACCCAACAACGACTCGCTGGATGCCGCGCGCGCGCGCTGGCGTGCGCTCGTCGAGTCCGAGCTGAAAGGAGTGCCGTTCGAGAAGAAACTCGTGACGCGCACGCTCGACGGCCTCGTGCTGCAGCCGCTCTACACGCGTGCGGATCTCGCCGGCGTCGGTGGGCTCGAGCAGGCGCCGGGTCAGGCGCCGTATTTGCGCGGCGTGCGGCCGAACGGCTATCGCGGCGGTCGCTGGGAGTTCGCGCAGGAGTTCACCGCGGCGACGGCGGCGGAGTTCAACACCGCGCTGGTGCCCGATCTGATGCACGGGCAGACGGCGGTGGTGCTGCGGCCGGACGCGGCGGCGCGGGCGGGGAACGATCCTGACCAGGCCGCACCGGGCGAGGTGGGCGCGGGCGGAGTCTCGCTGGCGGACGTCGACGACATCGCGGCCGCGTTGAACGGTGTGGAGTTGCGCGCGGTGCCGGTGCATCTCGAGGCCGGGGCCGATCCGCTGCCGCTGGCGGCGTTGTATCTCGAAGCGGCGCGGCGGCGCGGCGCGGACTGGACGACGCTCACGGGCAGCGTCACGGCCGATCCGCTCGATTTCTGGGTGGAGCACGGCGGGTTGCCGGCCTCGCCGGACAGCTTTTTCCAAGGGCTCGCGGGCTGGACCGCGTGGGCGGAGACGTATGTGCCCGAGTTGCGCACGGTCGGAGTGAGTGCGAAACGCTGGGGCAACACGGGGGCGACGGCGACGCAGGAGCTGGCGTTTGCGCTGGCGACGGCGGCGGAGTATCTGCGCGCGCTGACGCAGCGTGGTGTCGCCGTGGATACGGCGGTGCGGCGGTTCGCGTTCGAGTTCGCGGTTGGGCCGCAGTTCTTCACGGAAGTCGCGAAACTGCGGGCAATCCGTCCGCTCTGGACGCGGGTGGCGACCGCCTTCGGAGCGGCTCCGGAAGCGGCGGCCAAGGCGACGATCGCCGCGGTGACGGGCGAGTGGAACAAGACGCTGCTCGATCCGCACGTGAACATGTTGCGGGTCACGACCGAGGCGCTTTCGGCGGTGGTCGGCGGCTGCGACCGGTTGCACATCGCGCCGTATGACCAGGTGTCGGGCGCGACGACGGAGTTTTCGCGGCGGATCGCGCGCAACGTGCACACGCTGCTCGCGGAGGAATTCGGTTTGACGGAGACGGCCGATCCGGCGGGCGGCTCGTGGTATGTCGAGCGGCTGACGGAGGAACTGGCGCGCGCGGCCTGGACGCTGTTCCAGGACATCGAAGGTCGTGGCGGCATGGCGGCGGCGTTGCGGGCGGGGTATCCGCAGCAGCTCGCGGCGAAGGCGGCGAACGACAAGCGCGGCGCAGTGGCGCAGCGGCGGCTCGGGCTCGTCGGCACGAATCTGTTTCCGAATCTCAAGGAGACGCCGCTCGCTCCGGTGGCGGCGGACGTCGCGGCGCGGCAGGCGCGGCGGGTGAAGGAAGT
>JAEYYL010000310.1 GCA_023430825.1 Verrucomicrobiota bacterium | reverse complement strand
GCGTGAACGAGGCGGCGCTTTTCCGGTATCTGCTGAAGCCGGTGTCGCTGCCGGAGCTGATCAAGGTGGTGCGAGATGCGGCGCTCGCGCACGACGCGAGCGTGGCCGCCGCCCGCTGATCCCGCTGACGCGGGGAAGCTCCAAGGACCAAGCTCCAAGCTCCAGAGAAATTTCAATGCTCAATCCGCTTCGCGGGAGGGCTGAACGATTGGAGCTTGGAGGTTGGAGTTTCTCTGGAGCTTGGAGGTTGGAGCTTGGAGCTTCCGCTCCGTGCGCCGCTATTTTTTCAGTTTGGCGCGCAAATACGGCGCGGTCGGGCTGCGCTTCACTTTCAGCAGGCCGGCGAGTTCGCCTTGATAGATCAGTTCGCCGCCGTCGGGGCCGCCGACCGGGCCGAGTTCGAGGATGTAATCGGCTTCGGCGAGGAGATCGAGGTGGTGCTCGATCACGACGACGGTGTGGCCCTGATCGACGAGCGAGTGAAGAACGCGAATCAGCTTTTCGCAGTCGCTCAAATGCAGGCCGATGGTCGGCTCCTCGAGCAGATAGAGATTGCGCGGCGTTTCGCCGCGGCTGCGTTCGCGGTAGCTCGCAAGGCCGGCCGAGAGTTCGGTGACGAGTTTCAGGCGCTGCGCTTCACCGCCGGAGAGAGAAGGCGAGGTCTGGCCGAGCGTGAGATAACCGAGCCCGCAATCGCACATGAGCTGGCAGACCTGCGAAAGCTGCGAATGGAAATCGAAGAACTGCGCGGCTTCCTCGAACGTGAGCTGGAGGACCTCGCCAATGGATTTGTTCTTCCATGTGACGTCGGAGAGTTCGGGGCTGTAGCGCAGGCCGCGGCAGTCGTCGCAGGGCAGATACGTGTCGGGCATGAACGCCATCTCGAGTTTCACGCGACCGGCACCGTCGCAGGTCGGGCAGCGGCCGCCGGCGGTGTTGAAGGAGAAGCGCGAGGCGGTGTATCCACGAATCTTGGACTCGGGGAGCGAGGCGAAGAACTGGCGGATCTGGTCGAAGATGCCGAGGTAGGTGGCGGGCGTGGAGCGCGGGGTTTTGCCGATGGGCGACTGGTCGACTTCGACGACGCGCTTGAAGGCGTTCGCACCGCGGAGTTCGGCGAAGGGGAGCACTTCGCGCGGCGAGGGCGCCGCGGCTCCATCGGCGGTGAAGCCGGTGGATTTCACGAAATCGCGGCCGGCGAGTTTCGCTTTGCCCTGCTTGATCGCGTGGGCGACCGCCGGGTGGAGGAGGTCGCGGAAGAGCGTGGATTTACCGGCGCCGCTGGGCCCGGCGACCATGATGAGGCGGCCGAGCGGGAGGCGGAGGTCGAAGTTCTTGAGGTTGCGGAAAGCGGCGCCGCGGAGCTCGAGCCAGTCGCGATGGAACGGCGCGGGAGGTAGGGACGGCTCTCCGGGCCGTCCGCGGACGAGCTCACGGAGTTTCGCGCGGAGCGGACGCCTCGGAGAGGCGTCCCTACCGGGAGCGGCGGTGAGCGCGTTGGATTTGACGGAGCGATATTCGCCGCGGAGCGGGTGGGCGATGCCTTGCTTGAGGAAGAGGCCGGTGAGCGATTTGTCGCTGCGCTTGATCTCCGCGGGCGTCCCGTTGGCGAGGAGTTCGCCGCCGTGGATGCCGGCGGCGGGACCGAGATCGATGATGCGGTCGGCGCGCTCCATGAGTTCGTCGTCGTGCTCGACGACGAGGAGCGTGTTGCCCTTGGCGCGAAGCGACTGGAGCGTTTCGATGAGCCGGTCGTTGTCGCGCGCGTGGAGACCGATCGACGGTTCGTCGAGGACGTAGAGCACGCCGGAGAGATTGGAGCCGAGTTGCGCGGCGAGCCGGATGCGCTGGGCTTCGCCACCGGAGAGCGTCTCGGTCGGGCGGTCGAGCGAGAGATAACCGAGACCGACGTGATCGAGGAATTTCAGGCGCTCCTCGATCTGCGGGACGATGTCCTGCGTGATGAGTTTGCCGCGGGTGTCGAGGTCGAGCTGGCGGAGATGCGCGAGGAGTTGGGCGGGCGTGGAGGCGAGGAGTTGCGGGAGGGAGAGCGCGTAGGAGTTGGTCGGGCGAGACGTCCTCGCCGCGCCGCGGCGTGACGGCTCACCGGGGACGGTTCGCCCTGCCTGGGGTGCGGGCGCTTTGAAATGCAGCTTCACGGCGCGCGACGTGCGATTGAGGCGGGCGCCGTGGCACTCGGGGCACGGCGTGCCGTCGTCGGAAACTTCGTCGGCGGAATCGATGCCGAACTCGCGGAGGCGCGCGGCGGGATCGTCTTTTTCGTCGTCGTCGGACTCGAGCATCCACGGGAAAACGCGGCCGTGACCGCGACAGGTCGGACACCAGCCGCGGGGCGAGTTGAAGGAAAAATCCTTCGGGTCGAGTTCGGAGAAGGACTCGCCGGTTTCGATGTCGGTGCGCGTGGTGGAGAACCACGAGAGGATGTCGCCGGCGGGCGTGAGGAGGAAGCAGGCGCCCTTGCCGAGCTTCAACGCTTTCTCGAGCGCGGGGCCGGGACGGGCCTCGGTTTTCAGGTCGGCGACGACGACCTCGATGTCGTGCTCCTTGTAGCGATCGAGTTTTTGGAAGGCATCGACGCGCGTGAGCTGGCCGTCGGCGCGCATGAGTTCGTAGCCCTGATTTTCGATCCAGGTGGCGATGGGTTGGTGATGGCCTTTTCGTCCGCGGATGAGCGGCGCGCAAAGGTAGAGGTGCTTCGCTTTTTTCGCTTTCGGCGAGGCGAACATCACGCGGGCGAGGAGCGTCTTGAGCTGACCGAGCGAGAGCGGTTCGACGGGTTTATCGGTGTCGGGGTGATGCTGGATGCCGAGGCGCGCGTAGAGGAGGCGAAGGTATTGGGCGACCTCGGTGATGGTGGCGACGGTGGATTTGCGGGAGCCGCGCGTGACGCGTTGCTCGATGGCGACGGTGGGCGGGATGCCGGTGAGCCGGTCGATGGCGGGGCGCGGGAGTTGTTCGACGAACTGTCGCGCGTAAGGCGACATAGACTCCATGAAACGACGCTGGCCCTCGGCGAAGATGATGTCGAAGGCGAGGGTGGACTTGCCCGAGCCGGAGACGCCGGTGACGACGGTGAGCTGGCGATGCTCGATGGTGAGCGAGAGGTTTTTGAGGTTGTTCTCGCGGGCGCCTTCCACGCGGAGCGTGGAGGTTCCGAGTTCGGAGTTCCGGGTCCCGGGTTTGGAGGGTTCGTAGGGCGCTTGGGCTTCGGCGGCCATCAACTCGGAACCTGGAACGCGGAACCCAGAACCTTCTTCCAGCGCGGCGCGGAGGAACGGGGACGTCGCGGTGTCGGCGGCGGCGACGGTTTCGGGCGGGCCTTCGGCGACGATGCGGCCGCCGTTCGCGCCGGCATCGGGGCCGATCTCGATCAGCCAGTCGGCGGACTTGAGGACATCGAGATTGTGCTCGATCACGACCACGCTGTGGCCGCGGTCGACGAGCGCCTGGAGCACGGCGAGGAGGCGTTTGACGTCGTGGCGATGAAGGCCGGTCGTCGGCTCGTCCAACAGGAGCAGGGCGCCGGGCTGGAGTTCCGCGTTCGGCGTTCCGGGTTCCGAGTTGCTGGAAGACGTGGAGGTTTTGGCCGACGCGGAACGCGGAACGTGGGACTCGGAACCCTCTCCGGCGGCGAAGCCGCCGAGGTAGCGGACGAGCTTCAGGCGTTGCGATTCACCGCCGCTGAGGGTGTTGAGCGGTTGACCGAGCGTGAGGTAACCGAGGCCGACCGAATCGAGGGCGGAGAGACGGTGTTGGATATTTGGATACGAAGCGAAGAGCGGGAGCGCGTCGCCGACGCTGGTCGCGAGGAGGTCGGCGACGGAGCGCTCGTTCCACTGAATCGCGAGGACCTCGGGCTTGAAGCGACGGCCTTCGCACACGGGACAGGGGACGAAGACGTCGGAGAGGAACTGCATCTCGACGCGTTCGTAGCCGAGACCCTGGCAGTGGTCGCAACGACCCTCGCCGCTGTTGAAGGAAAACGAAGAAGCGTTGAAGCCGGCGGCCTGCGCGGCGGGGGTGGAGGCGTAGAGTTCGCGGATGAGTTCCCAGGCTTCAGTGTAGAGCGCGGGGTTGGAGCGCGGCGTGCGGGAGAGTGGCGACTGGTCGACGAGGACGATCTCGCTGAAAGGTTCGGGGCTGAGAGTTGAAGGCTGAGAGTTGGAGGAAGGAGAGAGCGTGATCGATTCGATCGTCGCCGGGTCTTCGGTGAGCTGGAGACGCTGGGCGAGAAGGCCCTGGTAAATGACGCTGTCGAGAAGGGTTGACTTGCCGGAGCCGGAGACGCCGCTGAGGCAGATGAAGCGCTGGAGCGGGAGACGGAGCGTGAGATTGCGGAGGTTGTGCTTGGTGGCGTTTTTGAACGTGAGCAGGCGCGGCGAGGGCGCCGCAGTTCCATTCAGCGCGACCGGTCGACGGCGGGCGGGCGTTTCGATGGACTCGCGGCCGGAGAAGTAGGCGCCGGTGATGCTGCGTGGGTGTCGCAGCATTTCGGATACGGAGCCTTGAAAGACGATGTGGCCGCCACGGCCGCCGGGTTCGGGGCCGACCTCGATGACGTGGTCGGCGGCGCGGATCATGGCCTCGTCGTGCTCGACGACGACGACGGTGTTGCCGGCGTCGGTGAGCGTGCGGACGATGCCGATCAGGCGGTCGATGTCGCGCGGGTGGAGGCCGACGCTGGGTTCGTCGAGGACGAAGAGCGTGTCGACGAGGGAGGTGCCGAGGCAGCTGGTGAGGTTGACGCGCTCGACCTCGCCGCCGGAGAGCGTGCGCGACTGGCGGTCGAGCGTGAGATAGCCGAGGCCGACCTGTTCGAGGTAGCGGAGCCGGGTGACGATGGATTCGTAGGCGAGCGAGGCGCTGCGTGTATCCGAGAGTTGGTGACGTTTGTCATCTATTATATGACAACGGTCCAGGAGGGCGAGGAGCTCGGAGACGGGGAGTTGGTAGAGGTCGGGGAGGGTGCGGGACTGCCATTGCCAGCAGAGGGACTCGGGCTGGAGGCGCTGGCCGTGGCAGGCGGGGCAGGGATTGTAGGCCCGGTAGCGCGCGAGGAAGACGCGCACGTGCATCTTGTAGGTGTTTTTCTCGAGCCAGCGGAAAAAGCCTTTCACGCCATACCAATACTTGGGCCACGGCTTGCCGTTTTCCTCCCCGTAGCCGGGTTCGCCCTCGATGATGAAGTCGCGCTGCTCCGGCGTGAGCGAGGCGAAGGGGACGTTGGTCGGGATCTTCTTTTTCTTGGTGAAGACGTAGAGGTCTTTTTTCGACTCACCGTAGATGTCGCTTTCCCAGATCTTGATCGCGCCGTCGTCGATCGAGAGCGAGTGGTCGGGAACGGCGAGGCGGTAGTCGATTTCGATGACGCGGCCGAAGCCGCGGCATTGCGGACAGGCGCCGAGCGGGGAGTTGAAGGAGAAGAGCGCGGGCGTGGCGGCGCGGAACGTGCGGCCGGTTTTCGGCGAGTGAAGGCCGCGCGAGTAGTGTCCGATCTCGGCGAGCGTGTCGCCGGCGAAAAGATAGACCTGGCCCTGGCCGAAATGAAGGGCGGTTTCGAGGGCTTCGAGAAAGCGCGGCTTCTGGTCGGCGGCGGCGGTGACGCGGTCCTGCGCGACGAAGAGATGGGTGGCGGTGCTGAGCGCGGAGATCGGTGCGTTGAGCGCTGAGCCGGAAGGCGCGAGGAGGTCGTCGATGCGGTGGACGGCCAGCGGCGCGGGGAGGGACGGATCGCCGACGAGGATGCGGACGTAGGACTGGCCCTTGAGATTTTGGAGGATTTCGGGCCAGGTGAGATTGTCGGGTTTGGTGACCTTGAACGCGACGACGACGGGGCGGGCGGCGTGGACGGCGGCGGTTTTCTCCCAGATGGAGTGCGGCGTGTCGTCCTCGACTTTCTCGCCGGTGGCGGGATCGAAGCACTCGGCGACATGGCTGAACCAGACTTTGAAGAAATCGGTGAGCTCCGTCATCGTGCCGACGGTGGAGCGCGAGGTTTTGACGGTGTTGGTCTGCTCGATGGCGATCGACGGGCGGATGTTTTCGATCGCCTCGACCTTGGGTTTGTCGAGGAGGTCGAGGAACTGGCGGGTGTAGGCGCTGAATGTTTCGACGTAGCGGCGCTGGCCCTCGGCGTGGAGGGTGTCGAAAACGAGCGAGGATTTCCCGGCGCCGCTCAGGCCGGTGACCACGACGTATTTGCCCAACGGGAGATCGAGATCGAAGCCTTTCAGGTTGTTCTGGCGGACGCCGCGCAGACGGATGGCTTCGGGAGCGGAGAGTGAGGCTTTTTTGACCACGGATCGCACGGATGAACACGGATGCGGAGCGAAAGCAACTCGGCGGTGGGGCGCGGGCGGGACTGCTGACACACCGCTGTCAGGAGGAGGGAGGAAGACGGACGGCTCGGAGAGCCATCCCTACCTGATCTACCGGTCGGCGAGGGTGAGGTGGGCGCCGGCGGTCTGGATGGCGCGGGCGACGGCGGCGGTCGGACGGGTGTCGGTGACGATGGTGAAACGCGCGTCGAACGGCGTGGCGAGGCTCAGCGCGGTGCGGCCGAATTTCGACTTGTCGAGGGCGAAGAACGTGCGGCCGGCGGCGGCGATCATCTTGCGTTGCGCGGAGGCGATGAGGGCGTTGTGCGACCAGATGCCTTTTTCGGTGATGCCGGCGCCGCCGACGATCGCGAGGTCGGCGTGGACTTCGGCGAACGATTCCTCGCACAACGGACCAACCAGCGTGCCGAGCCGGCGGTAAAGCGTGCCGCCGGTGACGGTGGTTTCGATCGAACCGATCTCGCCGAAGAGACTGGCGACGGGCAGCGAGTTGGTGATGACCTGCAGGTGTTTGTCGGTGTGCTTGTCGGCGAGCAAGCGGGCCACGGCGTAGGTCGTGGTGCCGCCGTCGAGGATCACGGTCATACCGGGCCGGATCTGGTCGGCGACGAAGCGGGCGATGGCGAACTTCTCGTCGGGTTGGCGCTGGTCGCGGGCGGCGAAATCGTATTCCTGCGCGTGAACGTCGGTCTCGATGAGCGAGGCGCCGCCGTGATGGCGGCGGACGATGCGCGCGGCTTCGAGGTGGTCGAGGGCGCGGCGGACCGTGGACAACGAGCTGGCGAAGCGCGTGGCGAGCGTGCGGAGGTCGGCGTATTTGTGCTCGCGGATGTAACGCTCGATGAGATCGGTGCGTTGCTTGTTGGTCATGGTGGGGAGGGCGGGTGGGAGACCCGCCCTACTGAAGGCGGGCGAAGAGGTCGAGGTAGGCGGCGACCTGGCGGGCGGGGTCGAAGGTGGTGCGGGCGAAGGCGCGCGCTTCGGCGGAGCGGGTGGCGCGTTCGGCGGCGGGGGAGGCGGCGAGACGTTCGAGCGCGGCGCGGAAGGCGGGCCGGTCGTCGCGCGCGATGACCCAACCGGTGTGGTCGGGGACGAAGGTTTCGGCGATGCCCTGGGCGTCGTAGGCGACGCAGGGGAGTCCGTGGGTCTGCGCCTCGATGAAGAAATTGGAGAGCGATTCGCTGACGGAGGCGTGGACGGCGGTGTCGGCGGCGGCGTAGAGGGTGGACGGGTCGTTGACGAAGCCGGGGAATTTCACGCGTTCGCCGAGGTGGCGGCTGGCGACGAGGTGTTCGCACTCGACCCGTGTGGGGCCGTCGCCCGCGAGCCAGAGCTGCCAGTCGAGGTGGGCGGGGAGGCCGGCGGCGATCTCGATGAGTTCGCGCTGGTTTTTCTCCGGACGAAACATTGCGACACAGAGGAGGACGAGCGTGGAGGGGCCGGCGTGGTGTTGTTCGCGGAGTGCAGCGCGCGACGTGGCGGCGGAGTCGGCGGAGATCGCGGGGAAGACGAGCGAGTTGTGGATGACGGCGATTTTCTCGGGTGGAACCACGTGGTTGCGGATGAGGACGACGCGGGCGTCGTGGCTGTTGGCGACGATGGCGCGGACGCGCCGAAGCGAACGGCGGAAGAGCCACGGGAGCGGCTTGCCGGTGCGCAGGGTGGCGACGACGTGGCGCGCGGGGAGAAAACCGGCGTGGCAGTTGGCCATCCGGCCCATGCAGAGGACGACATCGGGCGCGGTGCGGCGGACGAAGGCCCGCAGGCCGGGCGCGAACCAGTCGAGCGTGGTGTCGAACGGTTGGAGGATTTTGCGCGAGACGGCGGGCGAGACGGTGCGGGCGAGGGCGCCGCCGGGGCGAAAGGTGAGCAGCGTGGTGGCGTGGCCCGCGGCGGCGAAGGCGTTGGCGAGGAGAACGGACTGGCGCTCGGTGCCGCCGCTGCGCAGGCGGTCCTGGACCACGAGGATTTTCATGGTTGCGGGACGCGGCGGGCGGGGGACATTGGGGGCATCAATGACCGGATTTGCTCAACTTCTTTTGCGCTGGGCGGTGCTGGCGATCGGCGTGGTGCTCGCGACGAAAATCGTGCGGGGCATCGAATACGACAGCGGCATGACCTTGTTCGTGGTGGTGTTGCTGCTGAGTTTTTTCAACGCGATCCTGAAGCCGTTGCTGCTGTTGTTCACGCTGCCGTTCATCGTGCTGACGATGGGGTTGGGGATCATCGTGATCAATGCCTTGTTGTTTCTCTTCGTCGGGAAGCTGGTGGACGGGTTCTACGTCGCGGGCTTCTGGTCGGCGGTGGGCGGCGCGGTGATCGTGAGCATCACGAACATGGTGTTGAGCGGCTTGACGAAGCCGCGTCGGGTGGAGCGAGCGGCGCCGCCGCCGGTGCGGCCGGGGGTGCGGGAGAAGCGCGACGACGTGATCGACATTTGAACGGTGGCGGGAGCGTGGGTGACCGGTTTTCCGTTTGACGGTGTCAGGGTGGGCGGTGACGGTGGGACCAAAGTCCACACCTTCCTACCATGGCTGAAACAATTGAATACGATCTGGTCGTCGTCGGCGGCGGTCCCGCGGGTTATGCGGGCGCGATTCGCGCCGGGCAACTGGGCAAGAAGGTCGCCTGCGTCGAAATGGAACGTGCGGGCGGCACCTGTCTGAACTGGGGCTGCATCCCGACCAAGGCGCTGCTGAAGAGCGCGGAGCTCTATCAGAAAATCAAGAAAGCGGAGACGTTCGGCATCACGGCGAAGGACGTGACGTTCGACTTTGCGAAGGTGATGGAGCGCTCGCGCGGCGTCGCGGGGCAGATGGCGAAGGGGATCGAGTTTCTGTTCAAGAAGAACAAGGTCGATTACATCGTGGGCCGGGCGCAGATCCCGGCGGCGGGAATGGTCGAGGTCGTCGACGGGGAGAAGAAAGGGAAGTTTCTCAAGGCGAAGAACATTCTCATCGCGACCGGTTGCAAGATGCGCCGGATTCCGGATCTGCCGGTCGACGGCGTGCGGGTGATGACCTCGCGCGAGGCGCTGGCGAACACGACGCTGCCGAAGTCGATCGCGATCGTCGGCGCGGGCGCGATCGGCGTGGAATTCGCGTATTTCTACAATGCGTTCGGCACGAAAGTGACGCTGGTCGAGATGATGCCGCAGATCGTGCCGGTGGAGGACGAGGAGATCGCGAAGACGCTGCACCGGGCGTTCGAGAAGCAGGGTATCGTGATCAAAACGGGCACGAAGTGCGAAAACTTCCGCGTGGGCAAAGGCTCGGTGAAGCTCGATCTCGTGAAGGAAGGTGCGCCGAAGGAGGAACTCGAAGTCGAGACCGTGTTGTCGGCAATCGGCGTCGTCGCGAACATCGAAGGCGTGCTCGGCAAGAATCTGAAAGTGGAGCTCGACCGGAATTACGTGAAGGTCGGCGACGATTACCAGACGACGGTGAAGGGCATCTACGCGGCGGGCGACATCATCGGGCCGCCGTGGCTGGCGCACGTGGCGACGTTCGAGGCGGTGAGCGCGGTGAACGGCATGTTCGGCCACGAGAAACCGCATCGCGTGAAGAACTTCCCGGGCTGCACCTATTGCCAGCCCCAGATCTCGAGCACCGGGCTGACGGAAAAGGCCGCGAAGGAAAAAAAACTCGATTACAAGGTGGGCAAGTTTCCCTTCACGGCGTCGGGCAAGGCGGTCGCGTCAGCGGAGAGCGAAGGCTTCGTGAAGGTGATCAGCGATGCCAAGACCGGCGAGATTTACGGCGCGCATATCATCGGTTCGGAGGCGACGGAGTTGATCGCCGAATATGGACTCGCGGTGGAGCTCGAGGCGACGATCGACGAGATTCATCAGACGATCCACGCGCATCCGACGTTGAGCGAAGCGGTGATGGAAGCCGCGGCGGCGACGACGGGGCAGGCGATTCACATCTGAGCGTCCGGCTGGCGGGCGGCCTGCAAAGGAGAACGGACGTCGTCCGTTTGGAACGGGCGGGAACGCCCGTTCTCCTTCGCGAATGATGCGGGCGGCGTGATTGGAGGCCGGTGGGCTCCTACGTGGCGAACGGGAAGGTGAGCCGCACGCAGAGGCCGCCCTCGGGCTGGTTCGACATTTCGAAACGCTGTTCGTCGCCGTAGAGTTCGGCGAGGCGGGCGCGGCTGTTGGCGACGCCGATGCCCTCGCGGGTGAAGCCGCCGGGCGGCATGCCGCCTCCGTTGTCGATCACGCTGAGGACGAGGTCGTCGCCGGCGCGCGCGGAGCGGATCGTGATGACGCCGCGGCGCACGTGCGGCTCGATGCCGTGGCGGATGGCGTTTTCCACCAGCGGTTGGAGGATGAGGCTCGGGACCTGGGCATCGAGTGTGGCGGGGTCGATGTCCATTTGCACGGTGAGCCGGTCGCGGAAGCGGATTTGTTCGATGCCGAGATAGCATTCGAGAAACGCGATCTCGGTTTTGAGCGGGGCGAGCGGCGCGCCGGATTGGGACATCGTGAGGCGCAGCAGCTCGGAGAGCCGGATGAGCATGCGGTCGGCGGCGGCGACGTCGGAATACATGAGCGACGAGATGCCGTTGAGCGCGTTGAAGAGAAAATGGGGCTTCAGCTGGCGGAGCAGGGACTGGAGGCGGGCCTCGGTGAGATGTTTTTCCAGTTCGAGCGCCTGGACGGTGCGTTCGTGGTATTTGCGATAGTAGTCGAGCGCATGGCTGACGGACACGATGACGCCGTAGATGAGGAGGTTGAACGGAAACGTCTTCACGAACAGCGGCCGGAAGACCTCGGTGAACGTGACTTCCTCCTCGATGAGCCAACTGTGCGCGAGGCCGACGAGGGAGCGGAGGCCGACGTAAAGCAGCGCAACCGCGAGCGCGGCGGCAAGGTGAACGCCTGCGGTGCGCCAGGGGACGTCGGCTTCGGGCGGGAAGCGGCGAGCGAGACGCGCGATGGGAATCGAGAGGACGGCCCAGACATACCAGTCGGCGAGCGAGTAGCTGATGGCCTGCGTCCAGGAAATAGAGCGGCCGAGGAGGCTGCTGGAGAGGTAGAATTGTCCGGCGAAGGCCAGACCGATCAGGGACCACAGCGCGACGAAGCCCAGCACTCCCAAGAGACGGCGGACGGCGGCGGAGGAACGAAACATCGAGAGAAGGTTTTACAGCGGGGGAGGCGCGCTGGTTCAATCGGTTCACTGTGGTTTCGGCAATGTCTTCCTGATGAGCAGCGAGCGGCAAGAACCCGACACGGGCGGTGGCACGACGGCGAGGTCCGCGCCACGCCGGCGTCCGGGAGGGCGGCGGGCGTCGCGCGTTATGGCGTCGCCGCGCGAGCCGGGCGTCGTGCCGCCGCTGTTGCCGGTGTTGTTGCCGGTCGTAGTGGCGGCGATCGTGACGGGCGGGTTGTTCGCAGGGTGGTTTCCGGCGGTGCCGCCCGGCGCGGCCGCGCCGGCGGTGCGGTTTACCGACATCACGGAGGAAGCGGGGCTCGGTGGATGGGCGGCGCCGGAGAGTGCGGAGGCGCCGACGACGCTTGGCGGCGGGGTGGTGTGTTTCGATTTCGACGGCGATGGGCACGACGATCTGCTGTTCGTCGGCGGGGCGCCGTGGCCGTGGGAGGAAGGCATGGCGAAACGGGCCAGCCGCGGAAGCCTGGCGCTGTTTCGCAACGACGGAACGGGTAAGTTTCGCGATGTGACGGCGCTGGCGGGTTTGAATCTCGAGGTGCAGGGCATGGGCGCGTCGGCGGGCGATTTCGACGGCGACGGGCGGATCGACGTGTTCGTGACGGGCATCGGGGCGAATCATCTTTTCCGCAATCTGGGTCGCGGGCGGTTCGAAGACGTGACGGAGGCGGCGGGGTTGACGGGGCCGGAGAATACGTGGAGCACGGGCGCAGCGTGGATCGATTACGACGGCGACGGGCGGCTGGATCTGGTGGTGGCGCATTACGCGCGCTGGTCGCGGGAGGTGGAGCTGCAGATGGCGTTCACGGTGGCGAATGTCGGTCATTCGTATGGCACGCCGGCGGGATTCGTCGGAGCGTTCCCCTCGGTGTATCAGAACAAGGGGGACGGAAGGTTCGTGCTCGTCCCGCACAGTGCGGGGCTGCGGGACGTGGACCGGCAGACGGGGTTTCCGGTGGCGAAGACGCTGGCGGTGGTGCCGGTCGACGCGAATGGCGACGGGCGGCCGGATCTGTTGTTCTCCTATCACACGCAGGACGGCGCGCTGTTTCTGAACGCGGGCGACGGGACGTTTCGCCGCTGGACGGAGCGGGAGGACCGGCGGCGGGAAGGGGTGTCGGCGGGGCTGGCGTCGGCCGGCTCGCTGTCATTTGCGCCGGAGACGGACAACGAAGGCGCATTGACGGCGTGGCGGAGCGCGATGGCGCGCGCCCCGGCGGACGATGAAGGATTCGTGGCACTGGAGCGGAAGCACGGCGCCGTGTTGCTGGACTACGATCTGGATGGGCGGCTCGACCTGTTTTCGGGTCGTGGAAGGGCGGAACTGGATACGAATCGTTTCGAAGGCGGGAGGGCGGGGGCGCGCTCGCCGGTGCTGTGGTGGAATGCGGGCGGCCGATGGGTGGCGGCGCCGATGGCGGCGGATGCAAGCCCGGGCAGCGCGGTTGCGCGGGGAGTGGCGGCGGCAGATTTCGACGGGGACGGCGATTCGGACGTGGTGGTGGCGCAAAACGGCGATGGCCCGCGCTTGTGGCGGAACGACCAGCGCGCGGGCTGGCCGTGGTTGCAGGTGGCGCTCGTGGGTTCGCCGGGTGCGCGCGTGGAATTGCATACGCCGCGCCGCGTGCATGTGCAAACGGCGCTGCCGGCGATGGGCTACCTGGCGCAATCTTCGGGCGTTTTAACCTTTGGCCTGGGCGAGGACGCCCGCGTGCGGAAAGTGGTGGTCGTCTGGCCGGGCGGAGCACGTCAGGAATTGCGGCCGGAGCGGGTGAACCGGCGGATTGTGTTCACGGAGCCGCGATGAGACGCCGCGGTGTCGACCGCGGCGATTGAGATGTTGACAGCCGGAGGAAACTCCGGCGAATTCTGCACCCTTTCTCTCGAATCCCGGTGGCGAAAACCGCCGGCGAACGCATCCCTTTCAAACCAATCCGTCCCATGGCCCAAAGCGAAATCCTCCTCGTCAAACCCGTCGAAAATCTCGGTGGCGAAGGCGATCAAGTCAAAGTCCGCGCCGGCTACGCGCGCAACTATCTCCTGCCCCGCGGAATCGCCGTGCCGTTGACCGGAGCGAATCGCAAGCAGGTCGAAGCGTTGAAGAAGCGCCGTGCCGAGCGCGAAGCCACCGAGTTGAACGGTGCGCAGGAAGTCGCCAAGAAACTCGAGAAGAAGAGCCTGGCGTTCGCGGTGAAGACGGGCGAGGGCGGCAAGATGTTCGGTGCGATCACGGCCAACGACATCCACGAGAAGCTCGCCGCTGAGGGTCTCGAGATCGAGAAGCGCCGCATCCACCTGCACACGCCGGTGAAGACGCTCGGCCAGCATTCGGTGAAGATTAAGCTTCATGCGGACGTGACGGTCGAACTGAACTTCGACGTCGTCTCCGAGAATCCGATCGAGACGGCCGCTCCGGTCGTCGAAGAGAAGAAGAAATAAGCTTTCGTTCGCTTTCTTTCCGAAGGCCGCGTCCGCCGAGACGCGGCCTTCGTGTTTTGGGAGCAAAATGTTCAAAACCCTCTATTGCCGCCCGGACACCGTCCCTTCTGAGTGAGCCGCTGCGCATGTCTGAAGAAGCCACCATTCCGTTTCGCCGGTCCGAGTCATCGCGCAATGCCGCGCCGATCGGCCGGTCGATGCCGCACAGCCTGGAGGCGGAGGAGTATTTGCTCTCGTGTTGCCTGCTCGATGGCGCGGACGTCGTGTCGCGCTGCCTCGAAGCGCGGATTCGGCCGGAGTCGTTTTATCTCTCGGCGCATGGGGTTGTTTTCGAGAAGCTGCTCGAGCTCTACAACCGTCAGGCGCCGATCGATGTGTCGGTGCTGGCGGAGGAGCTGAAGACCTCGAAGCGGCTCGATGAGGTGGGCGGTTATCCGTTTCTCACGCAGGTGAGCAGCCGGATTCCGACGACGGCGCAGGCGGGGTATTTCATCGAGAAAGTGCGCGAGCTGGCGCTGCTGCGCGAAATCATCCGCGCGGGCACCAGCGCGGTGGAGGACTGCTATAATTTTTCCGGCGGGATCGACGAATTCGTCGACCAGGTGGAGACAAAGCTGTTCACGGTGACGCAGAACCGGGTGAGCGAGAGCGCGAAGCAGATGCGCGAGCCGACGCGCGAGGCGATGAACGTCATCAACAAGATGATGATGAAGAAGGGGGAGCTCACGGGCATCCCGTCGGGGTTCAAGGACCTCGATCAGATGCTCTGGGGGTTTCAGAAGACGGAAATGATCATCCTGGCGGCGCGGCCTTCGATGGGAAAGACCTCGCTGGCGCTGAATTTCGCGGAAGCGGCGGCGATCCCGAAGCGCGGCGCGCCGGCCGGCGTGTTGATCTTCTCGCTGGAAATGGGCGCCTCGCAGCTCGCGCTCCGCATGCTGTGTTCACGGGCGCGGGTGAACATGAAGCTGCTGCGCGATGGTTTGCTTTCGAAGCACGGCGACGAGCAGAACCGGCTGCTGGCGGCGGCGGACGAGTTTTCGAAGGCGCCGATCTATATCGACGATTCGAGCGCGATCTCGATCATGCAATTGCGGGCGAAGGCGCGGCGCATCCATTCGCGTTCGCCGCTCGGGTTCGTGATGGTCGACTACTTGCAGTTGCTGAGTCCGACCGATCCTCGGGTGCCGCGCGAACAGCAGGTCGCGGAGGCTTCGCGCGGATTGAAGGCACTTGCGAAGGAACTCGACGTTCCGGTGCTTGTATTATCCCAACTCAACCGCTCATCCGAGAAGGACAATCGCACCCCGAAACTATCCGACCTACGCGAATCAGGCTCGATCGAACAGGACGCCGACGTGGTGCTCATGCTCGCCCGGCCGAAGGACGCCGACGAAAAATTTCAGGTGGCCGCCGACTCGGCGGAGTTAATCGTTGCCAAGCAACGAAACGGCCCGGTAGGAGAACTGAAGCTTACGTTTCTTCGAGACATCACCCGCTTTGAAAACTTTACTCAGTAACCCGTTCGGTCGGGTCACCGGACTCTTTATTGTCGTTTGCTGTTTGCTGGCCCTGAGCGGGGTGGCGGTTTCGGCCCAGACTGCGGGGCGCGGCGAGCCGCCGGAATACCAGGTCGGCACGGTGACGGTGAAGTTCATCGGCACGGCCATCGTCAACGAGCAGGTCGTCCGGGCCAACATGCAGGTGCGCGAAGGCGGGGAGCTGGACGACGCGATGCTGGATCGCGATATTCGTTCGCTGTATCGCACGGGGCTTTTCGAGTTCATCGAGATCAAGCGGGAGGCGGTGAGTCCGCGGGTGTTCAATCTGGTGATCGAAGTGACGCCGAAGTATCGCGTGCTGGCGATTCGGTTCGAGGGCAACGAACGCGTGAAATCGCGCCGGCTGGAGAAGGAAGTGAAGACCAAGCCGAATGTCGCGCTCGACGAGCGGCAGGTGAAGGAAGACGCGGAGAAGATCCGCGAGTATTACCAGAAGACCGGCTATAATCAGGTGTCGGTGAACTACTCGATCGAGCGCGATCGGGCGACGAGCTTCGGCACGGTGGTGTTCAAGATTCGCGAGGGCGAGCGCGTGAAGATTGCCGAAGTGCGCTTCACGGGCAACGACCACGTCAAAGCCAAGCGGCTCCGCAAGGAGATGGAGACGAAAAAGCACTGGATGTTCTCCTGGCTGTTGGGCACGGGGCGCCTGAAGGACGACGAATTCGAGGACGATCTGGAGAAGCTGCGCGATTATTACCGCGAGCAAGGTTACCTGGACGTCGAGATCGCGCCGGACCGCGTGATGTTCGACTATCCGAAGCCGAACCGTCTGGTCATCACGATCGGGGTGGTGGAGGGCCGGCGCTATCGCATCGGCGATGTGACGTTCAACGGCAACAAGCTGCATCCGACGGCGATCCTGCGCCGCGTCGTCCGGCAGCGCACCGGGATGGTGTTCACGCCGTCGCTCCTCGACAAGGATATCGAGCGGCTGGAGGACTTTTACGGCCACGATGGCTACCTCGACACTTACGTGCGGTTGAACCGCAAACCCAACATCGGCACCGGCGACATCGACATCGAGTATCAGATCGAGGAAAGCGAGAAGTTCCACGTCGAGTCGCTGATGATCGAGGGCAACACGAAGACGAAGAGCACGGTGATCGTGCGCGAACTGGTGATGGGCCCGGGCGACGTGTTCGACACGGTGCGGATGAAGATCAGCAAACTTCGTCTCGAAAACACGCGCTTCTTCGAGGACGTGAGTGTGACGCCGCAGGAGACGAACATCCCTGGCCGCCGCAATCTCCGCGTCGCGGTGCAGGAGGGGCGCACGGGGAATCTCTCGTTCGGCGCGGGTTTCAGTTCGCTGGAGCGCGCGACGGTGTTCGCCGAAATCTCGCAGGGTAACTTCGACCTGTTCAACCGCCGGTCGTTCTTCCAGGGCGACGGGCAGAAATTCCGTCTGAAGCTCTCCCTCGGTTCGCTCTCGAGCGAGGTCTCGATGTCGTTCGAAGAGCCCTGGCTGTTCGAGCAGCAGCTCGCCCTCGGCACGAATCTCTTCCGCACGACCTCGGAATACAACAGCACCTTCTATACGGAAATCGCCACGGGCGGCGAAGTTTACCTCCGCAAGCGGTTGTTCGGTCTGTTTGAAGGCCGCCTTTCGTATAGTTACACGGTCATCTCGATCGAGGACGTCGCGCCGAACGCGTCGCCGATCCTGCGTTCGCTCGAAGGTGACAATCCCATCTCGCAGATCGGATTCCAGCTGCTGCGCGATACGCGCGACAAGATCATCAACACGACCTCCGGCAACCGGCTCGAGATCAACACCGCGATCGCCGGCGGTCCGCTCGGCGGCCAGGACAATTACTACAGCCTCGAGGTCCGCGGTTCGCAGTTCTTCCCGGTGTTCGAAACCCAGGCGCAGGTGTTGAGCCTGATCGGCCGCGCGGGCGTGATCAACAACTTCGGCGACAGCGCGACCGTTGCCCCTTACAAACGCTGGTATCTCGGCGGTCCCACGACGTTGCGCGGCTACGAGTTCCGCGAGGTGGCGCCGCGCGACGAGTTTGACGAAGTCATCGGCGGCAAAGCGTATGCATTTTTCAGCGCGGAGTATTCGCTGGATATCGTGGCCCCGATCCGGTTCGCGGTGTTTTACGATGCCGGTTTCGTGAATGCCGGCGCCTACGATTTCAGCCCGGCGGAGTTCACCGACAACTTCGGTTTCGGCGTGCGCTTGTTCGTGGCCGGCTCGCCGCTGAGCCTCGATTTCGGCATCCCGCTGACGAGCGACAAGCGCGCGCGGGACGGAAATCAGTTCAACTTTTCCTTTGGCACGCGCTACTGATTGCGTTTTGTTGATCCTTCATTTTCCCCAATCATCACCCATCCATGAAAAAAACCATCCAAACCTTGATCGCCCTGGCAGCGTTTAGCGCCACCGCGCTGATCGCCCAAGCCCAGCCGGCGCCCAAGATCCTCATCGTCGACATGGCCAAACTTTACGACGGCCACTACAAGACCGAGGAGCAGAACAGCAAACTCCGCGGCGACGAGCAGAAAGCCCAAGAGGAACTCGACAAGCTCAACAAGGAAGGCAACGACCTCGTCGAGAAATACAAGGAGCTCGTGGACCAGTCGAACAACCCGGCGGCGACCGCCGAGGCGAAGTCCAAGGCGCAGGATGAAGCGCAGCGCATGCTCGAGCAGATCCAGCGCAAGCAGCAGGAAGTGCAGAGCTTCCAGGCCAACACCCGCAATTCCCTTCAGCAGCGCATCCAGACCTTCCGCAGCTTGATGGTCGAAGAAATCAGCAAGACGGCCGTCGACATCGCGAAGCGCAAAGGAGCCACGCTCCTGATCGACAAGTCGGGCCCGACGCTGATCGGTGTTTCCAACATTCTCTACTCGGATGCGGCCTACGACATCACCGACGAAGTCGCTCGCGAAGTGAACAAGGATCGTCCGGCCTCGGCGACCTCGAGCACCCCTGCGGCGGCCGCTCCGGCCGCGGCGGACACGGCCTCGGATTCGCCGAAGATCACGCTGCCGGGCGCGAGTTCGAAGAAATAAGCGTCTTCGACCAAGCCAATGGGATTATCGCCCCGCTCGTCCGAGCGGGGCTTTTTTTCGGTGCGCCCGGCTGGGCGCACTTGCTGGACAGTGAAACATGAAGTCAAAAACGACATGTCAGTCTGTTGACCGCCCGGCAGAGGGAAGGTCTAGCCGAAGGGCAACTGCGACGTCGCGAGGCGAATCGTGGGAAGGAAGC
>JAEYYL010000247.1 GCA_023430825.1 Verrucomicrobiota bacterium | reverse complement strand
CACGACGATCGGCGGCTTTATTTGAATGATCTTGATCTCCCCGCGGTCCGCCGCGGCGGCCGGCAGCGTCGACGCCGGAGCCCCCGTGGAAGCCGGCACAGCGCCCGGCAACGGCGGCGGCCCGGGGGGCGCAGGCGGGGCAGCCCGGGGCGTCGGCGGCAGCGGCACCGGTGCGGACACCGGTGACGCGGCTTTCGGTGTGATGGCCGGCGCAGGCGCCGCCACCGGAATCGGAGCGGGAACGGGAACGGGCGGTGGCGAGGCGGGGCGCGACGGAGGAATCACCGGCACCGGCGCGGGCGCGGAAACTTTCGGCGGCAACGGCGGCGGGGCGCTGATGCGCGGAGGTGTCGGCGGAGCCGATACTGGCCGGGCCGGCGCCGCGATGGGCGCGGGACGCGAAATGGGGGCGGGCGCAGCCGGGGAGGCGGCGGCGGTCGCCGCCTTGGCGGCAGCGAGTTTGGCCGCGGCGAGCGCTTCTTTCTCGCGCTCGACGTCTTCCTTCGACTTCACGAACGCGCCGGGCGGCAGCCGCAACTTGGGCGTGGCGTCCAACACCGCAGCCTGCTCCGCCGCGGTCTCCGCGGGAGCGCTCTCGATCTTCGGGGCCGCCGGCGGCGCAGCCGCCGCTTCCTCCGCCGCTTTGGCCGCAGCCTTCTCGGCGAACTCCTTGTCGACCTCCTCGACGTAGATGTTACTCACCGTGCTCGAAACCGATTTCGTGTCCGCAGAGACGTAGCCTCGCTCCTTGAGCAAAGCCAGCATGTCCTTGCCCTCCATGTTGTGGCGTTTGGCGAGTTCGTGAATGCGGAGGCTCATCAGTGATTCGGGCGGTGGATCGAGGGAGACGGGTGGAATGAAAACTAACGGGCGGAAACGCGGCCGATGATGTCGGCGGCTTCCTCGGGCGTAAAGCCGGCGTCGACGAGATCGTTGGCTTCGACGCCTTCGAACGCGGCGGGCGAGTTGATGCCCATGTCGACCAGGCGGCCGGCCACCGATTCGTCGAGCGCAAACGCTTTCACCAGGGAAGCAATCGCGTTGCCGCGCGGATCGTCACCGACAGCGCGGAACTCTTCGATGTCAAGCCGCCAGCCAATAAGGCGCGAGGTCAACCGGGCATTCTGACCCTTGCGGCCGATCGCGATCGCGAGATCGTCGGTCGCGACCTTCAGAAGTATCCGGTGCGTCTTTTCGTCGATGATGATCTCGCGCGGCATCGCCGGCTTCATCGCCTCGATGATCATTTCCTTGGGATCGGCGAAGTAGCGGATGATGTCGATCTTCTCGCCGTTCAGCTCCCGCACGATGGTCTTCACCCGCGCGCCCCGCGCGCCGACACATGCGCCCACCGGATCGACTTTCGGATCGGCGCTGGTGACGGCGATCTTCGTCCGATAACCCGGCTCGCGCGCAAACGCCTCGATCTTCACCGTGCCGTCCGCGATCTCCGTGACTTCGAGCTCGAACAAACGGCGGACAAACTTCGGGCTGCCGCGCGTGAGGATGATCTCTGGACCGCGCGGCGTGCTTTCGATGTTGAGCAGCAGACAGCGGATACGCTCGCCCGGCTGATACTCCTCGCCCGGGACCTGCTCCTTGCCCGGCATCACCGCCTCGGCCTTGCCGAGATCGATATAGAGATCGTTGCGCTCACGGCGACGAACGGTGCCCGTGACGATGTTGCCGACCTGATCCTTGAAATCGTCGAAAATGCGATCTTTCTCGAACTGCCGGAGACGCTGCATGACCGCCTGTCGCGCCGTCTGCGCCGCGATGCGGCCGAGCGTCGACGGATCGATCTCCTTCTCGATCGTCTCGCCGATCAACACGCCCGGTTTCAACGCCTGCGCACGCTCCACGTGGACCTCCGTCTTGGGATTGCTGACCGAGTCGACCACCTTGAGCAACGACCACGCATGAAGCTGGCCGTTCTTCGGATTGATCTCGATCTTCAGCTCCTGTCCCGAGTTGACCCCCTTCTGCGCGGCGGTTTTCAACGCGTTGGCGATCGTCGCGATCATATCCGCCCGCGGGATGCCCTTCTCCTTCTCCATGTATTCGAGAACTGAAAGAATTTCGCTACTCATAGGATGAAACTGATGGGCAAAAGTTGGGAAAAAAAAAGCGGGCCGCAGGGCCCACTTCTTGGAAAGAGAGTGGTGTAGAGTCGGAAAACTTATTCGCCGGGCTGAAACCTTGTCAAGCCCCGCGCCCCTCCGGAACGGCGACCGCACGCTCGCGTTCAAGTAACCAGCCGAGCAAACCTTGCGCCGCGCCATGGCACGCCGGTTTCCCGCGTCCATCGAACACCCCCAGATCGCGCAACGCCCGCGGGAACACCGGAGGCAAATCACCTGTGAACCAGTGCCGCCACACCGCTTCGGCCCGCTCCACCCCTTCGCCCGCCGCCAGCAACGGCAGAAAACCGTCGCACACCAGATTGTCGAAACGCGTGCCTCCGACCGCATCGGCGCAAACCGCCTGCGCCCACTCCCGCCGCAGGTCGCCCAACCGCCCGGCGTGACGCACCTCTCGCGTGGGCGCATCCGCCGCGACCGACGGCAAACGTCCGGCAAAACCACGCAACCGCTCGGGCCAGTCCGGCCGAGCCCGCACCCAGGTCGCATACTGGTTCAGTCGGCGCCGGGGATGGTTTGCCGGCCGCAGCCCGTGCAGACTCCAGCCCGCCCGCTCGCTTTCAAAGATCGTCTCGGCCGAACACAGCGGATCGGCCCACTCGGCCAAACTGTGCGCCGCCGCCACCCGCAGCATCGGCGCGCGGTTGAACCGATACCCGAGAATCTCCAGCGCCGTCTGGTGACACGCTTCGCCCCACCCCAGCCGCTGCACGCGCAGCCGGGCGAAATGAACCTTCTGCCGCCAACGCTCGCCCGCGTGCCGGCCGATCAGCGCCGCCAACTCGGCCGCGGGCAGCACGCCGAGCAGCTGCAGGATTTGCGCAGCCGGCCGGTTCGCCAGCGATTCCACCGCTTCGTCCGCCGCATACTCCTCGAGATCGTGGTGCAGCAACGACAGCAGCGCGACCACGGGAATCTCGCGGCCGCCCGCCCCACGCGTCACGTGCTCCGGCGACGGCGGAAACAACACCACGTGCAACCTCACGCCATCGTAAGCGCGATCGTTCGCGTGCCCGTGCGCCGCCCAATCGCCCGCGCGCAGATGGAGTTCCACATCCCCGGCGATCGCCGGCTCGTCGCCGAAGCGCAGCCGCGCATTCGAAAAATCCGGACCGCCCAGCAGATTCCACCGGCCCGGATGCGCCACGGTCACCCGCCGCCCATCCGTCGTCACCAAACGCGCGCGGTCAAAATCGCCGCGCTGCCAGATTTTCTGCAGCAGTTTCTCGTGAAACGAAAACGGTCCGTAAAGCCCCTGCAGCTCCGCGACGGCGTGTCCGCCGCCCGCCTCGTTTCCCTGCGCCGTTTCTCGTTCGCTCATGGTTTCCGCCACTCCTCCCGATTCGCCGCACGCAACTTCTCCACCGCCGCACGCTGCCGGGCCGCGGCCTGTTTCGCCCAGGTCGCAAGATCCTCCGACGTGATCGCCTGCCCGCCCGCCGCGCTCACCATGCTGCGCTCGGCAACATCGTCGGTCGCCACGCAACAGCTCGCCGGCTCGGCGGCGGCCGCCACCATCTGCTCGATCACGTCGTCGGCCGTGAGCGACGCCGGCGTGTGCACGATGGAAAACGTCGCCAGCCCCGAAGGCCGCTCGATCGCGAGCTCCGCGCCGCGTCCGTCGAACACCATCGTGACGCGCACCTCCTCGCCATCGTGAATCGGCGCCAAGCGTTGCCCGAGCTGCGCACGGGCGGCGGCGCGGTCGCGCTTCGCGAGCGAACGCAGTTCCGGCCAAGCATGCAGAATGTTCGATCCGTCGACGAGCAGGTGACGCACGAAGCTCACCGCTCGATCCTGCGGGCGCGCCGCGGGAGACTCCACTTTCTTTTGAGGCGATGACAGACAAACGTCGTCTCTCCGTGGAACGAGTCCAAATCGTTTCCAGATGGGCAATCACCGCTTGCGATGCCCGCGCGCATTCGTTCGCATGCGAGGATGACTCCCCATCTCGGTAAACTTATCAGCTTCGGTATCGTCATCCTGGTCCTCGTCATCGCCGCATCGCAGGCGACGTTCGTGGTCCAACCGGGGTTTCGCGGCGTCGAGGTGACGCTCGGCAAAGTCAGCGACCAGTTCAAACCCGAGGGCTTCGGCACGAAGGCTCCGTTCATCACGCACATCATTTCGGTGCCCGTCCGTCAGATCGCCCGCGGCCTGCCGTCGGAAACTTATTCCTCCGACCTCCAGCAGGTGAACATGAACCTGCGCGTCCTCTATCGCATCCCGGAAGCCTCCGTCGTGCGCATCTTCAAAGAGTATGCCGGCGACCCGTTCGACAGCCTCATCGCCCCGCGCGTCCAGGAAGCGCTCAAGGAAGTGACCGCGCTCCAAAGCGCCGAGCAGCTCGTGAAGAAGCGCGAAGAGATCAAGTCGAAGGCCCTCATCGCCTCGCGCGAAAAAATCGGCACGCTGCTCGTCATCGAAGATCTCGTCGTCGAAGACATCGTCCTCTCGAAGGAGCTGGAGGCCGCGATCGAATCGAAGATGGTGCAGGAACAGGAAGCGGCCAAGGCGCGCTTCACGCAGCAGAAAGCGCAAATCGAAGCGGACACCGCCATCATCAAGGCCAAGGGCGAAGCCGAAGCCATCCGCGTGCGCGCCGAGGCGATCAAGGACAACCCTGGCCTGATTCAGCTGCAGATCGTGGAAAAATGGGACGGCAAAGCGCCGCTCGTGATCGGCGGCGGTGCAGAAGGCGGCAACAGTGCCAACATCCTTCTTCCGCTCGGTCTTCCGAACACCGCAGCGCCCGCGGCCAGCGCGCCCCGGCGCTGACCCCAGCCGCTCGCCATGAGCCGCGCGCCGCGTCGAAAACTCCTGCTGCTCATCGCCGGCGTCGTGCTGGTGATGGGCGTGGTGTTTTTCCCGCGCGCGCTCGCCTTCGTTGAACTCGCGGCGCGCGAACTGCGTTACTTCTGGTGGCTGGTGCTGCTGCTGGCCCTCGCCGTCTGGTTCGCCTTTTTCTTCGGCAAGAAGCGCGATTGAGACGCGGCGCCGGGAGCGACTCGAAGCTCGACACGCGCGACGTTTCGCGAACCGTTGCTACGCTGCGTTCGGAGAGGTGGCAGAGTGGTCTATCGCGGCGGTCTTGAAAACCGCTGGACCGCAAGGTCCCGGGGGTTCGAATCCCTCCCTCTCCGCCATCTTTTTCCCCGGTAACGGGAAAGACACCGAAGCTGGGTTTCCCGGTAGAATCGGCAACCTAAGCATGAAACAGTCAGTGTTCGTCGTCCGCTGCTTCAAGAACCGCAATGGCGTCTTCTCGTGGCGCGTTCAAGGCACTCTCAACGGCCTCCGCATCCGGCGAAATTTCAAAACGCAGGAAGAAGCCGCCGCCGAGAAAGCCGCCCTCGAAGTGAGCGCGGTTCAACTGAACTCCAACCTGCGCTCCGTTTCGACCTGGCTGAGTGAGCCACAGGTGCGCGAAGCGGAATCTGTTTTCGCGCGCATGCCCGCTGGCGGTCGCCCGGTGGCATTCTTCTTCGACCTCGGAGTCGCCAGCCACCGCGAGCCCCTGCGGCAGCGGCCGCTGGCCGAAGCGGGCAACTCCGAAGCGATCATTCGCAAACATTACCTGAACCTCAAAAGCCCGGCCGAGGCCGCGGAGTTCTTCGGCATCGTGCCGCACGCCGCGGACGAACCGGCAGGAAACGTTGTGCCAATCGAGGACGCCTTCCGGCCAGCCGTTTGAACCGGCGCAGCCCCACCTTCAGGGGTGCGGCTTTTTCATTTTTGACACGCGTGTGTCACAGTTGCGCGGAACGCCCATATCTGCACCGCCCCTGATACCCGCGCCTCCGATGCCGCAGGCAAGATGGACCGCAGCGCAGCGAGGAGTATCTTGCCGGCGGCGATCAAATCGAGGCGCATGGGCGGTGCCCGGCCGCACCTCGTCGCTTCTGCCTTCCTCGCGCGGTCTCGCGCCTGCCGCGACTGCGGCCCTCACTTACGGGATTTCAAACCTTACGTTTTACGTAAGGAGAAGAGCGTCCTACATCCCGGAAAACGCAGGTGCGTTTCGTAAGTGAAGCCCGACGCATGTGGTGCCGGAGCCCGATCGACTCACTCGTCTGGACGGGATTCACTTCCCGCCCCAGCGTCCAACGGAGCCTTCGGAAGGTCTTCTCCGCCCCGCTCCGTTTTCATGATCTCAATCCATTCCGAGACCAACTCCGGGACCCGGGTTACGACATCGCGACCGACGATTGCCTCGTCAACGAGTCCCATGTTCACCATGTCGAAAATCCGGCAAAGATATGACTTCCCGCACTCCCACCAAGTGTAGTGCGCATCCAAAAAGAGATAGTGTTTTGCCGCGATTCGCTCGTTAACCCGCATTTCGTCAATTTCCATTCCATCCAACTGGGTCTCATACACCCCGTCCGCGACCCGGCTTCCGAAGGTCGTCGTGTAGTAATACTCTTTGATCTCCCAAATCGCAGCCGGGTTAATTGCTGCAGGGAATGCGCCGTCGACGCGACGGGAGAGTGTTCGGACTGGCACCCCGCCCTTGGTGAACGCCGTGAGGACGCGCGGATCATAGTCGCAGCGATAGGGTCCCCGATTGGCGTCGATAAGCATGTTCACCAGCCCCGTAAGGTAGGCAGGTTTTCTTTTCTTTCCCTTTTGCTTGTTCATCGGGACCGGCAATCGCGACTTCAGGTCCTTTCGCACCGCCTTGAACAGAGCCGCGGCTTGCTTCGCGTTTTGAAGAGCCGGTTGAACCTCGTCGTTGAGCACTGCCGCGCGATGCTCGAAATAGGCGCGGAGTAGCTGGCCCAGGTCGGTGAACTGCTTTTCAGCATTGAGCAGCGGTTCAGGCGCTAACTGGAGCGCGTGCAGACAATCCCAAATTTCTTCGGCGGAAGGGACCTTGATTCGGCTAACCTTTTCCTTGCGGGTCTTTCGGTTGGTGTAGCCAACCCACTCGCTGATACTCCGCACATACGCCCAAAAGGTTGGCTTTTGAGAGCGAAAACGAGGATCCGGCTTCATTTGAGTTCGTTCTCCAGTTGCTGGACGAAGCGCTTCAGCGGAATTTCCAGAGCTAAACAAACCGACCGCAGCTCAAGGATATCTAGGCGGCGTTCCCCGGTCTCAACTTTGCTTACGAAGGACTGCGGAACATCCAGTTTCTGCGCGAGCGCTTGCTGGGTAACTCGCTTTTCTTCCCGGAGCCGTCGGATCAACTCGCAGAGCTTCTTGTGATCGCTGGAGTGGATGTTCTTCAACAGAGGCTTTTTATCACGAGACGCGGTGTTATCCCAAAATAGGATATGTTTGTGCTTGCGACGAGCCCGCTTCGGGGGATGGTAGCGCCTGTGGAGCAGTTGAGCCTACCTGATGTTGTCGAACCACCCGCGCTTAAGGGGCAGCTTCTGAAATGGATCGGAAGCAAATATCGCGTCGCCGGAGATGTCGTGCGCTACCTTCCCAAGGATTATCGGAAGTTCATCGAGCCCTTCCTCGGCAGTGGCGCAATCATGGCGACCATGGCGCCCGGGGAAGGAGTTGGCGGTGATCGGTTCGGCCCCCTAATTGAAATTTGGCAGACGCTTGCCTCGAATCCCGACGAGCTGAAGCGTTGGTATGCGGATCGATGGAACCGTATCGCCCAAATTGGAAAGAAAGAGGCGTATGCGGAGTGTCTTGGGAGTTACAATCGCCGACCAAATGGCGCTGATTTCGTGTTCCTTTGCCGCGCGTGCTATGGCGGTGTGGTTCGGTTTCGCAAGGCCGACGGCTACATGTCCACTCCGTGCGGAATTCACGACCCTATCGCCCCCCGCTCGTTCGATTCACGGGTGGATGCGTGGCACTTGCGGCTACGCCACTGTGAATTCGTTCAGGCGGATTATCGCGAATTGATGCAACGCGCAGGCCCGGGTGATTTGGTTTATTGTGATCCGCCCTACGCGCACTCCCAAACGATCCTTTACGGAGCCCAAGAATTTCAGCTTAGCGAATTGATGGCCGAGATTGCCGCCTGCAAGGGTCGCGGAGCCAAGGTCGCGCTGAGCATTGATGGGATTAAGAAGTCTGGTGCGGACAATTGCTTCATCGAGGTCCCCCAAGGGCTTTTCGAGCGCGAGGTGTTCGTCGATTGCGGTCGGTCGATGCTAAAACGGTTTCAGCTCGAAGGGCGCGACGCTGAAGCTGAAGTCGTTTCTGACCGACTTCTGTTAACCTTCTGATCCGAGAGGTTGCCGGTCGGTTGACGGAGGCCCACAAAAAAACCTTCACGTGTTCGCACCTCATCGCACTTTCCTACACGTCCGAAAACTATAACCCTCAACTAAGTCCGCTCCGATCTGGCGGCTTAGCTTCGAGGCGGGGAAAGGGTTCGAATCCCTCCCTCTCCGCCATGCACGTTTAGGCGCAACCCCACTCGCCCTGTGTCGGTCTCTCTCATCGCCCTCCTCCTTTCATCCGGCCTGATCGCGCTGTATTTCGGCGCGGAATGGCTCGTCCGGGGGGGCGCCTCGTTTGCCGTGCGGATGGGGCTGACCCCTCTCATGGTCGGCCTCACCGTCGTCGCCTACGGCACCAGCACACCGGAACTACTCGTCAGCGCCACCGCCGCACTCCAAGGCAATGGCGCGATCGCCATCGGCAACGCCGTCGGTTCGAGCATCTTCAACATCGGCGTGATTCTCGGGCTCACCGCCCTGCTCTGTCCGATGCCCGTGCGCAGCCAGCTCCTGCGCGTCGACACGCCGATCATGCTCCTCGCCGCGGTGCTGTTCCTCGTGTTCTTTCAGGATGGGCGCATCGCGCCGTGGGAAGCGTCGATCTTTCTCGCCGGCGTGATCGCCTACACGATCCTCAACGTCGCACTTGCCCGCCGGCAGGCCTCGTCCCCGGTCGCCGGAGAATTCGGCGAAGAGGTCCCTCGACCGACCGGAGCCCTCTGGCAGGACGTCGCCCTCATGGTCGCCGGATTGGCGCTCCTCGCCATCGGCTCGCGGCTGTTTGTCACCGGGGCGGTCGATCTCGCCCGACTGCTCGGGATGAGCGACGCCGTGATCGGTCTAACCGTCATCGCCGCCGGCACCAGCCTGCCCGAACTCGCATCGTCCTTGATGGCCGCGTATCGCCGCCACCCCGACATGGCCATCGGGAATGTGGTGGGTTCCAACATCTACAACATCCTCGCGATTCTCGGCGTCAGCGGACTGCTCCGCCGCCCGCTCGAGGGCCACGGTATCGGAATGACGGATACACTTGTGATGGTGGGGTTCTCCGTCCTGCTGCTGTTGATCGCCCGGACCGGCTCCATCCTGCGGCGCTGGGAGGGCGCGCTCCTGCTCGCGGCCTACGGCGGCTATCTGTGGCAACTGTGGCCCGTCGAGTGATGCGATCGCGATGTTCGCGGCCGCTCCGGTGGGACAACTTTCCTCAACACCCGCACGGCGCTGACACAGACTGACGCGCGGGCCTCGGCGCCCTGCGCCGGACGAACACCGTCTCGCACACGCAAGAACCCTCTCTTCAAAAAAATACGTTGTCGCCGCATAAATGTTTGCGATCGACGGCCGGCGGCGCGGCCGTTGCTTAGCCGCAGCCAACTCCCTTTCAAATCATGCTCATCTGGATCATCCTCATTATCGTTCCCATGTTGTTCGGCCTTTACGCGCAGATGCGAATTCGCAGCGCCTACGCCAAGAATGCCGGCGTCCCTTCCCGTGGCGGGATCACCGGCGCCGAGGCCGCGGCCGCGGTGATGCGTTCGGCGGGCGTCAGCGGGGTCGAGATCGTCCAGGTGCCCGGCGAACTCACTGACCATTACGACCCCATCAACCGCCGTCTCGCGCTGTCTGAAGGCAACTACCACGGCACGAGCCTGGCCGCGCTCGGCGTCGCCGCGCACGAAGCGGGTCACGCCATCCAGCACAAAGTCGGCTACGCGATGATGAGCGTGCGGCAAACGCTCGCCCCCGCCACGCAGATCGCCGCCAGTGTGGCCAACCTGGTGCTGATCGCGGGCATTTTCCTCATCAGCTCCGCGATCGGCGGACAGTTGTTGTTCCTGGGCGCCATCGCCCTCGGGCTGATCTGTCTTTTCCAGTTCGTCACCTTGCCCGTCGAATTCGATGCGAGCCGGCGCGCGAAGGCGCATCTCACGGACCTCGGCATCCTCGATCGCGACGAGATGCCCGGTGTGCACGAAACCCTCAACGCCGCCGCCCTCACCTACGTCGCGGCGTTCGTTGCGTCGCTCGGCTCGTTGCTTCACATCCTGATGCTGCTCGCCGGTCGCAACGACGACGAGTAAGCCGGCGCGGCCGCGGGCCAGACCCGCGGCCCCAGGCCCCTCCGACCGCCCGTGTGAGCGTTGGCGGACGCGATGAACGGGAACCGGCGCCCGGGCGAGCGCACTGTTCTGAACCCGCCATGCGTGTTCAAACCCGTCCCGCGCCCCGCCGGGCGTCAGCATGAAAGAAGACGCGAACGTTCACGCACCGAGCGCCTCGCGGATGCCGTTGGGCCGATTCGCCGCCTACACCGCCGTCGGCGCCGCCATCGTGGCGCTTTTTCTTCTCTCGTGGGTCCTGCGCGACGTCGCGCTGCTCGCGTTTGGCGCCGTCATCGTGGCCGTCATCATTCGCGCTCTGGCCCGACCGCTGATCGCACGCGTCGGCCTCCGCGAGCGCTGGGCCATCCTCATCATCGTCGTCGGATTGTTCGTGGTGACGGTCGGCATGTCCTGGCTGTTCGGCCATCAGGCCACGGCGCAACTGCGCGGGCTCGGCGAGCGTCTCCCGCGTGCGGTCGAGAGCGTTCATGCGTGGCTTCAGAGCCATGCGGCGGGCCAGTTTGCCATCGAGCAATTGTCGGGCCTGGGCGAAAACACCGAGTGGCTGCAAGGCGCGCGCGCCTTCTTCGCCATCAGCGTGACGACTGTCGGACATGCGCTGCTGATGCTGTTCGCCGGAATCTATCTCGCCACCAATCCGGCGCTCTACGTGCGCGGTTTCGTGAGCCTTTTTCCCGTGCGGCACCGGCCGAAGATCAATGGCGCGCTGACCGAAAGCGGCACCGCTCTGCGCAAATGGCTGCTCGGCCAAATCGTCTCCATGGTCACGGTGGGCACGCTCACCGGCCTCGGTCTCTGGGCGGTCGGCGCGCCGCTCCCGCTCGCGCTCGGCATCATGGCCGGGCTGCTCGAATTCATCCCCGTCATCGGACCGATCATCGCGATCGTTCCCGGCGTGCTCGTCGCCTTCACCGAAGGTCCGCAAATCGCGCTGTATGCCACGATCGTCTATTTCGTCGTCCAGCAACTCGAGGGCAATGTCATCATGCCCATCGCGCAACGCTGGGCGGTGGAACTCCCGCCCGCATATGGCCTGCTCTCGCTCGTCGCCTTCGGGCTGCTGTTTGGCTTCCTCGGAATCTTCTTCGGCAGTCCGCTCGCCGTCGTGATCATGTGCCTGGTGCAGACGCTCTATATCAAACACGGATTGGAACAACCGCGTCCTCGCACCAAGCCCGACGGTTGATCCGGCATCGGACGGCCCCTTCAACCGACGGCTCGTTGATTCACGCGCCGATCGGCGCCACGCCGACAAACGTCAGCACCGCGCGATTCTCCGCCCGGGACGCCGCGAGCGACACCGTGAAACTCGCCTCCCAGTCGTTGGCCTCCTCCGCGTCGATGAGCACCTGCGCGATCTCCCACTCGCCCGCCGCCGCGTTTTCGATCCAGTGCGTGTGTTTCGCCGAGCGGCCTTCCGGATCGAGCCGGAACCGGCCGTGCGCGTCGAAGTAGCCGCGAAACGCCTCCTCGATCCGCCGCGGCTCCTTCTCGTCCGCTCCGCCGATTCGCGCCGCCGCCGCCTCCCAATCGCGCGCCGCGACGTCCTGCAGGAATCCGAAAATTCCCGTGCGCACCAGCCGCCGAAAACTCGCCGTGTCGCGCGTGATGTCGAACGTCGCCGGCCGCGCAGGCTTGTCGGCCGCTTCGCTCTCCGCCGCGACGAAATTCGGATCGCGCAAACGCTCCCACTCCTCGAGCAGACTCGAGTCGATGCCGCGAATCAGCTCGCGAAAGTAATCCTCCATTTCGACCACCGGCTCCGTCTTCGCCGTCTCCGGCACCGTCTGGCTCAAAACTTTCCACACCTGCGAAAGGTGACGCAGCAACAGACCCTCCGAGCGCTCGAGTCCATACTCGCGCACGTAATCGGCGAACGACATGTAGCGCTCATACATTTCGCGCGCGATTGACTTCGGCCGCACGTTCTCGCGGCCGATCCACGGATGCGCCGCCGCCCAGGCGTTGAACGTGTCGTAGAGAAACTCGCGCCGCGGCTTCGGGTGCTCGATCTCGTCGAGTTTCTCCATCCGCTCCTCGTAGGGCACGTCCGCCGCCTTCAACTCCGCGAGCTTCTCCGTCTTCAACTTGTCCACCTGCCGGCGCAAAATCTGGTCCGGATCCTCCACGATCGCCTCGCACAGCGTCAGCACGTCGAACGGATAATCCAGCGACTCGCGGTCCAGCTGCGGGAGCGTGTCCAGCAGGTAAAGCGACAGCGCCTGATGCAGCGAAAAATCCTCCTGCAATTCGACGTTCACGCGCAGCTTCCGACCCGAGGGCTGCGGCGGAATGAACTCGACGATCTTTCGCTCGAGCAGCGCGCGAAACAGCTGCCACGCGCGTCGCCGCAGCGCCTTTTTTTTGTGCGCCGTTTCATGCGAATCCGCGATGAGCTGCCGCATCGCGCGACACCCGTCCGATTCACGGCTCAAGACCAGCAGCATCATTCCGTGCGACACATCGAACCGCGATTGCAGCCCCTCCGGCGGCGCCGCCATCAACCGCTCGAAGGTCTTCGCATCCCAGCCGACCGCGCCTTCCGGCGCACGCTGCTTCACGAGCTTCTTCTGCTTCTTCGGATCGCCCGCCGCCTTCTCTTCCGCGCGTTTGTTTTCCACGACGTAGTCCGGCGCCTGCACGATCACGTAGCCTTTGTCGTCGTAACCCTTCCGGCCCGCGCGGCCCGCCACCTGCCGGAAATCCCGCACGCTCAAAATCGCCGCCTTCGCGCCGTCGTATTTCCAAAGCTGCGTGAACACCACCGTGCGGATCGGCACGTTGATGCCGACGCCGAGCGTGTCCGTGCCGCAGATCAATTTCAGCAGCCCCTTCTGCGCGAGTTTCTCGACGAGAATCCGATACTTCGGCAGCAGGCCCGCGTGATGAACGCCGATGCCGTGCCGCAGCCATCGCTTCACTTCCTTGCCGTAGGGACTGTTGAACTTCACGCCTTCGAGCTCCGTTTGCAGCGCCGCCTTCTCCTCCTTCGAACTCACGTTCAAGCTCATCAGGCTCTGCGCCGCCTCCGACGCCGCACGCTGCGTGAAATACACCAGATAAACCGGCGCCCGATCGAGCTTGAGCAGTTCCGCGATGCGTTCTGTCAGCGGCATCTCCGAATACTCGAACTCCAGCGGCACCGGCCGCCGGTCGCTCCGCACGGTCACACCCGGCGCACCCGTCAACCGTTCCAGTTCCTTCTCGAAGAACTCCGTCCCACCGAGCGTCGCCGACATCAACAGGAACCGCGCCTGCGGCATCGCGAGCAGCGGCACCTGCCACGCGTAGCCGCGTTCCGCGTCGGAATAATAGTGAAACTCGTCCATCACCACCGCGCGAATATCGCTCCGGTCGCCGCGATGCAGCGCGATGTTCGCGAGGATTTCCGCCGTGCAACACAGCACGGGTGCCGACGGATTCACGCTCGCGTCGCCCGTCATCATGCCGACGTTCTCCGGCCCGAAATCGCGGCAGAGCGAAAGGAATTTTTCGTTTACCAGCGCCTTGATCGGACACGTGTAAACCGACCGCTCGCCCGCGCACAACGCCTTGAAGTGAAACGCCGCCGCCACGAGCGATTTGCCCGAGCCGGTCGGTGTATTCAAAATGACGTTACGTCCGGCGAACAGCTCGAGGATCGCCTCCTCCTGCTCCGGATAGAGCTCGAGCCCGCGCTCCGCCGTCGCGGCGATGAACCGGTCCAGCACGGCGTCCGAGGTCGCGGAACCCGGCAACGGAGCGAGCGGAGCGGCGGCGGTCGGTGAGCCTGTCATCTCCGATGTGTTGCGAGTCCGCCGCGCCGCTGGCGACACCCGATTTGCCGGGGTGACCGAAAAAACGCTTTCTCCCGCGCGAATGGCCCCGGCGCGCCGCAACCGCCCTCACGCCGTCAACGCGTCCAGTGCCGCGCGAAACTCGTTCATCGGGACCGTGAAATCCGCCTGCGTGGCAAGATCGCAAGGCGTCAGGCGCTCGCGCAGCGATTTTCCGACCAGCACCCCGTAGGGCATCTCGCCGCTGTCGCAGAGCGAGTAATAATACGCGTGCCGCATGTCCGACGGCAGGAGTTCGAGCACACGCGTCCCCGGCCGGCAAAAAACGAGGTTCGCCAGCGCGGCCCCGTGGACTCCGACGACGTGCGAAACATCCGCCAACCCGAGCTGCAGCTCGATTTTCCCCGCAGGGTCGAAGCGTTCGAAACCACAGCGCACGAGTTCCGCCTCGACCTCCGCCTCATTGTGCACGCTGCGCGCGCCGCGACGCGAAAGGTAGATTCTCCGTCCCCGGCGCGGCGCATCAGCCGCCGGAAAATGCTTCCGGTAAAACTCGACGACCCACGGCGGATAACTCGCCGCCGAGCCCGGATACGACGGCTGCAGCAATTGCTCGCAGCGAAACTGGTCCGCTTTTCCCGGGTGAATCACTTTTTCCCTCGGCAGATTCAATCGCTCCAACACCCAGTTCGCTGTTCGCCCGGGGAATTTGGGCAGCAGGATGTGATCGATTGCCGCCAGCGGGATGCCCGCCGGTTCGAGCAGCGCGAGCCGGCCGACCGCGTCCAACAGCCAATGACAAAAGTTCACCGCCGCATGCACGCTGCAGAGATTCAGGGTCACGTCCTCCAACCGGCGCGTCGCGGGGTGCAGGCTCAGACGGTAAACCGGCGACGCGCGAAAGTTGCCGCCGAGCGCGAAATCGCCGAGAAACGTATCCTTCGGAGCGATACACCATCCGTGGTGCGAAACGACCCGGCCGTCCGGAATGCACGCCACCCCCTGCTCCGGCCAGTTGAACTGCGTGCCTTCCATGAAGGGCACCCGTCCATCGCGCGGCCAGAACGGCCGTCGAAACCGGCCCGTTCGCGCGGGAAACGCCCGCAGCCAGCTCACCGCGTGCCCGCGCGCATAGGCCGGCCAGCTCTGCCACCGACGGGGCGGTCCATAGCTGGCCGAACTCCCCGGCAGGACCCGCCACATCGCTCGCGGAAGCAGCGGCAACAGATGCGCGCGCAGCCGCTGGCGCCAGCGACCGACCTCACAGCGAAACGTGGAGTAAACCCGGGACACAGCGGTGAACTCGCGCGAGCATGGGCTCCGTCCCCCACCGCTAAAAGTGCTAACCGCCTGCGAAACCCCGGCGAATCCCATCGGCTTCGCCGCTTGAGAGACATCGGCTTTCCACGGCGATGACGTAAAACCACGTGGCCTTCTAACCGGTCGCCCGGGTTGACCCTGGTGCCAGAGGGCGGGATTGAACCGCCGACCAAGGGCTTATGAGTCCCCTGCTCTACCACTGAGCTACTCTGGCGGGCCGTGGGAGGACGTAAGCTGCAAACTCCGCCGGCAAAATCCAACTCAAAATTTGCGCCCCTTCCGCCCTCGCCCCGGCTCACAATCGCTCGGTCACGCCGACGTCGTCAGACGGCTCTCCAGCGCCGCCCAGTCGCCGCCACCCTCGCCCGGCTCCGCCCGCCAATGCCACGTCTGCCAGCCTTGCGCGCGCGCCGGCGCGATATCGTTGTCCAGCCGATCGCCCACCATGAGCGTCTCCCCTACCGCGACGCCAAGCGCCCGCAGCCGCGCCGCCAGCACGCGAAACACGTGCGGGTCCGGCTTGCTGAAACCGTGGTCGAACGACCAGAAGCACAGCGCGGGCTCAAAAATCTCCGGCGTCAGCCCCTCCGTCTCCAACGCCTCCGCGAGTTCGCGCAACGTGTAAGGTTGCGCGTTCGACGCGATGCCCAGCCGACAGCCGCGCTCCCGCGCCCGCCGCAACGCCACGCCCACGCCGGGCATCGCCCGCACCGTATGCCAGCAACCCGTCTGGCGAAACATGAACTCGGCGCGCACCGCCGGCTCGCGTTCACCCAGTTCCGGCACCACTTCGGTCACCACGTCCGGCCAGTAGATCTCCGGATGCGTCACGCCGCATTCCCGCGCACGCGAATGCTCGCGCGCCACCACTTGCTCGCAGCGCGCGCCGAACTCCGGGAGTCCGATGCGCGGCGACGCACCCAACAACTCCCGCCACAACGCGTCCCACCGCGCCGCGGCGTCCGCCGGCGGCGGCCCCACTTCGAGCACGGTGCGGTAAATATCGACGACGATCGCGCGAATTTTCATGGGGCAGGTGTCCACAGCAGCGGATATTGGTTTCCTCCTGCGAGCTTGGCACGAATGAATTCGTCCGCGAGCGCGACACCCGCCGCGGCCGGCGGATGCGCCTCGTCCGCCGCGACCAACCGCGCGAAACGCCGCGCATACGCATCGCCGCCCAGCCACCGTTCGGCCCGGCGGGGCCAGCGCGACACGTTCAACTCGCCGCGCGCCGCCGCCGCGCGCCACTCCACGAGCCACGGATTCAACGGTGCGCACGCCGCCCACGATTGCGCGACGTCGTGCGCCAACACCTCTCGTTGCGCGAGCAGCGTCAGCCGGCTGAACGCCACCGGCGCCGTCTCCTCGCCCGCCGCGAGCAGCGGCGGCAAGTCCGCCGCAGCGCGACACGCCCGCGGCAATTGCGCGCGCCACACCCGCCAGCGGCGTTCCTGCCGGCGCACTTCCGCCCGCCAATCGAACAACGTCGGCGCCACGCGCACGTCGTCGTAGGCCTGCGGAAAACGAAAACCGAACTCCGCGAGATCCGGAGCGATGTTCGGCAGCCGGCGCACGATCAACGGCCGCCCCGCCGCCGCCGCCTCGATCGCGGGCAGCCCGAAACCTTCCTGCAACGACGGCAGCAACACCGCCTCGCTCGCCGCCAGCAATTCGCCGACCGCCGGCTTCCCCGCCTCGCCGCCTTCCATGATGCTCCAGCGCACCCGCCAGCCGTGCTGCCGCGCCGCCGCCGCCAAAGCCGCCGCATGCGCCTTTTCGTCCGCCGAACTCGCGCCGCCCGTGGTGACCAGCCACGCCTCGGGCCGGAGCCAGCGCGTCAACAGCAGCGCTTCCGCCAGATTCTTTCGTCGCAGCAGCCGGCACGGCACCAGCCAGACCGGCGCATCGTCGCCGAGCCGGTCCCGCAACCAGCGCCGCGCGCGGTTCACTCCCGCCGCCGACGGTTGCGCCGACGGCTCCGCGAGGTTCGGCAGCCAGCCGGCCTGCGCGCCGAGGTGCCGCTGCAGCAGGCTCGCGTCCGCCCGGTTGATCGTCGCGTGCCGCACATTGCGTTGCTCGGGGAAAATCGTCCGCGCCACCGCGGCGAGCGTGCGAAATCCGGTCCGCCGCATCTCCGGCCAGCGCGCCCAGCGGTTGTCGAACCACCAATCGTGCTGGTGAAACACCAGCGGCAGGCCGCGCTCCGCGCACCCGCGCGTCAGCGCCGCGGTCAACCGCAGATTGCGCCCGAGGCCCTGGTTGTGCGCCCACACCACGCCGCCACCGGCCGCCGCGGCTTCGCCCAGCCAGCGTCCAAGATGCGCGTGTATCCGCCGTTCAATCACAGCCGGCTGCGCCCGCTGCTCCGAGACGTAGCCGAGCGCCGGTTCGATCGCGCAAACCAGGCTCGTGCCCGCCAGCGCGCGCCGGACTCCCGCTTCCCACAGTGCGTCGGGCGCTTCGCCCCCCAACAGCACGACCCGCGTCACGCGGGGTTTCAACGCTGCCACGAGGTGCGGGAGCGCGAGTTCGATCACACGGCGCACGCCGCCGGGACGATAGTGATTGTGAACGATGAAGAGCTGCAAGGGTCGCACTGTGTTCGCTCGGCCCGCCTGCGCCAACCGATTCTGCGCCCGCGCTTCGTTTGCGTTCATCTCCCGGTCTGCCCAATTTCCGGCCATGGACGCCACACCGCCGGCCGCTTCGCCGTTCCTCGCCCACTTCACCGCCCTTTATGGCGAATCCGCCGCCGCGTCACTCGACCGCGATCTCCACGCGCTGCTCGCGAAATGGCGGCCATCGCTCTCCCCCGCACAATCGAACCCCCGATCCGCGCTCACCGAACGCGATGCGTTGCTCATCACCTACGCGGATCAGGTCCAGGCCCCGGACGCCAACCCGCTCGCCACGCTCAGCCATTTCGCCAACCGACACCTGCGCGACGTCGTCAGCGGCGTCCACCTGCTGCCGTTTTATCCCTGGTCGTCGGACGACGGTTTTTCAGTGAAAGACTACTACGCGGTCGATCCGGCGTTTGGCACGTGGGACGATATCGCGCGGCTCGGCACGTCGTTCGACCTGATGTTCGACGCAGTCTTCAATCATCTCTCCGCGCAGGGCGAGTGGTTCCAGCGCTTTATCGCCGGCGATCCGGCCTTTCGCGACTTCTTCGTCACGGTCGAAGGCAACCCCGATTTATCGCAGGTGATCCGTCCGCGCGCGCTGCCGCTGCTGACCGAGTTCGCCACCGCCGACGGCCCGCGCAAAGTCTGGACGACGTTCAGCGCGGATCAGGTCGATCTCAACGTGCGCAATCCCGCGGTGCTGCTCGCGCTCGTCGACGTGCTGCTCTTTTACCTGAGCCAGGGCGCGACATTTATCCGCCTCGATGCGATCGCTTTCCTCTGGAAGGAAATCGGCACAACCTGCCTGCACCGCCCCGAAACGCACCGCGCGATCCAGCTTTTGCGCGCCGTCCTCGAGTCCGTCGCTCCGAGCACGCGACTCGTGACCGAGACCAACGTCCCGCACCAGGACAACCTCTCCTATTTCGGCGACGGCACCAACGAGGCGCACCTCATCTACAACTTCGCGCTGCCGCCGCTCGTGCTGCACACCTTCGCCACCGGCGACGCCCGCCGGCTCGCCACCTGGGCGCGCTCGCTCTCGCTGCCGGGCGATCGCGTCGCGTTCTTCAATTTCCTCGCGTCCCACGACGGCATCGGCGTCAACCCCGCGCGCGGCATTCTCACCGACGCCGAGATCGACGCGCTCCTCGCGCGCACCCTCGCGCACGGCGGTTTCGTTTCCTACAAGCACCTGCCCGACGGTTCGCGCGCGCCGTATGAGATGAACATCAATTTCTTCGACGCGCTCTCCGACCCCGCGAGCCCCGAGCCTCCGTCCCTCGCCATCGACCGCATGCGGTGCGCGCATGCGATCCAGCTCGCACTCGCCGGCGTGCCCGGAATTTATTTTCACTCGTTGTTCGGCTCGCGCGGCGACCGCGCCGGTGCCGAGGCCAGCGGCATCCCGCGCCGGATCAACCGCCGCAAGCTCACCGCGGCCGAACTCGAGCGCGACCTCGCCGACCCCGCCTCGCGCCCCGCCCAAGTGTTCGCCGCACTGCGCCAGTTGCTCGCCGCGCGAGGCGCCTCGCCCGCATTTCACCCCGGCGGCCGACAAGAGGTGCTCGAGGCCGATTCCCGCGCGTTCGTCCTGCTGCGCACGTCGATCGACGAAACCGAGCGCCTGCTTTGCGTGCACAATATCTCCGCGGACACCGTGACGCTCACCCTGCCCCTCCCGCCCGCTACGCATCGTAACGAGGCCTCGTGGCGCGACGTCCTCGCTCCGTCCCTGGAGTTGACGACCGCGTCCACCCCGCTCGAGTTGACCCTGCCTCCCTTCGCGGTGCGGTGGATGAGGTGGCGCCGCGGTTAACCGCGCTCGGGCGTCACCGAAAATTTTCCGGGTTGCGGTGAAGCGGCTTGTGTCCGCTCGCATTCGGCGACTCGCTCTTTTCGGACTCGGTCGAATCTCGTCGAGTCCTCCCGGGTCCGGCGCCGTTTTGCGCCGCAGGTTCCAGCGGATGGTCGGACCGCCATTCCGCCCCATCGCTCACTCCATGCTTCCAAACTCAACCACGCCTCGCGCCCGAGTCCGCGCGTTTCGCCGCCTGGTCGCCGCCGCTTCCCATGGCTGACTTCTTCCAAACCGGCGCCATCGCCACCCTTCACCGTCTCGGCCAGCCCAACCTCGCGCGCATCGAGGGCGAAATCGCCGAGTTCGCCCAGGAAACGCCGATCGCCCTGGTGCTGCCCTGCCATATCCGCGAAGTCGGCACCCGCGCGCTGCGCCTGATCGCGCGCGAGCTGAAGAACGTTTCCTACCTGAAACAAATCGTTGTCGGCATCGACGGCGCCAACCTCCGCGGCTGGCGCAAGGCGAAACGCTTTTTCGCCCAGCTCCCGCAGAAGCCCACGCTTCTCTGGAACGACGGCCCGCGCATGCAGCAGCTTTTCAAGAAGCTCGAGGCCACCGAACTCGGCGCAGGCTCCGCCGGCAAGGGCCGCAACGTCTGGGCCTGCTTCGGCTACGTGCTCGCCAGCGACCAGGCCCGCATGGTCGCTGTCCACGACTGCGATATCGTCACCTACAATCGCGAACTCCTCGCGCGCATCTGCTACCCCGTCGCCCACCCGAGCCTCGGCTTCGACTTCTGCAAGGGCTACTACGCCCGCGTGACCGAGAAGCTCAATGGCCGCGTCATGCGCCTCCTGCTCACGCCGCTGCTCCGCGCCCTCAAGACCATCATCGGCCAGCACCCCTATCTCGTTTACATGGACACCTTCCGCTACCCGCTCGCCGGCGAGTTCGCGATGGACGTCGATGTCGTGCGCCGCGTGCGCATCCCCTACGACTGGGCGCTCGAGGTCGGCATGCTCGCCGAGGTCTTTCGCAACTGCGCCCCGCGCGCCATCTGCCAGTCGGAACTCTGCGAGAACTACGACCACAAGCACCAGGAACTCTCCTCCCGCGACGGCACCCGCGGCCTCAACAAGATGGCCTCCGACATCGCGCTCTCGTTTTTCCACCGCATGGCCGCCGAGGGCATCAAGCTCGACACCGGCATCTTCGACACCCTCATGGGCGCCTACATGCGCCAAGCGGAGGACACCCTGCGCTTCTACGCCGCCGACGCCGTGCTCAACGGCCTGAAATACCCGCGCCACGAAGAGGAAACTGCCGTCGCCACGTTCGTCCGCAGTATCCGCGTCGCGGCGAAAAACTTCCTCGACGATCCCCTCGGCCCGCCGCTCATCTCGAACTGGAACCGCGTCGAGTCCGCGCTCCCCACCTTCCTCGACGAACTCAAGGACGCGGTCCGCCTCGACAACCAGGCCTGAGCCGCGGCGGCGCTACCAAGGCGTCGTTCATCGCGGCGTTCGCGCGTTCACAACAGCATGAACGCGGCCGCCAGAATCACCGTCGGCGCCAGCGCGCCCAGCAGCAGCCCGAGCGGCGAAACGCCTTCCGGAAAAAAGCGCTGCAAAATCGCCTGGCCCGCCGGATTCGGCGCGTTGGCGATGACGGTCAAACCGCCCCCAGTCACCGCGCCCGCGACCACCGCATACTTCAACTCTTCCGTGAAGCCCGGCACCAGCGTCGCCAGATAAGTGATCGCCGCGTTGTCGTTCACCGCGGTCAGCGCCGTCGCGCTCAGAAACAGCGGCACTTCACCGAGACTCTTCAACACCGGTTCGATCCACCAGCCTTGCAGCCCGCCGTGAATCACCAATCCAGCGAGGAAAAACCCGACCAGCAGCGGCGATTTCAACTCGATCCGATTCTGGTGGTGCGCCGTTGCTTGCGAGAACGCCAGGAAGAACAGGAACCCGCCGATGAACAGCGCCGGATAATGCGCCACGAACACCGTCAGCGCCATGAACCCGAGTTGCACCAGCGTGATCCACGCCGGCACCGGCCCGCGACCCGGCTCGTCGCCGGCCGCCGCCGTCAACTGGCGCCGCTTGGCATCCAGCGCCGCGAACTCCCCGCGGAAAATCGCGTAATACAACAGCGTCGCCGCGACGATCCCGATAAACGCCTTCCAGCCGAAATGCGTGAACATATACGCCAAGTCCCAACCCCACGGCGCCGCGACCATCAGCACCGGCGGCGCCGCGAAATGCGTGAACGTGCCGCCGACCGACACGTTGACGAACAACAACCCGATCGTCGCGTAACAGAAACGCAGCGACGGCTTCAGCGCGTAAAACTGCCGCGCCAGCAGCAGCGCCCCGATCGTCATCGCCGCGGGCTCCGTGATGAAAGATCCCAGCACGGGCGCGATAATCAAAATCGAGAGCCACCACGCCGCCGTGGACTGCTTGCCCAGCGACGCCACCGCGCGCAGGCACTGCTCCGCAAACACCAGCACCGGCCGCGTCGACGCCAGCGCCATGATCACCACCACGAACATCGGCTCGGTGAAATTCACCCCGTGCCCGATATAATCCACCACCGTGTCCCAGCCCTTGAACCACGTGATCGCGCCCATCAGCACCACGACCCAGATGCCGAACACCGCCTCGACCTCTCCCAGGAAATGTAGGATCTGCCCCTTGAAACT
Organism: Verrucomicrobiota bacterium; assembly: GCA_023430825.1. GTDB lineage: Bacteria > Verrucomicrobiota > Verrucomicrobiia > Opitutales > Opitutaceae > Opitutus. The sequence continues at coordinate 14,579 of JAEYYL010000247.1, read as the reverse complement.
CACCTCGTCGGGAACGTTGTCCTCATTGCGGTCGGTCGCCGGTGGCCGGCGACCCTTCAATGCCGCCGCATGCGCCTCCTCGACTTCGTGCGCCCAGTGACGGAATCGCGCCGTCAAAAACGTGTGCACGATCGCGAGGAAGAAAATCGCCGTCGCCACGACGTTGAACGGCTCCGCCTGCGCGCGACCTTTCAGCGTCTCGATCACCCCGCGCCCCGCATCGCCATAGCTTTCGAGCGGCAGGGGGATGTCTGCGACGCCTCCTCCACCTCCCGCCGCGTGGACCGTTGCCGCCATGGCCAGCACCAGCCCGAAAACGCCCATGGAGCTCAAACGGTTGGAACGCAAAAAACGCATGCGCGTAGGCAAACCCCGCGCGCGTCGTTGGCAAGCCCACCGTTTCCGCCGGCGCAAACGCCGTCAGAACGTGTGCACGAACAGGCCCGAGCGCAGCTTCGGCTCGAACCACGTGCTCTTCGGCGGCATGATCTGGCCGGCGTCCGCGATGTCCATCAACTGCGCGATCGTCACCGGATACAGCGAAAACGCCACGCCGCCGTCCGCATCCACGCGCTTCACCAGTTCGCCCGTGCCGCGAATCCCGCCGACGAAATCCACGCGCTTGCTCGTCCGCGGATCGTCGATCCCCAGCAGCGGCGCGAGCAGCTTGTCCTGCAGCACGCTCACATCCAACCGCGCCACCGGGTCCGCATTCGCCTCCGCCGCGCAGCGCAGCCCATACCATTTCCCGCCAAGATACATGCTCACCTCGCCCACCGCCGTCGGCGTTGGCACCGCGTTCTCCTTCAACCCGAACCGCGCCTTCACTTCCGCGAGAAACGCCTCCGGCGTGCGCCCGTTCAAATCGAAGACGATCCGGTTATACGGCAGAATCTTCAGCTCGCTCGCGGGAAACAGCACGCACAGGAACCAGTTGTAGTCCTCCTGGCCCGTGTGCGCCGCATTCCGCTCACGCCGCAGCCGCGCGACGCGCGCCGCACTCGCCGCGCGATGATGCCCGTCCGCGATATAAGTCACCGGCACGCGGCCAAACGCCTTGATCCACTCCTCGCCGCCCGCCACGCGCCACGCGGTGTGACGAATTCCGTCCGGCGCCGTGAAATCGTGGATCGGCTGCTCCTTCACCTTCGCGTCGACGAGCGCCGTCACCGCCGCCTCGTCGCGATACGTGAGAAACACCGGGCCCGTGTTCGCGCTCAGCGTGTCGATCAGCCGCGTGCGATCGTCCTCCTTGTCGCGCCGCGTCTTCTCGTGCTTCTTGATCAGCTCCGCGTCGTAGTCCTCCACATGGCACACCGCGACAAGCCCGCGCTGCGTGTGCGCGCCCATCTGCTGCTGGTAAACATACAGGCTCGGCCCGCTTTCGCGCCCGAGCACGCCGTCGCGCTGCAGCTTCAGGAAATTCTCGTTGGCCTTCGCATAAACTTCGTCCGCATGCGGATCGGTGCCGCCCGGCAGATCGATCTCGGCGCGATCAACATGCAGCAGACTGCGCGGTTTGTCCGCCGCGAGCGCCGCGGCCTCGGCGGTGTTGACGACGTCGTAAGGCACGCACGCCACTTCGGGCGCGAGCGCGGGTTGCGGAACGAGACCTTGGAAAGCACGGATACGCATGAGAGGAAAAGGGTGGAAACGCTCAGGATTGCTCCCCCGATGCGCGAGCGCAAAAAAGCCCGCCGTTTCCGGAGGGCTTTCGCAGAGAGAGATTGCTCGCGGGTCGCGCGCTTACTTCTTCGCGGCGCTACGCTTGAACTTCGACGTGAACTTCTCGACGCGGCCGGCGGTGTCCACGAGGCGCTTCTCGCCGGTGTAGGCGGGGTGCGAATCGGCGGTCACGTCGCGCGCGACGACGAAATATTCCACGCCGTCGATCGACTCCTTGCGGGCCGACTTCATCGTGGACTTCGTGAGGAAACGACGGCCGGTTCCGATATCGAGGAAGCAGACGTTGTTGAGAGCGGGATGGCCTTGGTCTTTCATGGCGCGGGAAAAAGGTTAATCAGCCCTGCCGCGCTTTGTAACGCGGCTCGACTTTGTTGATGACGTAAATCTTGCCCTTGCGACGGACGACCTGGCAGGCCGGGTGACGCTTCTTGGCCGACTTGATGGAGGAAACGACTTTCATAAAAGAGCCGAAAACAGAGAGCGCCCCCACCCCTGTCAACCTCCGTTTTGCCCGACCCCAGCGCCCGCCTCAACGCCACCCCTCTGCGTCCCCGCCCGCCTCCTTCAATTCAAACTCGTATCCTCCGGCTCCTCCGCCAGCAACCGCCACTCCTCGCCGAGTCCGCCCAACACCCGCCGCCAGAGGTCCCCGCCAAAGGGATGATCCAGCAATTCCGCCGGCACGTCCGTCACGATCCAGGTGTTCTGCTTCAACTCGTTCTCCAACTGTCCGCCGGACCAGCCGGAATAGCCGAGAAACGCCCGCAACTGCGTCCCTTCCTCCGTCGCGAGTTGCGTCGCCCGGTCCGGCTCCACGCCAAAGTGCAGCCGAAACCCGTCCACGTGCGGCTGCCACGCCACCAGCAACAATTGCTCGGTCTGCACCGGACCACCGGTGAAAATCGGCACGCTCGCCAGCGCCCCGAGCGCGAAATCGCCGTTCACCTCGCCCAGGTGCTTCCCCGTCGGCCGGTTCAACACCACGCCCATCGCGCCCTCCGCATTGTGCGCCGACATCAAGATCACCGTCCGCCGGAAATTCGGGTCCTTCAACGCCGGATGCGCCAGCAACAACGAGCCCGCGAGGCTTCCCTTCTTGGCCTGACGTCGTTCGCGCATGGGGTGAGACGCGTCATCCCTAACGCGCCCTTTCGCTTCCGTCAAAATTACAGCTGCAAAATCTTGATCCCTGCGTCCGCCATCAACGGCGCCACCAGCGGGTCGTTGTTGTAATCCTGCCGGTAGCGCACCTCCGCGATCCCCGCCGCCGCCATGATCTTCACGCAGTTGATGCACGGATAGTGCGTCACATACGCCACGCAACCTTCCACCGAACTCCCCCGCCGCGCCGCGTCCGCGATCGCGTTCTGCTCCGCATGCACCGTCGCCTGCTCGCGCCCTTCGCGCAGCCGCGACACATGCGGCGTGCCCGGCAAAAAGCCGTTGTAGCCCGCCGCCACGATCCGGTTCTTCCGGTCGCCGCCCGTCACGATCACGCACCCGACGTGCAACCGCTCGCAGTTCGACCGCGTCGACAGCAGCACCGCCGTCGCCATGAAGTATTCGTCCCACGACGGACGGTGCGGAAACTTTTCCGCCGCTTGCGCAATCAAATCAACCGGGCTCGGGAACTCGTTCATGGAAAACGCGGCCCACGTTGGACTCCCCCGCCAACCCTCGCAACCTTCGTCTCGCGCATGCTCCGCACGATCCAGCCCGAACTCCTCGACTCGCTGTCGCCGCAGCATCCCGACGCGCTCCACAACCGCCGCGATCTCCGGCTCACCAACGCGATCATGGGCAACCACCGCTGGATCGCGCGCACGCTCCCCACGCTCGTCCGCCCCGGCGAACGCCTCCTCGAACTCGGCGCCGGCACCGGCGAACTCGCCCTCGCGCTCGCCCAACGCCGCCTCGCCGTCGACGGACTCGACCGCTGGCCGCGTCCGTCCCACTGGCCCGAGACCCACGGCTGGCACGTCGCCGACCTCCGCACGTTTCCCGGCTACGCCGCCTACGCCGTCATCGTCGGCAATCTCATCTTCCACCAGTTCCACGACGACGAACTCCGCGCCCTCGGCGCCGCCTGGCGCGACACCGCCCGCGTCATCGTCGCCTGCGAACCCGCCCGCCGCCGCGCCTCGCAAATCCTCTTTCGCCTCATCGCTCCGCTCCTCGGCGCCAATCCCATCAGCCTCCACGATGCCCATGTCAGCATCGCCGCCGGCTTCCGCGGCGACGAACTCCCCCGCGCACTCGGACTCGATCCGCGCGAATGGACGTGGCGCCGCTCCTCCACCCTGCTCGGCGCGTATCGCCTCATCGCCGTCCGCCGTTCATGAGCGAGTTGCGCCCCATCGAGATCATCGGCGGCGGCCTCGCCGGCCTTTCCCTCGGCCTCGCGCTGCGCCGCGCCGGCGTCGCTGTCACGCTCCATGAGGCCGGCACCTACCCGCGTCACCGCGTCTGCGGCGAGTTCATCACCGGTCTGCCGCCTCACCCGCGCGAGCGACTCGGTCTCGACCCGTTTCTCGCCGGCGCCGCCACCGCGCGCGAGGTCGCCTGGTTCATCCGCGAAAAACCGTCGCGTATCCAAACGCTCCCTACACCCGTCCCCGCGCTCAGCCGGCACGCGCTCGACGCCCGCCTCGCCGACGCCTTCGTCCAAGCCGGCGGAACCCTGCACACGCACTCGCGCTTCACCGCCACCGCCGACGCCCCCGGCCGCGTGTTCGCCACCGGCCGCCGCCGCGCCGCGTCGCGCTGGATCGGGCTGAAATTTCACGCCCTCGACCTTCCGCTCGCCCGCGATCTCGAGGTCCATCTCGGCGACCACGCTTACGTCGGCCTCGCGAAAATCGAAGACCACCGCGTCAACGTCTGCGGCCTCTTCCGCCGTCGCGAACTCTGCGCCAAGGGCCCGGATCTCCTGCTCGGTTACCTCCAGGCCGCACAGCTCCCCAAACTCGCCTCCCGCCTCGCCACCGCTGCCGTCGACCCCGCTTCCTTCTGCGCTGTCGCCGCCGTCGACTTCGATCGCCGCGTGACACCCTCGTCGCAGGTCCGGCTCGGTGATACCTGCGCGATGATCCCGCCGTTCACCGGCCACGGCATGGCGATGGCGTTTCAAAGCGCCGAACTCTCTCTCGACCCGCTCCTCGCCTACGCCCGCGGCACCGCCGACTGGCCCGCCACGCGCGCCGCCATTCACCACGCGCTCCACCGCCGCTTCCGCCTGCGTCTCGCGACCGCCGCAGCGCTTCACGCCTTCCTTCTTCAACCCCCGCGCCAGCGCATCTTCGCCGCCCTCAACCGCGCCCGCCTCCTTCCCCTCCGTCCCCTCTACGCCGCCCTCCACTAAACCCGTATCCATTTTATGGAGCCGCGGCGCCCCCGCCGCGTCCGATCTCCGTCCTCCGTTCCCCGTCCTCTGTCGAACATGTTCCTCCACGCCCTTGCCACCGCCACGCCGCCCGCCCGTTACACGCAGATGGACTGTTGGGACATCGCGCAAAAGTCTCCGATCCGCAGCCGGCTTCACCGCCGCTCGATGCTGATCCTGCACAGCATCCTGCGCAGCGACCACGGCATCGCCACGCGCCACTTCGCGATGCCGAACATCGCGGGCGTGTTCGATCTCACGCCCGACGAACTCAATCTCGGCTTCCGTCGCGAAGCCCCCGCGCTCGCCGGCCGCGCCCTCACCGCTGCGCTCGCGCAAGCCGGCCTCCGCCCCGACCAGATCGACGCGCTCCTCGTCTGCACCTGCACCGGTTATCTCTGCCCCGGCATCACCAGCTACGTCTCCGAACAACTCGGCCTCCGCCCCAACGCCTTCCTGCAAGACCTCGTCGGCCTCGGCTGCGGCGCCGCCATTCCCACGCTGCGCGCCGCGAGCCAGATCACCGCCGCGCAACCCGACGCCGTCGTCGCCTGCGTCGCCGTCGAAATCTGCTCCGCCGCGTTCTACCTCGACAACGATCCCGGCGTGCTCATCAGCGCGTGCCTCTTCAGCGACGGCGCCGCCGCCACCATCTGGCGCGGCACGCCCGGTCCGACGGCACTGCGCGCCTTCGCCTTCGACACGCTTCATCTCCCCGACGACCGCGACAAACTTCGCTTCGAACAACGCGACGGCAAACTCCGCAATCTCCTCGACCGCGCCGTCCCCGAACTCGCCGCCAAAGCCGTCGGCCAGCTCTGGCGCGCGCGCGGCGACCGCCCCGTTTCCCGCGTCATCGCGCACACGGGCGGCCGCGACGTCCTCGAAGCGCTCGCTCCCGTCGTCGCGCCGCACGCTCTAACCGCCAGCATCGAAACCCTCCGCGACTACGGCAACATGAGCAGCCCTTCCGTGCTGTTCGCCTTCGAGCGCGCCCTCCGCGACGACACCCCATCCGCCGCCGGCGATTTCTGGCTCGTCAGTTTTGGCGCCGGTTTCGCCGCCCACAGTTGCCGGATCGGAAAGTAGGACGGGCCTCAGACCCGCCCTACTCGACACCCGACCTTTCTTCAGCCCACACTGCCGCGCCATGGCCAAGCTCACCGACCTCGTCACCTACTGCGATACCCGCACCCGCCTCGCCGCCTTCGAAGACGCCCCCGGCGCCCGCAACGGCCTGCAGGTCGCCAACCGCGGCCGCGTCACGAAAATCGGCGCCGCCGTCGACGCCGGCCTGATCCCTTTCCAGCGCGCCGTCGCCGCCGAGGTCGATTTCCTCATCGTGCATCACGGCATGTTCTGGGACATGCCCCGCCCGCTCACCGGCCCCGCCTACGAGCGCCTCTCTACGCTCGTCCACGGCAACTGCGCGCTTTACTCGAATCACCTCCCGCTCGATTCGCATCCGCAGATCGGCAACAACGCCCTGCTCGCCCGCCAGCTCGGCCTCAAAGCCACGCGCGGCTTCATGCCGAATCGCGGCGGTGACATCGGCCGCATTGCGCCCGCCGGCCGACTCACCCGCGCCGCGCTCCGCGCGAAATTGGAAAAACTCTACCCGCGCGTCATCGCCATCGAATACGGCTCCCCCAACCCCCGCGACATCGCGTTCTGCAGCGGCAGCGGCAACAGCGCGATCCCCGCGCTCGCCGCCGCCGGCGTCGACACGCTCGTCACCGGCGAACTCCGCGAAGAATGGTTCAACCGCGCCCAGGAGGAAAAGTTGAACCTGTATTTGTGCGGCCACTACGCGACCGAGGTCCACGCCGTCAAAGCCCTCGCCGCCGAACTCGCGAAAAAATTCCGCCTCCCCTGGGAATTCATCGCCACCGACAATCCCCTCTGAACCCACGCGCCTCGACGGATCGATGCGCCGTGCGCGCACGCGCACCCCAACTTCCCCGCTTGCCACGCCGCGCCGCCGCGACTGCGCTTCTCGTCTCATGAGTTCCACCCCCGCCCGGCTCGACGGCCGCAAAGCCGATCAACTGCGCCCCATCACCTTCGAAGCCAACATCGCCCCGCACGCCACCGGCTCCGTGCTGGTCTCCTTCGGCGCCACGCGCGTGATCTGCGCCGCGATGATCGAGCCGAACGTCCCGCTGTGGATGAAGCAGCAGAAAGTCCCCGGCGGCTGGCTCACCGCCGAGTATTCGATGCTCCCCTACTCGACCCTCGACCGCAAACAGCGCGACAGCACCCGCGGCAAGACCGACGGCCGCACCATCGAGATCCAGCGTCTCATCGGCCGCTCGCTCCGCGCCGTCATCGATCTCCAGAAACTCGGCCAGAACACGCTCTGGATCGATTGCGACGTCCTTCAAGCCGACGGCGGCACGCGCACCGCGTCGATCACCGGCGCCTGGCTCGCCGCGCGCCTCGCCGTCCAGAAACTCCTCGACGCGAAAAAAATCGCCGACAACCCGCTCACCGATTCCGTCGCCGCCGTCAGCGCCGGCATTTACCAGGGCCAGGATTTCCTCGACCTCAACTACGTCGAAGACCGCGACGCCGAGGTCGACGCCAACATCGTCATGACCGGCCGCGGCCAGTTTGTGGAACTTCAAAGCTCCGGCGAAGAAGCCACCTTCACCGGCGAACAGCTCCAGCAAATCGTCGCCGTCGCCCAAAAAGGCCTGAAGGAAATCGCCGCGCTGCAGACCGCCTTCCTCACGAAGCAACTGCTCGCGCGCTAAAAGCGCGATCCATGGATCCTGCGCCTCGTGGCTCGCTCCGTGAGGAGCGGGAAGACCCAGCGTAGTTCAAATAGAATCGTAGCCGGTTATGGAACCTGCTCGCCGGCGATTGCTGTCTGATGTGGCTCGCTGCGTGAGCAGCGGGATATCGCACCATCGCCTGCAAGCAGGCTCCTACCTCCGATCCAGAAACGGCCAGGGTTTTCGTGGAGAGGTTCTAGAAAAAGCGGCGCGACCGTAGCGTCAGGACTTGCCTGCCTGCGCCCAAGCCCGCCCCCATCATCGTCTCGCCATCGGCGCGTCGTTTGCTTGCTTCTTGGCATGCTCGCCGTCGCCCGCTCGCTCTTCCTCGCCAGCGTCCTCGCTTCTCTTCCGATTTTCGCCGCCGACGAACCCGCCTGGATCACGAGAAGCAACGCCCACGCCCAGCTCCTGCTCGACGCCCTCGCGCAAACCAGCCCCGAATTCGCCGGACGCCTCGGCGTGCGCGGCTACGATGAAAAAATCGCCGACCTCACCGCCGGCACCACCGAGCGCACCCGCGCCCGCTTCACCGCCGCCCGCGACGAACTCGCGCGCCGCGTCACCGTCGAGACCGATCCGCTCGTTCACCAGGATCTCGCGATCCTCCTCAAAGCCGCCAACGACCAGCTCGAGACCGACGCGCTCAACGACCGCCTCGCGCTGCCTTACGTCGACGTCGCGCAACTCGTCTTCTTCGGCCAGTTCAGCCTGCTCGACGACCAGGTCGACGCCGCCCGCCGCCCCGCCGCGCTCGCCCGCTTGAAGCGTTACACCGGGCTCGAAGCCGGCGCCACGCCCATCATTGAACTCGCGAAAGAGCGTTACCGGGAAAAGGCCGGCGACGCGTCGCTGCTCCGCCCGTTCAAGGACGAGGTCGAAGCCCATCTCGACGCGCTCCCGCGCTACGCCGCCGGCATTCGCCAGCTCTACACGAAATACGGTCTCCACGAATCCGAAGGCGCTCCCGCCGCGCTCGACGCCCTCGACGCGCAGTTCCGCGATTACGTCGACTGGCTCCGCGCAGAGGTCCTGCCCAACGCCCGCGATGATTTCCGCCTCCCCGCCGAACTCTACGCCGACAACCTCAAAAACATCGGCCTCGATATTCCGCCGCAGGCGTTGATGCAAAAAGCGCTGCTCGCTTACGCCGAGATCCGCAACGAGATGATCGCGATCGCCCCGCTCGTCGCGAAGGAACACGGCTTCCCCGACTCCGACTACCGCGCCGTCATTCGCGAGTTGAAGAAAACCCAGCTCACCCGCGACGAGATCGAGCCCTTCTACCGCGAGGTCATCGCGCGCATCGAGGACATCATCCGCCGCGAAAAAATCCTCACGCTGCCCGAGCGCCCGATGTTGATGCGCCTCGCCTCCGAAGCGGAAAACGCCGCGCAGCCCGCGCCGCACTTTCAACCCCCGCCGTTCGTCGGCGCCAAGGATGAGCAGGGCGTCTTCGTTCTCACGACGAGCAACCCTGCCGCCGACGGCACCGCCGCGGCCTTCGACGATTTCACCTACCAGGCCGGCGCCTGGACGCTCGCCGCGCACGAGGGCCGCCCCGGCCACGACCTCCAGTTCGCCGCCATGGTCGAACGCGGCGTGTCGCTCGCCCGCACATTTTTCGCGTTCAACAGCGTCAACGTCGAAGGCTGGGCACTCTACGCCGAAGCCGAGACCAAACCCTTCCTCCCGCTCGACGGCCAGCTCGTCGCGCTCCAGCATCGCCTGATGCGCGCCGCCCGCGCCTTCCTCGATCCGATGCTCAATCTCGGCCTCGTCACGCGCGAACGCGCCTTCGCCATCCTGACCCAGGACGTCTGCCTTTCCGACGGCATGGCGACGCAGGAGGTCGAACGCTACACCTTCCGCTCCCCCGGCCAGGCGACCGCCTATTTCTACGGCTACACGCGCCTCATGGAGTTGCGCACCGCGACCGAGATCACGCTCGGCGCCGCCTTCGATCGCGCCGCGTTCAACGATTTCATCATCGGCCAGGGCCTCCTCCCGCCCGACCTGCTCTCGCAGGCCGTCCGCGAACAGTTCATTCCCGGCCAACTGAAAAAATCGAACTGACGCGTCCGCCCCGCTGGCGCATTAACTGCTGAAACCTTTCCGATGAAACCCGCCCCACGTCTGTCCACCCTCCTCGCCGCCGCCGCGCTCGTCGCCCCGCTCACTGCGCTCGCTCACCCCGGACACGAGGGGGACCACGATTTTACCTGGGAACTCTCGCATCTCGCCGCGCACCCGATCGCGACGTTCCTCTGCCTCGCCGTCCTCGCCGCCGCAAGTTGGGCGATCTGGCGCGCCACGCGCAGCCCCCACCGCCGCGCCGCAAAAAACCCGCGCACCAAGTAGGGCGGGCTTCAGCCCGCCTTGGAGTAAGGAAGAGGCGCCGTCTCGCCGCGCCCCCGTCACAACTTCCGCACATCGCACCCCAGCCGCGGAAAACTCCCCGCCAGCACCCGCCGCATTTCCTTCAGCGTGCGCCGCAGGCTCACCGCGTCGTTCGCGACGATCTTGAAACTCCAACCGCCGCGCCGCAGCGCGCTCACGCCGAGCCACACCTCGTCGCCGTGCAGCGCCGCGACCGCGCCGCGCCACGCCGCTTCCGTCTCCGCCGCGTCCGCAATCAACACCGCGTTGGCGAAACACGCCGCCTCGCCCGAGCCGCACAGCGCCGCGAGCCCCTTCAAGTCCTCGCCGCTCTGATCGAACCGCTCCCGCAACACCAACTCGCCCCCGCACCGCACCTCCAGCTCCAGCTGCAGCCGATTCCAACCCCACGTCTCGCCGTGCGCGATGCGTCCCGGCATGAGTTGATCGACGAAGAATAGCGCCCCGCCGCGCTCCACCGCCACCGCCGTCACCTGCCGGTAAACCGACCCTCGATGCGGCACCAGCGGCTCCGGCATCACCTCGAGCCAGCCGCCCGCCGCCACGCTAAACCGCTGCCGGCACTCCGCCACGCCATCGTTCATCTTGAACACGCGGCTCGCGCTCGGCGTCGTCACGCACACCGCCGCGCCGGTCTCGACCGCGATGTCCGACTCGAGCCGGTCGCCCGCGAGAATTCCCGCCGTCGGATTCACCACCTGCACCAGCAGCACGCCCGTATCCACATCCCAATACGGTTTGCTCAAATGAAACGGCGCACGAAACGACTGCTCCGTCAGCACCGTCCGCCCGTGCTCCCGCACCGTGCCGCGCAGATGAAGATGACCCGAAAACTCGCTCATCGGATTTGCCGCAAAAACGCGCAGAAGGCGCAAAAATCACTGGAGCCTGCCCTGCTTTCTTTTTGCGCCTTCTGCGCCTCTTTGCGGCTAAACCTCACCCCGCCACCTTCGCCTTCCGTCCGAACAACACCTCGCGCTCCAACCACGCGATCACCGCGTCGAGGTTATGCTCACGCTTCAAATCGCAGAACAAAAACGGCCGGGCGCCGCGCTGCACTTTCGCGTCGCGCTCCATCACGCCGAGGTCCGCGCCCACCAGCGGCGCGAGATCGATTTTGTTGATGATGAGCAGATCGCTGTGCCGGATCGCCGGCCCGCCCTTGCGCGGAATTTTATCCCCCTCCGCCACGTCGATCACATAAATGAACGCGTCGACCAGCTCCGGCGAAAACGTCGCGGTGAGATTGTCGCCGCCGCTTTCGACGAGCAGCAGTTGCAGCTCGGGAAACTTCGCCTCGAGCACGCGGCACGCCTGCTCGTTCATCGTCGTGTCGTCGCGAATCGCCGTATGCGGACACCCGCCTGTCTCCACGCCGGCGATACGTTCCGCCGGCAGCGCGCTGTGCTGGATCAGGAACTGCGCGTCTTCCGAGCAGTAAATGTCGTTCGTCACGACTGCCATCGAGTAGCGCTCGCGCAACCGCTGACAGAGTTTGAGGCACAGCATTGTCTTGCCGGAACCCACCGGCCCGCCGACGCCAATTCGAGGAGGACGAATCATGGGAGTAAAAGTAGCGAGTAGCGGGTAGTGAGTAGCGAGTAGAAATACATGTGATGCGATTGTCCGGCTGGAATGCTCGCTACCCGCTACTCACTCCTCGCTACTTCACGAAATAAACATCCGCACGTCCGCCGTCTCGTGCCGCGCCGCCGCGATGTCCAGCCACGGGTTAAACCAGCCGATCTCCTCGAACGCCACGTTCTCCGCCGCCGCGACGATCGCCGGCGCCTCGGCCAGTGCTTCGGTGACCAACGACTGACTCGCGTTCTGCCCGAGCCGCAACACCTTCATCGCCGCCGACAACACGCCCGCCACACTCGCATACGTCACACCAGCGAGCACCGCCACGAGCGGGGCCCCGCACGCGCGGCCTTCGAGCGCCGCCGACACCGCCGGCGAAAACGGCCAGCCCTCCTTCGCCGCCCGCTCCAGATACTCCTTCGCGAGCGGATCGTCGCGCAACTTCGCCACGAGTTCCGCGCGCTGCCGCCCGATGTTGTCCGACGCGAACCGCGCTTCCTTCGCCGTCTTCAACGCCGACGACAACACGCAGATTTCCCCCACGCGCGTCCAGTCCTCCACGCCCAACGCCTTCCACGCGTGCACCGCCAGCGGCAACTCGCTCTGCCGCAGCGCCGGCAGCACCGAGCGAAACATAAACTCCCGCAGCGTCGCCCGGTCGCGCACAACGCCCTCCTGCACGAGCCCCTCCAACCCGAACGAGTGCGCATAGCTCCCCGTCGGATAAAACGAATCGCCCGCCTGCAAAAGCGCGCAGAGCCACGCGGCGTCCGCATGAGGGAGGGCGGGTCTCCGACCCGTCTCTGAATTCGGAGAAGGCGGGTCCGAGACCCGCCCTACATCGAGGTCAGTGCTTGTGACTCGGTCCAAGTTCATGCACCGCCGCTTTCTCGCCGCGCGCGAAACGCCCCGGCCGAAACACCGCCGTCGTCGGCGTGAAGTTCACCTTCAACCGCTCCAGCAATTGCCGCACAGCCGGCTCGTCCAGCGCGAGCAACCGCGTCGGTTCCGCCTGCAATTCGAGGTGTAGATTCCCCACCGCCCAACCGATGCCCGCCGCCGCCGACGGCGCGACGTCGAGCGAGATCGCCACCACCGCCTCGGGAATCTGCCGCACCACATAACGCGCCCCCTCGGCTTGAAACACCACCTCGCCATCCCTCAATCGCGTCTCCAACTCGAAACCGAACTCCCGCCCGTCCTCCGCCACGCCGCGCCAGATCCGTTTCGCCAACGTGATTCGGTCGACGCGCAACGCCACCTCCGGCAAAGCCATATCGGGCGACGAAACGGAGGCGTGGACAAGTTGCAGCATGGGGAAGTCCGCCGCCGCGACTAGCACGCCGCATGCCCGCAGCGCCGCACCAAAGACGCCCTCACGCCGCCACGCCGCAGCATTTCTTATATTTCTTTCCGCTGCCGCACGGACACGGATCGTTGCGTCCAATCTTCGGCGTTTCGCGTCGCACCGTCTGCCCCGCCTGCGGCGCCTGACCCACATAAACCCATTCCCCCTCCTCGCGGCCGAACAGCGCCGTCTCCACGTGTTCCTGTTCCTTGCCATCGGTGCGGTAACGCGCCGAAAATTCCACCAATCCCTCGGTATCCGTCGGCGCGCCTTTTTCCGTGCGCAGGATTTTCAGCCCGAGCCATTCGGATTTTTCGGACCAGCGCTTCGCCTCCTCCGGCGCATAATCCTTGCGCTGCTCCGCCGACAGCGAGCGACCGAGATAATCGATCGCCTGCTTCACATACGCGGTGTAACGCGAGCGCATCAACGCCTCGGCCGTGGGCGCCGACGCGCCGTTGATGATCGGTTCGCAACACGTTTCGAAAGAGCGGCCGGAGCCGCAGGGACAATCGCTCATGCCGCACCTTATCGATGGCCGCCCCGCGCCGTGCAATCCCGGAAGCGGATCGCAATGCGAACCGCGCGGAGAACGTCCAGCCAGTCGGAGCCGGCTTGCGTCAGCGCGCCGGCCGGGTTCGGCTCGAACGGAAATGATTGGCGTGTTCGATTCCGGATTCGGCGGACTCACCGTGCTCGCTTCGCTGCTCGAGGCGCTGCCGCGCTACGACTATCTTTTTCTCGCCGACAGCGCCCGCGCACCCTACGGCGCGCGCAGTCCCGACGTCGTCAACCAGTTCACGCTCGAATCCGTCGAATGGCTCTTCGACCAAGGCTGCACGCTCGTCGTCCTCGCGTGCAACACCGCCTCCGCCCGCGCCCTGCGCAACCTCCAGCAATTGCACCTGCCCGTTCATCGGCCCGACCGCCGCGTGCTCGGCGTCGTCCGCCCGTCCGTCGAAGCGCTCGCCGCGCTTCCGCCCGGTGCGATCCCGGGCGAAACGACGCCGTCCGACGCCACCGGCACCGTCGCGGTGCTCGGCACCGCCAGCACCATCGACTCCGATTCCTACGGCATCGAACTCCGCAAACTCGCACCGCAGCTCGAGCTCATTCAACAAGCCTGTCCCATGTGGGTGCCGCTGGTCGAAGCAGGCGAATTGAGCGGTCCCGGCACGGAATGGTTTCTCCGCCAGTCGCTCGCGCCCGTGCTGAATCGCGCGCAAAAACCGCAGCGCCTGCTGCTCGGTTGCACGCATTATCCGCTGCTGCTGCCCGCGCTGCGTCCGCTGATTCCGCCCGAAGTGGAAATCCTCGATCAGGCCGAGATCGTGACGACCCGGCTCGCCGACTGGCTGCACCGCCACCCCGAGCACGAGTCGCGCCTCACGCGCACTGGCGC
>JAEYYL010000229.1 GCA_023430825.1 Verrucomicrobiota bacterium | reverse complement strand
GGGGCGTCGACCCACGCTCCGGGGGGGGCGGCCCCCCCCCCCTACTAGACTGGCGTGAAGGCAAACGGTTCACCCTGCGGCGAGGGCTTCGGCGCGCGTGGATTGGGCGAGCTTGGTGTAGAGCGTGAGCGCCTGGCCGACGACCTGATCCATGTTGTAATAGCGGTAGGTGCCGAGGCGGCCGACGAAATGGACGTCGGGCGTTTCGGCGGCGAGCGCCTGGTAGCGCTTGTAGAGCGCGGCATTGTCGGCGCGGGGGATCGGATAATACGGATCGCCCTCCGAGCGCGGGAATTCGTAAACGACGCTGGTGAGCGGGTGTTCCTGGCCGGTGAGGTATTTGAACTCCGTGACCCGCGTGTAGGCGTATTCGTTGGGATAGTTCACCACGGGGGCGGACTGGAAGACCGGTCGGTGATGCGTCTCGTGCTTGAACTCGAGACAGCGATACGGAAGGGGACCGAAACGGTAATCGAAGTATTCGTCGATCGGACCGGTGAAGATGAGCTGCTCGAAGGAGACCTCGTTGCGGACTTCGCGGTAGTCGGCGTTGAGCATCACCTTGATGTTGGGATGGTCGAGCATGTTGCCGAACATGTGGGTGTAGCCGCGCGCGGGCATCGCCTGGTAGGAGTCGGTGAAATAACGGTCGTCGCGGTTGAAACGCACGGGCACACGCGCGGTGACCTGGGCATCGAGCTCGGACGGATCGAGGCCCCACTGCTTGCGCGTGTAGTTGCGGAAGAATTTCTCGTAGAGCTCGCGGCCGACGCCGTTCACGACGACGTCCTCGGAAGTGAGGATTTTTTCCTTCTTCTCGGCGACGGAGGCGAGGTAGGTCTTCATGCCGTCCGGCGTAAGCTGGAGCCCGTAGAGCTCGTTGACGGTATCGAGATTGATCGGAATCGGCAGGAGCCGGCCGTCGACCATCGCCTTCACGCGATGCTGATACTGGCGCCACTCGGTGAAACGCGAAAGGTAGTCGAAGATCTCCGCGGAATTCGTGTGGAAGATGTGCGGCCCGTATTGGTGGATGAGGATGCCGTGCTCGTTGTGGCAATCGTAGGCGTTGCCGCCGATGTGCGAGCGACGATCGATGATCAGAACCTTTTTATTCTGGCCGCGGGCGAGCCGCTCGGCGAGGACGCTGCCGGCGAAGCCGGCACCGACGATGAGGTAATCAAACATAGGCGGATTGGTTGCCGACGAGGGGGACGATGGGGGCGGGCGCGGAGGCGGCTGCTGCGGGAGTGGTGGCGGCGAAGGTCTCGGCGATGTGCGCTTCCATTTTGGCGACGTTGACCTCCCAGGTATTTTCGGCGGCGAGGCGTAGGCCGCGCGCGATGCGCGACTGCGAGGGCGAGGCGACTTCGCGCTGGCAGAGCTCGATGAACTCGGCGTGGGATTTCGCGATGCGGGCGACGCTCGCGAAATTGGACTTCACCTCGTCGAGTGCGGTGGAGACTACGGGGCGGCCGGCGGCCATGTATTCGAGGGCCTTCGTGGGATTGATGTATTCGGTGGCTTCGTTGAGCGCGAACGGCATGAGGCATACGTCGAAGCCCTTCGTGAGCGCGGGGAGTTGCGCGTAAGGGCGACCGCCGAGCCAGTGGAGATTGGGCCGCTGCGGGAGTTGCGCGGGATCGATTTTTGCGAACGGGCCGACCATGACGACGTGCCACTTGGGATTGGCGTCGGCGAGGGCGGCGAGGAGGCCGTAGTCGATGCGTTCGTCGATGACGCCGAAGTAGCCGAGCACGGGACCGCCGAGTTGCGCGATCTCGGGTGCGATGGCGGTGGCGGGCGAACGCGCGGCGCCGAAGTGGCGGCAGTCGACGCCGGTGCCGTAGAAGTGGCAGTTGGGATTCACGCGAAGACGCTTGTCGCGCATTTTTCGGCCGCCGCAGAAGACGACGTCGGCGACTTCGAGGAGTTCGTGTTCACGCTCGAGGAGCGCGGGAGTAGCGCCCTTGAACTGGGAAAGCTCGTCCATGCAGTCGTAAACGATCAGGGCTTCGTCGAGATGGCCGGCGAAGGCGGTGACGGCCATGGGGTCGTTGAACCAGAGAATGGCGTCGGTGAAGCGGCCGGGGAGTTCCTGCACGAGCGTGCGCTGGAGTGCGCGGCGGCGTTCGCGGTCGATGAATTTACCGTCGGCCCAGCGTTTGGCGGGCAGATGCATCGCGCAGATCGTGACGTTGGGATGGTCGTCGGGGGTGCGGAGTTCGACGGTGGTGGTGGAGACGTCGCTGCAGTAGGTTTCGACGAAGAGCACGCGGTGGGTCTTCGCGAGACGGGAAAGGTATTGTTGCGGACGCTGCCAGACCCAGTCCCAGCTCAAGTGGCACAGCGCGATGATGGGCGCGGTGCGGGCGAAGGAGGAGGTTTCGCTCCAGGCCTGCGAGGGGCGGGAGGCGGACGGATGGGAGATCGAGGAAAGGCTGGAACGAAGCAGCGGCTCGAGGGAGGCGACGGAACGGGACGCGAAATTAGGAGATGACATAGAGGCGGGTGATTTTCGGCGGAGTGCGCGCGAAGATGCTGAAAGAGTAGTCCGGCGAGCAGGGGTTTAGTTCGAACGCTCGACGACGCATCGACGTGCGAACGGCTCAGCGCACGGCGTGCCAGCGAAACGCGTGCGTAAGTCGCAGAAGATCAGGACGGGAATTTCCCGGCGGGAAATCTGCGGAGAAAAACTGCGTGCATTTCGCCGGGCCGCATGAGGCGGATCGGGCAAAGTGACAGAGAGGTCAGGTGGGAGCGGGTTTCGTGCGACTCCGCTGCCACGCGCGCTTCTGCTTAGTATCCCGATTGGCGCTCCCACATCCCTGTGCGCATCGGCACTTATCTGGCCGAGGCCGCCGGGTTTCGACTTTCGGGCGTGGCTGGCGCGCGCACTCCAGCGGAGAGCGGCACGCCGAACTCAGGACGGCCGGAGAGCCGTTCTGACCGGCGCTGCCGCGCCAGCGGATCATGGCAGTTCGAAGGCCTCCACGACGGCGATGCCGGTGGTGTTGGCGACGCCGGAGACGACGACGGTGTAAAGCCCGGGTGGGAGCGTCACGATCGTCGAGGCGTCGCGGCTGCCGGTGGCGAAGGGCGTGGCGCCGGCTTGGGCACAGGCGGTGGCCATGGCGGCGGTGACGGGCCAGTTGTCGTTCTCCGCGACGACGGCGCCGGCGCGATTTTGGACGGTGAAGCGTGGATCGGCGAGAAAGCCGGGGACGCCGGCGGCGGCGAGGGCCGGTCCCGCGGCGCGCACGAGCATGCGCTTGGGCGTGAGGCCGGTCACGACGAAGCCCGCGATCAATGCGTCGTCGCCGGTGCCGACCACGCCGCGCGTCGAAATGTTGGCGAAATTCGACCGGGCGGTCGTGGCGGCATTGGCGGGCGTCGGAGCGATGGGGGCGAAGGCGAAGCGGAGACCGCGGGTAAACGATTCGGCTTTGAGGGTGGAGTGGCGTTCGCCCTCGATCTCGCGGATGGCGACCGAGAGGCCGGGGTAGAGGTGCGATGCGATTTGGGCGTAGAATTCGCGCGTGGAGGAGACGATCGAGCTGTGATCCTCGGAGGCGTAGGCGAGGAACAGACGCGCGGGGAATGCTGGATTGGTGGCCGCGAGCGCGGCCTCGCGGGCGCTAAGGTAGCGGTTGCGCCACCAGAGCGACGGGCTGCTGGCGATGTAGCCTTGAAACAGGCCGGGACGCTCGAAGGCGGCGTAAGTGGTGAAAAGCCCGCCGTAGGAATTGCCGGCCAGGACGCGATACGTTGGATCGGCGCGATACTCGCGCTCGATGAACGGGACGATCTCGCTGGCGATGACGGAGAGGAATTGTTGCGCGCGTCCCGTGCGCAGGCCGGTGGGGTCGGTATAAGGGTCCACGCCCGGCGTGAGATCGAGCGCGCGCAGGGCGTTGTAGTCGGGCGAGGCGCCGGCGTAACCGATGCCGACGACGATCGTTTCCGGGAGCGCGCCATCGACGCGGAGATTGCCCACGAGCGGCATGAACAGCGCGAAGTCCCAGTAGCCGTCGACGAAGTAAAGCGTCGGATAACGGCGGGAAGGTTGACTGCCATACGAGGGTGGAAGGCCGATGTAGAGCAGGTAGGTGCGGCCGTTCGCGGACGGCGGGAGTTCGCGCAGGTCGGAATCGGCGAAGGTGAACGGCGCGGCGGCGAGCGGCGCCGTGCTCGGCAGAGCGAACGCGAAAAGGAGCGCGCAGGCGCCGAGAGAAAAGGGCAGAGAAGCGAAGCGGCGCGGCGGCATGGTGGAAGGCTGTTACTCAAGTGGAAACGTGGTGCAGCGAGCCGGCACAACACCGCGGGGAAACGGAGTCCTTCACCGCGTGACGAGAGCGCGGCGCTGAACGCGACGCCGCGCGATGCGCCGCGGCTCAGTTGGACTCAGGCCGTCGAAGGAGTCCGCGCGTCGGGGACGTTGCGGACCAAAAGGTGGAACCCGACGCGCTCGTCGGGTTGATCGACTCTACGCCGCGTTATTCCGATCCAGCCCGACGGACTCTTGAGAGTCTGTCGTTATTCCTTCCAACCAGGGAGGGAGACGGCGGCGCTGTAGTTGGATTCGTTGGACAGGGAGTTGCGACGCGGGCGGTAGAGGCGGCCCGGCTTGGGATTGTCGTCCTGGGTGTAGATCCAGATTTCGCCGGCGTCCCACGTGACGAGTTCGTCGCGGCAATCGCCGGTGAGGTCGAGCGCGGCGGTGGCGAGATCGGGGTGGCCGTCGGCGGGAAAGCGCACGACGCGGCGGCCGTGGCCGTCGAAGAGGCCGCCTTCGTCGACATTGGCGGAGAGGAGAAAAAATTCCTCGCTGCGGCCGGTCCAGTTGACGGGAAGCATCATGCTGCCGTGCTGGCAGGGCTCGAAGCTGTGGACGAGTTCGCCGCGGGCGTCGAAGAGATGGACGATGCCCTGGTTGGCCCAGAAGTTCATCGTGTAGGTTTCAAGGCCCGGAAGATCGTCGCGGAAATTGGCGGTGGCGGGGTTTTGCACGTGGCCGACGAAGTGTTGGCGGAGGATGTTTCCTTTCGTGTCGAGGAACACCATGCCCTCGTCGCTCGCGGCGTTGATGAAGGTGGGCGGCGTGGTTGGATCGCCGTCGAGGTCGATCATCGCGACACCGTCGGCATGATCGGTGAGTTTGTCCTCGCGGCTCCAGAGCAGCGTGCCGTCGTGATCGTAGAGCGAGTAACCGAGGTAGAGCTCGTCGCGGCCGTCGTCATCGATGTCGGCGGTGTGGGGGAAGTGGCCGAGGTTGCCGCGGCCGTGCCAGAGCGGTTCGAGCTGGTCGGTGTAGATCCAGAAATTCGTGTAGCGGTCCTTCAGGAGGATATCGCGCGCGGCGGGGAGGCCGCGGAAATTGGCGATCGCGATGGCGTCGCCGAGCGTGCGAGGGGTTTTGTTGTAGGGCGGACGCGCGGCGTTGGGCGGCGTGGGAATCTGGCGGAGCGTGTGGCCGGTGCGGCCGTCGGCGATGGTGAGCTGCTGGTCTTTCGCATAGATGACTTCGGCGCAACCGTCGCCGTCGAGGTCGGCGAGCTGCACGGCGACGTCGTTGGTGAGAACGTCGTTCCAAAGATCCTCTTCGCCGATCTGCCAGAGTTTTTTGCCGTCGAGGGTGAGGGCGGTGAGGCAGCCGACCTCGCTGTTGCGATCCTTCGGGCCGTGGCGTTTGACCTGCACGACGAGGATCTCGAGGACGCCGTCGCCGTCGAGATCGCCGAAGCGAAGCTGGCGGCCGGTGCCGAAGCCATCGGTGGAGATTTTCTTCCAGAGAACGAGCTGTGGGTTTTCGGACTGCAGGCGGTGTTCTTCCGCGTCGGTGGCGGCGCGGGCGGCGTGAAAGGCGTCGGCGCTCGCGGGGTCGGTGGCTACGCGCACGTCGCGGTAGAGCGCGGGGACGTCGGAGAGCAGGCCGATCTTGCCGGCGGCGAACGTGGCATCGCGCGCGGTGAGCGTCACGTCACCGAGGGTGGCGGTGATCTGGTCGCCGCGCACGGTGACGGTCGCGGTGAGTTCGCGGTCGGGTTCGAACGCGAAGGGTTGCGCGGCGAGGAGGTTTTCCGTGGCACCGCGGAAGGACGTGGCGTGGTTCACGGATTTCAGGAGCACGCGATCGCCGTGCAGGCCGAAGAAATAGTAGCAGCGATCGTTCTGGTAGCGGAACACGACGCCGGTTTGGAGCGCAGGCGTGTTCGGGGTGAAGGTCACGGCGAGCGTGTAGTCGCGCCAGAGCGGATCGCCGGCGATCACCAGCGGGTGAGTGTAGAGGGCGTCGGCGGCGGTAGAAAGGTAGGTCTGGGCCATGGCGGGGCCGCGCGCATCGCGGATGACGCGCCAGGCGCGTTGCGAGCCGTTGCTCCGGAAACTGGATACGACCCAGTTGCCCTGCGGAGCGGTGGCGGCGAGGTAGTGATATTCGGCGTGGGCGCCGACGACATCGCTCGAGAACATGCCCGGCGGGAGGGAACGGAAATCGTCGTCGAGGAGGGTGACCTCGGCGGCGAAAACGAGGGTCGGGACGAGAAAGGCGAAGAGAGCGAAGCTGGGGCGGGGCATGGGTGCGAGCGTTGCAGCGGAGGCGGCGAGGTCAACCGAACCAGCGGCCCATGCGCTTGACGCGAGATAAAATCGCAGGTCCGATCCGGCCATGACGAAGCTTCCCCTTCTTCGTGTGATGGTCCTGGCCGGCTTGCTGGTGGCGGCAACTGCGGCGCGCGCGGCGGCGACAATTGTGGAGTTGGGCGACGGCGTCTATTCGTGCACGCGGGAAGCGGCGACGACCTTCAATCGGGACGTCGACGAGCTGGCGGAGAAGGCGAAGGCGGATGCGGCGGCGTTTTGCGCACGGAAGGGCCGGCAGCCGAAGTTCGTGTCGATCACGGTGGAGAAGCCGTGGATCGCATTGGGCATTCCGAAGGCGGTGGTGGTGTTCAAGGCGCTCGAGCCGGGCGATCCGGAACTCGCGAATGCGGCCCCCGTTCCGGTCGTGCATCGGGGCAAGAAAGGGTCGCCGGCGGCGGCGGTCCCGGCAACGACGACCGCTGGACCGGTGGACGAACTTTACACCGCGATGCTGAAACTCGATGAGCTCCGCCAAAAGGGGCTCCTCACCGAGGAGGAGTTTCAGGAGCAGAAGAAAGCGGTGCTGGACCGTTCGAAGCAGGCGGGACTCTGACGGAGCTGATCCTCGCGGCTCCGGGGAATAATCGCGCGGGGACGGCTTCGTGCCCCCGCACGATTCGGCGAACGCGATTCAACCGACCCAGCGGCGAGCGTTGTAGAAGAGCTGCATCCAGGGGCTGTCTTCGCCCCACTCGGCGGGGTGCCAGCTCATCGCGTGCGTGCGGAAGACGCGCTCGGGGTGTGGCATCAGGATCGTCACGCGGCCGGTGGTGGTCGTCAGCGCGGTGATGCCGAAGGGCGAGCCGTTCGGGTTGAGCGGATATTGTTCCGTCGGTTGGTGATGGTTGTCGACGTAGCGCGCGGCGACGAGGCCGGAGGCGTTGCAGCGTTGCGCGAGTTCGGGCGTGGCGAACTCGGCGAAGCCTTCGCCGTGCGCGGTCGCGATCGGGATGACGGAGCCTTCCATGCCGGCAAAGAAGAGCGACGGGCTTTTCTCGATCTTGAGGGAAACGAAACGGGCTTCGTAGCGTTCGGACCGGTTCTGGACGAAGTGCGGCCAGTGGTCGGAGCCTGGGATGATCGAGTGGAGGTTGCTCATCATCTGGCAGCCGTTGCAGACGCCGAGCGCAAAGGCGTCTTCGCGCGCGAAGAAGGCGGCGAACTCGGCTCGCGCGCGCTCGTTGAAGAGGACGCTTTTCGCCCAGCCTTCCCCGGCGCCGAGGACGTCGCCGTAGGAGAAACCGCCGCAGGCGGCGAGGCCGCGGAAATCGCGGAGCGAAATGCGCCCGCTGATGATGTCGGTCATGTGGACGTCGACCGCGGTGAAGCCGGCGCGCGTGAACGCGGCGGCCATCTCGACCTGGCCGTTGACGCCTTGCTCGCGCAGGATGGCGACGGCGGGTTTGGGTGTGTTCGGGGGTAGGGACGCCTCTCCGAGG
>JAEYYL010000223.1 GCA_023430825.1 Verrucomicrobiota bacterium | reverse complement strand
TGCTGAGGCCCCGGGGCCGTCAGTTGGTCGACCGTAGCGAGGGTGTCTGGGAAATCAACCGCGTAGCCGTGGAGCACGGAACGGACGGTCGAACGGATCTTGGCCGTCGTAGGATAAAGCTCGCAGCCTTCGCATCCCATAACCGGATTCACAGTCGAATGGCACCACTGAATTTTAGTGTGATCAGACATGGTGGCAGCGGGTTGGGAGGCTCGTGGCAGGTGCCGTGTAATTTCCCGGGTAGCCGGGGTGCTCGGATATGGTTTTCATGCGAATCGGGCTTGGTGCCCGTCCATACGCGGCGTGCCGCCGGCGAAATGTCGCCTGGTCGCTTTGTGCTCCGGAGTGGAAGCTCGCTGGCATGGACATATATCATTAATCGTTCCCGGAGTCGCTCCGCGCCAGCTGATCAGGCTGCACTTCCGAAAAAGAATACAGGTCCCGGACAAAAATCGCCCGAAACCACGTCTGTTGCGACGAAGTTGCGGTGAATTACCCCTCTGAATCGGGATTTCGTCGCGAGATCCCAGCCGCAGCCCGCATAGAGTGGCGCTTCTGGGCATGGGCCCGCCCTCGCGGAGGAAGGGGTCCAGGGACTCCTTCAATATTTGCCGCGGGGCGCTTGGAAGACAAGCCACGTCAGGCCCGCGCATCCGCCGGGCAGGCAGTGGAATCGTGCCGCTACCCCGCCATACCGATGTTGATGAGCATGGGAATCCGGCGGTCGGCCGAAGCCCGATGGAGATTGACTGGCCCCAACGGGCGTAGGCGCCATTTACCTCGCCATCGACAGTGCCTTGGCCGCAGATGTCCGCAGCCGTTTCTTTGCTATGGGCAGCTTGGCCTCCGCGAGGCTCAATGCCCGGCCGTGGACGGGTTCGACGTGCAGCCAGCCCGGTTCAGACGCGATCACGCGCCAGCCAGGGATGAGCAAGTCTCCCGGCTTCTTCTCAGGTCCGGCCCAGGAGATCATTGTCCAGCGGCCGCGGGTGGCAGAGGTGAAGTTCATGCCGGTTTCCTGTGAAACCTGCCCGAACGGCCCTCATGAAGGCCCAGGGAGCGCAAAGGACGCCCGGCTCATTCGAATCGGCGGCGGCGGTGATCCGAGGCTCCCTCTGCGAAATACGCTGCTATTATCTATTCTTTAAATTCTTATGCGATGATCGCCTTCACGTTATTCCCATTGGCCTAAGGGAAGGAAAAATCCTGCCAACCGGCCTGAATCAGTCCCCTTTCCGCCGTTTTTCGACGTTCCGTAGATGCGCCTTGGCCTTCTTCTCCGATTCCAGCGTGTATCCCACCCCATCGGCCGCGATCGGCCGAAAGTCGGGAGCGGTCCGTGCCATCCGCCGATACGGCAGAAAGATCGTCAGCTGCTGGCCATTCCGGTATTTGAGCCTGATCGCGCCGCACACCTGCAGCGATTGCCTTGCCTGCAATCCTCGGTTGCCGTGCAGGCGAGCCGCAGCCTGCTCGCGGACAAACTGAACGAATAACCGGTCAAAGCCGTCCGCGTTGCCGTCCGGGTAAACGATAATGCGCTCGACCAAGGAGCGCAGCTCACGGCGGAAGCGGACAATGCCCCGTTCATCGAGCTTGGCAGTCGCCGCCTCCTTCAGGGCGGCGCCTCCGCTGCTCGCTGCGTCCGACTGATCGGACAATTCCTTGAGCCTGCGCGTTGCCTCCGCCTGGGCCTTTTCAACCCCGGCCTGTTGCTCCTTCAGGTCCGCGATGGTTTTCTTGAGCTCCTCCTTCACGGACTCGAAGTCGGGATCGAGCAGGCGATCAGCCGCCGCCTGAAGCCGTTCGCGGATGCGCGCGGCTTTCTCATCGCATACCGCCACCTCGCTCCTGAGTTTTGACTGCGCGCTATCGCCCGTCGGAGTCGAAAAGACACTCCGCCAATCGATTTCCTGGATGAGTTTCCGGACTGCGGCGTCCAAGTGATCAATGCGCCAGCGATGGGTGGTAAGTCCCGCCCGCCGGAATGGGCGAGCCGTCACGTAATAGTTGCCTGAGGCTCCACCCTTTCGCTCGATGTGCATCGGCGCACCCGTGGGATCCGAGAGAAGCCCCGAAAGCAGTGCCGACGTGCTGGTGCGGCCTTTGTGTTGTCGGGCTTCTGACGAATAGACTTGGGCAGCAGCCCAGAGCCCGTCTGAAATTGCGCGCGGATAGTAGCCCTCGATCGGCGGCCCAACGGGCGTGCGTGTGCTGTTGCGACCGGCCTCGAGCCTGTGAGGCTGAAATTCGCCGAGCACGGCGCGGGTCGAAAGGATCTTTGCGATATACGAATCCTGCCATCCCCCTCTCGCCTTCCGTTTGCCGCGACCCCACACCGCAATACCGCGACGGTTGAGTTCATCCGCGATCCTCCGTCGTCCCAAACCCTCTGCGCGGAGGCGGAAGATTTCGCGGAGGATGGCTGCTCGCTCGGGGATCAGTTTGAAACGCGCTTTCGACCACTCGTGACGACCGCTCAGACTGACGCCTACATCCTCGACTTGGATCCAAGCGGGAACCTGCCGCGTCACCGGCTGTTTCTGAGCCAACGCGATGTCACGCTTGGAACTCCAGCTGGCACTCAGGCGCTGCGCCTTCATGTGGGACTCTTCGTGCGCCCGGCTCATAATGACGAGCGCCTGGAGGAGCGGACCGATCTCGCGCATCGAGGCTTGGGAATATTTCTGGCCGTCGTAAAGCGTGACGACATGGACGCCCGCCTTGATGATCTCCCGCAGGAGGGCTAGTGCATCCAGCGGCTCAGCCCTGCTGAGGCGGTCGAGGGATTCGACAACGAGAACTGAGCCAGGCGTGACGTCGCCGTTCCGGATAGCGTCCAAAAAGGTGGCGAGCGCACCTGAAGTGGAGTTCTTATGCCGATATCCCGAAACCCCTTCATCCTTCAACGTCGAGTCGAGGGAATACTGGTTCGCCCGACACCACTCCTCGGCGCGAGATATTTGCCGCCTAAGGGAGTCACCCAGTCGCTGTTCGGGCGTGGAAAACCTGACGTAGCTGTAAGCTATTAAGCGTCGTCCCACCCCTTGGTGACAGCAAATTCAGTATGGGGTGTCAACGCTACAATATGAGCAGATTGTGCCCGCCCGCGACCGCCACCTCGACGGCGCGGCGCAAGGCATGCTGCCCCTTGATCTCCGAAAAATCCGCCGCGCCGTCGACCGCCGCCGGACGCACCGCCGGCGGACGCACGGGCAGCGGTGACAGTTGCTTCTCGCCACTGAGAAACAGCGCCGCCGCATCGAGCGAATCGACGCGGTAAACCGGGATGCCTTCGACGCACGCCGCCTCCTCCGCCGAAATCGCCGGCAGCAGCAGCCCGCGCTTGCCGAGCTTGCGCGCGAGTCGCGCCATCGCCAGCGCGCCGCGCACCGGCCGCGTCGCGCCCGACAGGCTGAGTTCGCCCGCGATCATCCACTCGCCGAGATGCTCGGCGTGCAACTGCAGTGTCGCGGCGAGGATGCCGAGCGCGATCGGCAGATCGTAGAACGGGCCTTCCTTGCGCAGATGCCCCGGCGCGAGATTGATCGTCGTGCGCGTGCGCGGCGGCTTGTAGCCGCTGTTGCTCAACGCGGAAAACACCCGATCGTCCGACTCCTTCACCGCGGCGTCCGGGAGGCCGACGAGGATCAGCTTCGGTTCCCCCGCCTCGCCGGCGTTGACCTCCACGTGCACCAGCTCGGCGTCGATGCCTTGCAGCGCAGCGGAGGCGATGGTGGCGAGCATGATTGCGTGAAAGTCGGGCGCGAAACGCTACCCCGCCCGAGCGGCGGCCCGCGCGAGGCGCGCCTCGATGATCGCGATGTTACGCTCCACCGCTTCGAGATAGGCGTTGTGGCCGTCTGGATACGGCTCGGCGAGGTAACGGTGGACGCCTTCGAAATCCTTCTCGAGTTTCGGCCGCACGATCTTGCGCCAGAAATCCGGTGTGCGCGCGATCAGATCGTCCGCCGATTGGAACATCCGCCGCTCCACCGGGAGGTGCACGTAGTCGTCGGACTCCATGAATTCGCTAAACAAAATCTCCAGCTCATCCGGATAGTCCGGCGCCGCCATCTGTCCGAGATAGTCCGCCGTCGCCAGCGCGCAGCCGACGAACCGTTCCACCGGATCTTGGAAATGCAGCCGGCTGATTTCCTTCGTCGGCCCGGTGCAGTTGATCGCCCCCAGGACCCCGCCCACCTCGGACTCCGTCGCCCCCAGCGACGGCAGATACGACGCGGCGAACGAACAGCTCCGCAACACGTGACAGAAGGTGTATTTCGCGCCGGTGCCCACGGTGTCCGAACGCAGCTTCAGATAACCGGCGTCGTGCAACAGCCCCGACGCGACCGCCAGTTCGAACTGACGCGCCGTGATTCCCGATTGTTCGCCCGAGGTCTGGTAACCTTCCAGCAGCAGCGTGAGACAGACCGTGGCCTGCAGCGTGTGCTCCAGATCGTGATAGCGCAGGTCGATCGGCGCATAGTCGGGATGCCGTCCCGCGAAAAGCGTTTCAACATCCCCGAAAATCCGCTCGATCCACGTCGTCGCCGCGCCCGGAAAAAGCCGCACGAACGTCTCCCGCACAAGCGCCGCGACAGCGACCGGATTCTTGGTATCGACCCGCGGGAACAGCATACGGCGTTGAAGGGAGAGGTGCTCGCCAGGGCTGGGGTGCGGCGAGGCGCGCCCATTAAGAATTTGCGAAATCGCCGCGCAAGCCGAAAGGTCCCGCGATTTCTCCATGGGTGCCCCTCACTCTCCCTCCGCGTCGCCGGCGTTCATTCCCTCGTCCTCGCCCGCGATGCGTCTCCCCCGTCGCAGCGTCCGGCCATGATTCTCGGCATCACCGGAGGAATCGGTTGCGGCAAGTCCACCGCCACCGCGCTGTTCGAACGTCGCGGCTTTCGCCGGCTCGATGCCGACGCGATGATTCGCGAAGAGGTGCTCACCTCGGCCGCCGTCCAAACCGCGCTGCGCAGCCGCTACGGTGACCGCATCGTCAAATCCGACGGCACGGTCGATCGCCCGCTCCTCGCCTCGCACGTTTTCCCCCATCAAGAGGAACTCGCCTGGCTGGAGGCCCTGGTGCACCCGCCGCTCTATGCGCTCTGGCGCGAGCGATTCGCCGCCGAACCGCACGCCGACTGGGCGGTCGAAGTGCCACTGCTCTTCGAAAAGCAGCTGGAAAATTGGTTTGATTTCACGATATGCGTCGCCTCTGCTCCCGCTCAGCAACTGACCCGACTGGAGCAACGCGGCCTTTCGCGCGCGCTCGCCGGGCAACGAATTTCCAAGCAACTGCCATTGGCGCACAAAATAGCATCGGCCGATTTCGTCCTGTGGAACGACGGCACGCCTGAGTTTCTCGCCGCGCAAGTCGACCGTCTGATCGAGTCGCTGCCAATGGTCCGCTAAGCGATTCGGTTACGGTTCGCCCCTTTTTTTTCCGCCCTCACCGGGCTCCCCTTCCTTTTGCCAAGAATCGATATGCCTTCGAAAACCGACGAAGAAAACTCTCCCGCCCGCGCCGATGGCGGCGCCCCCGAGAAGAAGAAAACCCCGCGTCGCCGCACCACCACGCGCACGCCCCGGACCAAAACTGCGAAAGCCGCAGCCGCCGATTCCGGCGACAACGCTCCAGCCGCGCCGACGGAAGCCGCGCCCAAGCCAAAACGCGAGACTCCGCCACCCGCCCCGGAGTTTGTGTTCGAGCCCCAGCCAACCCACGAACCTCCGCAGCGCGAACCCGCCCCCGAGCCCGTGCGCCCCGAGCCGCGCGATGAGGCTCCGCCCGCCGCGCGCGACTCGCGCCCCGCAGACTCCTCCGACACCGCCAGCGGCCACGCGCCCGCGCCCTCTCCCGCGCAACCCGCCGCACCCGCGGGGGGACAAAATGACTGGCAGGAACGCGGCAACGGTCGCGGCGGCGATCAACCGCGCGGCGGTGGTCGCGGCCAGGGAGGCGATCGCGAACAAGGCGGTGGCGAGGAGCGCGGCGGACGCGATTTTTGGAAGCGCAACAAACGCAAACGCGGTCGCCACGGCGGCGGCGGTGGCGGACACTGGCAACCCGGCGGCGGCGGTGGCCATCAACGCGAACAGCATCCGCCTCAACCCCCGCCCCCGAGCAATGCGCCGGTTTACGGCGAACTGCCCAACCCTTCGCGCTTCGAGGATCTCGCGGCGCTCGAGACCACCGCGAATGACATTTCATCGGGCGGCGGCGATCCGATTTTCCTCAACGAACTGTATGCGCTCAACCTCGCCGACCTGACGGCGTTCGCGCGCAATGCCGGCGTCGCGTTCGAAGGCGCGCCCAACAAAAAGCAGTTGCTCACGCTGGTCCTCGCCAGCGCCGCGGAAAAAAAGCGCCCGCTGAAGGATCGCGGTTACATCGACGTCACCGATCGCGGCGCGTTCATCGTGCACGAGCACGTGAACTACCGGCTGTATCCGGAAGATCCCTACCTGCCCGACAGCCTCATCCGCCTCTACGGCCTGAAACGCGGCCATCGCGTCGAAGTCCAGGTCGAGGCGCCGAAGCCCGGCGAACGCTGCCCGTCGGTCCTCCGCGTGGAATCCGTCATGGGGATGCCGCCCGCCGACATCTCCAAGATCACCCCGTTCGAGGAACTCGTCCCCTACTACCCGCTCCAGCGAATCCTGCTCGAATCCGAGGAAACGCAGAAGGACGTGTCGATGCGCGCCGTCGATATCCTGACGCCGGTCGGCTTCGGCCAGCGCGCGCTCATCGTCGCGCCGCCGAAGACCGGCAAGACGATCATGCTCCAGAAGATCGCCCAGTCGATCTCCGCCAACCATCCGGACGTGCACCTCATGGTGTTGCTGGTGGACGAGCGGCCCGAGGAGGTCACCGACATGCGCCGCTCCATCAAGGGCGACGTGCTCGCGTCCTCGTCGGATCGCTCCTCCGCCGATCACCTGAAGGTGGCGGAGATGACCCTCGAGCGCGCCAAGCGCCTCGTCGAGCAGGGCAAGGACGTGGTGATCCTCCTCGACTCGATCACCCGCCTCGCACGCGCCTACAACAAGGAGGTCGAGTCCTCCGGCCGCACCCTGTCCGGCGGCGTGGACTCCAAGGCCCTCGAGAAGCCGAAGCGGATCTTCGGCGCGGCTCGCAACTGCGAGGAGGGCGGATCCCTCACCATCATCGGCACCGCCCTCATCGACACCGGCAGCCGCATGGACGAGGTGATCTTCGAGGAGTTCAAGGGCACCGGCAACATGGAGGTCACCCTCGACCGCGCCCTCGCCGAGAAGCGCATCTTCCCCGCGGTGAACATCCCGCAGTCGGGCACGCGCAAGGAGGAGAAGCTCTTCACGCAGAAGGAGTACGAGAAGATCCGGCTCCTGCGTGTGGCGCTCTCCAACTACAAGCCCGTCGAGGCGATGGAGAAGCTCCTCACCAAGATCAACGAGTTCCGCTCGAACGACGAGTTCCTCGACGCCGTCTGATCACGTGCGCTCTTCTTGCAGTGGCGCACGCTTGCGGCGAGAGTAGGCGACGTGGCCCGGATCCTCATCGTGGAAGACGAAGCCGACCTGCGCGATCTGGTCGGCTACAACCTCAGGTCTGCAGGACACGAGGTCAAGGAGGCGGGTTCCGTCGCCGACGCGCTCGCCGAGATGCGGCGCTTCCGGCCCGACCTGGTCCTCCTCGACCTGATGCTGCCCGATCGGCCGGGGACGGAGCTGTGCCGCAAGC
>JAEYYL010000137.1 GCA_023430825.1 Verrucomicrobiota bacterium | reverse complement strand
CAATGGACGCGGACATCAATTGTATCACCGAGCAGATCATCGGCGCGGCAATTGAGGTGCACAAAGAGTTGGGGCCGGGATTGCTGGAGTCCGCCTATCAGCGAGCGCTCGCGCACGAGATGCGACTTAGGCGAATGGACTTTGAGGAACAGAAGCTTGGCTCCGTTCGCTACAAGGATTTGTTGATCGAGGACGCCTACCGCCTTGATTTTCTGGTCGGGGAAAGCGTCGTGGTGGAACTGAAGGCGATTGATGCTCTGCTCGACGTGCATGAGGCGCAGGTGCTCACCTATCTGCGCTTCTCGTCCTGCCGCATTGGTCTGCTCTTCAATTTCCGGACGACGCTGCTGACCAAGCACGGCCTCCGGCGCCTGGCTCTGTGATCTCTGTGTCCGAGCTCCGTGTCCTCTGTGGCTAATCCGATTTCCTTCATCTCATGAATTACGAAGCCGTCATCGGTCTTGAGGTCCATGTTCAGGTCAAAACGCGATCGAAGATTTTCACGCGCGTCGCCGCCGGTTACGGGCACGAGCCCAACACGCTGACCGATCCGGTCGTGCTCGCGCTGCCCGGCACGCTGCCCGTGATGAACAAGGCCGCGCTCGACGCGATCATCAAGGCGGGGCTCATGCTCGGCTGCGAGATCGCGCCGGTCTGCAAATGGGACCGGAAAAACTATTTCTATCCGGATTCGCCGAAGAACTACCAGATCTCGCAATACGACCAGCCGATCTGCGTCGGCGGCTCCGTCGAGATCGAACTGCCGGGCTCCGCGCGCAACGTGATGGGCGAGCATAAGAAGATCCCGCTCACGCGCATCCATCTCGAGGAGGACGTCGGCAAGCTGAACCACGGCGCGACCGATTCGCTCGTCGATTACAACCGCGCGGGCACGCCGCTAATGGAGATCGTATCCGATCCGGCGATGCACACGGCGGAGGAGGCGTTCGCGTATCTGACCTCGTTGCGCGCGACGATGATCTACGGCGGGATTTCCGACTGCGACATGGAGAAGGGCCAGTTGCGTTGCGACGCGAACATCTCCATCCGCCCGGCCGGGCAGAAGGAACTCGGCGTGAAGGTGGAGTTGAAGAATCTCAACTCGATCTCGTTCGTGCGCGACGGCATCGCGCACGAGATCAAGCGGCAGATCGCGGTGCTCGAGCGCGGCGGCACGATCGTGCAGGAGACGCGCGACTACGACGGCCAGACGGGCACCTCGCAATCGCTCCGCTCGAAGGAAATGGCGCACGACTACCGCTATTTTCCCGATCCGGATCTCATGCCGGTCGTGGTCGACGAGACGTGGAAGGCGCGGCTGCGCGCGGAGTGTCCGGAGTTGCCGTTCGAGAAGCAGCGGCGGTTTCTCGACCAATATCAGCTGCCTTACACGCTGACGTCGGTGCTCGTGTGGGACAAGGCGCTGAGCGATTACTTCGAGGAGGCGGCGCAGCTCAGCGGCAAACCGCAGGCGGCGGGCAACTGGATCGCGAATGATTTGTTGCGCGAGATCGGCAACGCGAAGAGTTCGCTGGCGGAGTCGAAGGTGCGGCCGGCGCACGTCGCGGAGTTGGTGAAGCTGATCGATGCCGGCACGATTCTTACGAACGCGGCGAAGGACATTTTCGTCGAGATGTTCGCCACAGGCGAGATGCCGGGCGCGATCGCGGATCGTCGCGGATTGAAATCGGCGCCAGCGGATGCGGGCGAACTCGAGCAGTGGTGCCGCGACGCGATCGCGGGCAATACGAAGGCGGTGGCCGAGTTCAAGGCGGGGAAGGACAGCGCGATCAACGCGCTGAAAGGTCCCGTGATGAAAGCCGGCAAGGGCAAGGCGAACCCGAAGCTCGTGGACGAAACGCTGCGCAAGCTGCTCGCGGCGATGTGAACCAGTCCTCGATTGCGACGTCGATCCGGTCGATGCCGGCGGGAGCGTTACTTCAGTTCAACTTGGGCGGGAAAGTCCGGGCAAATCCGTGAGCCCGTCGCCGGCGCGCCGGCGCCCGCCGGGAAAAACGTCATCTTGCCCGAGGTCGAGCACCACCCGACCTCCTTCGCCCGGGCCTCATAATGACATGACCGTGACGATCGGTTTCGATGCGGCCCTCGAATTTCGCGTATTGAGGATCAGCGGGCAATGCCGACCAGCAGCGCAGATTGAAGGCCGTTTGCGCCGGCTGCGGTGGCTGTTCGATCGTCAGCCCCTCCATGGCGGGGCGCTATCGCTGCCGGAATCGGTTCGTCAACCGCCGCGCCGAGTCGATCCCTCGACGGAGGAAGTCCGCAGACCTGTTCGTTCGGTTCCGCGACCTTTGCGACGTTCGGTGAGAGGCGATTCTGCTTGGGGCGGAAGAAAACATCGGGGGAGTTGAACCACAAAGACACGGAGGCGCGGAGGCGGGACGAATCGATCGGTATTTTTTCTGTGTCTCGGTGCCTCTGTGGTTCAATCGGAGACGCGCTGCCCGGCATTGTGGTGTTATCCGAGGCGGAGGTGTCGCGGCGCAGGTAACGAAAAGGGGAAATCCAGACGGAATCCAGCTGGGATGGAATACGATGTTTGGTTTTGTGCGCGGGCGGAATGATTTCATGGTCGAGTCAGCATGGATACGAATCCGACTGAAGCTGCGCGCTCGCTGTTGAAGGAACGTTTCGGGTTCGACGCGTTTCGGCCGGGGCAGGAGGCGGTTATCGGACATCTGCTCGCGGGGCGGTCGGCGCTCGCGGTATTTCCCACGGGGAGCGGGAAAAGCCTCTGCTACCAACTGCCGGCGCTGCTGCTCGAGGGACTCACGGTTGTCGTGTCGCCGTTGATCGCGTTGATGAAGGATCAGACGGATTTCTTGCAGTCGCGCGGGATCGCGGCGGCGCGGCTCGACTCGAGCGTGAGCCGCGAGGCGTTCGAGGAGATCCAGGCGGCGCTGCGCGAGCGGCGATTGAAATTGCTCTATGTGGCGCCGGAGCGGTTCTCGAACGAACGGTTTCTCGCGAAACTGAAAACCCTCGCGATCGATTTGCTCGTGATCGACGAGGCGCACTGCATTTCCGAATGGGGGCACAACTTCCGACCGGATTATTTGAAACTCGCGCGTTACGCGCGGGAGCTGCGGGTCGGGCGCGTGCTGGCGTTGACCGCGACCGCCACGCCGGCCGTGGCGCAGGATATCTGTCGCGAGTTCGCCATCGTGCCCGAGGCGCATGTGCACACGGGGTTTTACCGGCCCAATCTGCATCTGCGCGCGACCGCGTGTCGGCCGGGCCAGCGGCTGTGGACGTTGATTGCGCGGCTGAAGGTGCGACCGCCCGGGCCGACGATTGTGTATGTGACGTTGCAGAAAACGGCGGAGATGGTGGCGGCGGAGTTGAGCGAGGCGGGATTTGTCGCGCGGGCGTATCACGCCGGGCTCGAAGCCGAGACGCGCGAAGTGGTGCAGAACGCGTTCATGGCGTCGGACCGCATGATCGTCGTGGCGACGATCGCGTTCGGGATGGGGATCGACAAGGCGAACATCCGCGCGGTGTTTCACTACAACCTGCCGAAGAGTCTGGAAAATTATGCGCAGGAAATCGGGCGTGCTGGACGCGACGGGGCGCCGTCGGAGTGCGAAATTCTCGCGGCGGGCGAAGATCTCACGGTGCTGGAGAATTTCACCTACGGCGACACACCGACAGCGGAGGCGCTGCGCGATCTGCTGAAGGAGTTGCTGGAGGGACGCAGCGCGGGTGAGGGGTTCGATGTTTCCGGCTACGAGCTTTCCGCGCGGCACGATATCCGGCCGCTGGTGGTGTCGACGGCGCTCACTTATCTCGAGCTGGACGGATTGATCGAGGCCACGGCGCCGTTTTATACGACGTATCAGTGGAAATTTCTCCGTCCGCTGGAGGAAATTTTCGCGCGATTCGACGCGGCGCGGCGGGAGTTTCTGGAGCGGCTTTTTGGCCTGGCGAAAGTCGGGCGGATTTGGAATTCGGTGGTGCTGGCGGACGCGGCTGCGACTCTCGGTGGCGAACGCGAACGCGTGGTGAAGGCGCTGACCTATCTCGAGGAAAAGGGGGACATCGAACTCCAGGTGGCGGGCGTGCGGCAGGGCTATCGGGTGCGGCAGGTGCCGGATGATCTCGGGGCCGTGTGGCGCGAACTGCGGCGGCGGTTTGCCGCGCGGGAGAGCAGCGACATCGAGCGCACGCGCAAGGTGATGGAATTGCTCGGAGCTGAAGGATGTCTCGTGCGTCGATTGCTCGCCTATTTTGGCGAGGAGCTGGGGCGCGACTGCGGACATTGCGGCCGGTGCGAAGGAGAATCGCCGGTTTCGCTCGACCGCGAGGAAGCCGAGATCGCATGGCCGGTCGAGGAAATGGCGGAGTTGACCAAGGCTCATCCGCGGGCGCTGGGCCAAGTGCGGCAGGTGGCGCGGTTCCTTTGCGGCATCGCGTCGCCGGCGTTGACGAGTGCGAAGCTGGGCAGGCATCCACTTTTTGGATGCGCGGCGCGGGTGCCGTTTGCGGAGGTGGCGGCACGCGTGCAGGCGGAACGGCGCGACTGACGAAAGGGATTGCCGGCAGGCGCCTACCCTCAAGGCATCAAGAGGGTGCGCGAGTTTGTCATACATTATATGACAAAGGGTCGGGTGCGGCGGTGGGGCGAGCGCGCTCGGACGGCGGATGGTTGGGGGAGGGAGAGCTGGCGGGCGGGGATTCAGTTTCAGGGGGGAGGGGGGAAGTGTGGCGGTCACTTGACCCCGGGCGGGGGCGCGACTCTGCTGCGCGCATGGCGAAATGGCTGCTCGTTGACGGTTACAATCTCGCATACCGGTGCTTTTACGCGATCCCCGAGCTGACGCGGGCGGACGGGTTTCCGACGAATGCGCTGCATGGCTGGGTGAAGTCGCTGTGGATGCTGGCGGATCTGGCGAAGCCGGATGCGTGCGTGGTGTTTTTCGATCTCGGCGGGCCGCAGGACCGGCTGGCGCTGCATCCGGACTACAAGGCGCAGCGCGAGGAGATGCCGGAGGCGCTGTCGCGGCAGTTGCCCTATGTGCGGTCGTTGACGAAAGCGATGGGCTGCGTGGGCGTGGAGCAGGAAGGCGTGGAGAGCGATGACCTGCTGGCGGCGCAGGCGGTGGCGCTGGCGCGCGACGGGCACGACGTGTGGATCGTGAGTTCGGACAAGGATTTTGCGCAGGTGGTGAACGAGCACATCAAGATCATGCTGCCGCCGCCGTCGGCGAATCCGAAGATTGGTTGGAGAACCATGGATGCGGCGCGGGTGCAGGAGAAATTCGGGGTGCCGCCGGAGAAGATCCCGGACTATCTGGCGTTGGTGGGCGACACTTCGGACAACATTCCCGGGCTGGCGGGGGTCGGCCCGAAGACGGCGGCGAAGTGGCTGAACGAATACGGCACGCTCGAGGGCGTGATCGCGAACTGCGGACAGCTGAAGCCGGAGCGGTTTCAGGCTGCGATCTGTGCGGAGGTGGAAAAGTTGCGCCGCAATCTGAAGCTCACGACGCTGAACCTCGCGTTGCCGACGCTGGCGGTGCCGCCGGCGAAGCCGCACCCGGACGAGTTGTTTGCGCTGTTGGAGGAACTCGGGATGAAATCGAGCCTGGCGGAGGCGCGGCGGCGATTTGGCGGCGCGAACGTCGCCCCGATCGGAGCGCGCCCGACGAGCGAGGCATCGTTGCCCCAGACCGCGCGGGCGGCCCCCAAAGCGACGCAGGGCGAATTGTTCTAGCCTGGATACGTCACACTCGAATCAACCAAGTCATGGTTCACAGAGGACACTGAGCTCTGACACAGAGGCAGCAGGAGGCCACAAGGTGTTGGATGTGTTTGTTACGAAAACGAGGCGGATTTGAAGGGGAGGCCAGATAGGATCGGTGAATTCTCCTCGGTGAACTCCGTGTCGGAGTTCTGTGGCTCTGTGACCAATCGTTTTCTTCATCATGGGTGTGATGGATGCGGGATAGGCGCTGTTTGGGAATTCTGTCTTTGCGAGGAGTCCCGCTCTGCGGGACGACGAAGCAATCCAGCTGGATCGCCACGGCGCGCTTCGCGCACCTCGCGATGACAGTCTATTCCCAAACACTTCCTCGCGGATCAAGCTTCAGCCACGGCGCGGAGTCAGGCGCCGGGGGCGATGAATTTGTCGAGCTGGCCGCGCTGGGAGCGGCTGAGTGGCAGGCGGGTGCCGTCGCGCAGGACGACCGTGTAATCGCCGTGAAAGGTGGGCTGCAGCTCCTTCACCTGGTCGAGACGCACGATCGCGGAGCGGTTGACGCGGGCGAAGTCGGAGCCGAGCCGTTCCTCGAGCGAGGACATGGTTTCGCGCAGCATGAGCCGCGGAGTGTCGATGACGTGGAGAACGACGTAGTTGTCGGCGGCTTCGACCCAGACGATTTCCTCGGGCTTGAGGAAAACGACGCGGCCATCGGATTTGAAAGCGAGGCGCGCGGGCTTTTTCGGAGCGGGCGCGGCGTCGGCGAGGAGCGATTCGAGCTTGGCGTTGAGATCGCCGGCGCGGCGGGCGCGGATCTGTTCGGCGGCGCGTTGGAGGGCGCTTTTGAACCGTTCCTGATCGAA
>JAEYYL010000097.1 GCA_023430825.1 Verrucomicrobiota bacterium | reverse complement strand
GGTGGTCGACGAAGGTGCGTTTCTGCTCGGGGATGATGGCGAGGGCGAAGATGAACAGGGTGGCGGTGGCGACGAGCCAGGCGAGGAGGGTGGTGCGCGCGGTGAGGCCGATCCGCCAGCGGCCGGGTGGCGGGGTGAACGGCGGGTTGGACAAGGAATCGCTCATGGTGCGGTGAGCGCGCGGAGTGGCGAGGGCGGCGCGTTTTGGGCGAGGAGGGCGACGAGTTGGGCGTGGTGGGCGGCGAGGGCGGCGACGGAGTCGAGTTGGCGGGACTCGAACGGGACGAGTTTCTCGATGCGGAAGAGGGTGAGGATCTGGCGGCCGGCGGGATCGGCGTGTGTTTGAGGCAGGCTGGCGAGGAGGGCTTCGCGCTGGTCGGTAGAGTCCCAGCCGATGCGGTTGAGGCAGATGAGGCCCTCGAGCATGGGTTCGGATTGTGCGAGGACGACGAGGTCGCGGCGCAGCTGGGGGTTGAGTTCGCAGGCGACGGCGAAGGAGGCGTCGTCGACGATGCAGGCGTCGCTGCGGCGGAAGAAGACGGGGAGGATCGCGGCGTTGGGTTTGGCGACGGTGTCGAGGCGGTCGAAGAGTTCGTTGGGATAGCCGAGGCCGGCGGCGAGGGTGGAAGTCTCGAGCCAGGGGCGGCCGAGGGTGGCGTTGGCGTTGAGGAGGATGAGGGCGGATTTACCGTGGAGGTCGGCGAGGCGGGTCGCGCCGCTGTCGCGATGGACGAGGAGCAGCACACGTTTCAGGGGATCGCGGTTGGTGAGGGGGACGAAGACGACGTCGACGGCATCCTGGAGGCCGCCGGTGAGGAGCATCCAGGAGTTGGTGACGATCATGTGGAGCCGGCCGGAGCGGATGGCGCGGTCGAGTTGGGGGACGGTGTCGTAAACGGAGACTTCGGGCTCGAGGGCGTAGCCGTGCTGGCGGCCCATGCTGCGCAGGAAGGCGCGGTAGGCGGCGGTGGCGTCGTTTTCGTTGAGATTGCCGAAGGCGACGCGGGGGAGGCCGACGCGGAGGGCGGATTCGCGCAGGGGTGCGGTGGGGGTGGACGCAACGGCGGCGGGATGGAGCGCGGTGGCGAGCGCGAGGGCGAGAAAGAGCAGCGGGTTCATGGCGGCAGTTTCGCCGGGGCGCGCGGATTCCGATAGGCGGCGAAGCGCGCGGCGCTGGCGGTGGGGAAAGTCCGGGCGTAGTCCTCGAGGAGGGAGAACGCGGACTGGAGTTCGGACTCGGGGCGGAAGGCGACGCGATCGGTCTGGAAGATGGTGAGCACCTGTTCGCCGGCGACGGAGGTGTGGAGCCCGGTGAATTCGCGCACGAGTTTGGCGTGAAAATCGGGCGGAAAATAGGCGCTGATCGCGAAGAGAGCCGGGACGAGGGGAGGCGATTCGGCGATGATGCGGAGTTCGCGGGCGACCTGCGGGTTCAGCTCGACCATCGTTTCGAACATCGCTCGGGTGACGACGCAGGCGTCGAGCTGGCGGAAGAAGACGGCGAGAACGGCTTTCGACGGTTTGGGGAACTCGGCGATGCGTTCGAGGAGCTCGCCCGCGGGCGGCTGCTGGTGGCGAGCGAGTTCGAGGTCGAGCCAGAAGCTGGCGAGGCTCATGCGGGGCCCGGTGGCGAGGGCGAGACGGTGTTGCTGCAGGTCGGCGAGGGTCGCGATGGCACCGCTGCGATGTGCGAGGACGAGGTAGCGTTCGGTGGGGTCGTCGTTGCGGATGGCCATCAAGGAGGGCCCGAAGTCCAAGTGACGGCGGATGAGCCAGTATTCGATGGTGGTGAGGCCGAGGGCGTTGACGTCGCCGTGGCGGAGGGCGGTTTCGGCGGCATCGGCGCCCTCGTAAAGGCGGGGCTCGAGATCGGCCGGGATACGGCGTTCGCGGGCGATGGTGGTGGCCAGGGTCTTGATGGAAGCGCGGGCGTCGTTTTCGTTGATGCCGGTGAACATGGCATAGCTGAAGCCGAGGCGGAGGACCTCTGGTTCGGCGGGGGTGTTGGCACCGAGGGGCAGGCCGCACGCGATGAGGAAGGCGGCGGCGGCGAGTCGCGGCAGAGACCGCGCGGACGGTGGACGGGCGGCTTTCATGCCGGGCGGCAGCGCGGCGGGATCAGCGCGACGGAGCGAGGCGGCGCTCGATTTCGGAGCCGACGATCAGGGCGAGCTGCGATTGCAGCGCGAAGTGGTCGTAGCGGATTTTGAGGTGCTGCGCGGTCATGAACGCCTCGGTGAGCTGGGCTCGGATGACCTTGTCGGTTTCGACGAGTTCGTTCTGGTAGGCGCGGACGTTGAGATCGCGGTTTTCCTCGGCGGCGTTCATCGCGTCCAAGGTGGCCTGATACGCATCGCGCGCGGCGGCGAGGCCGAGGAACGCATCCTTGATCTGGAGGCCGAGGCCTTCCTGGAGGAGAATTTTCTGTTCCTTCAACTCGGCGAGGCGGGCGCGGGCGGCGGCGACTTTTTGGCGGGTGAGGAAGCCGTCGAAGAGCGGGAGTTCGAGGGCGACGCCGGCGGTCCAGCCCTGCTTGTTGACGTCGGTGGCGGCGCCGGCGTCGTAGCTGTTCCACCAGCGGTGGAGTTCGCCGGTGAGCGCGATCTTCGGGGCGTGGCCGCTGCGCGCGGTTTGCACGGCGCCCTCGGCGGCGTGGAGGCCGGCTTCGAGACGTTTCCAATCGGGGCTGAACTGATAGGCGTCGCCGACGAGCGCGGGGAGTTCCGACGCGAGCGGGTCGAAGGGAATCTCGGTCGCCTGCGGCGCGATGCTGGCGTGCCAGGGCAGGCCCATGGTGTTGGCGAGCGCGGCCTGCGACATGGCCTCGTTTTTCGCGAGGAGGGAGACGAGCGAACGAAGCGTGGAAACGATGACCTTGTTGTCGAGGAAGTCGGTTTTCTGGACCTTGCCGCCGCCGCCCTGATACATCGATTCGGTGAGATCGAGCGTGGCCTGCATGCGCTCGAGCGTGTCGAGGCCGAGCCGGTGGATGGCGCGGGCGAGGACGGCGCCGTAATACATGCGTTTGACGCTGTCGGCGATTTCGAGGTCGGTGCGGCGCGCCTCCTGTTTCATGGCTTCGACGAGGCCCTCGGCCTGCGTGCGGTAGCCGCGGCGCAGGCCGCCGTCGTAGAGCAGCCACGTGAGCGAGACGGAGCCCGCGGCGGAAGACGGATCCATCACCTGGATACGCTGTTCGGGAATCTGGAAAGCTTGCGCGGGCGTGGAGATGCTCTGGCTGGGCACGCCGACGGGCAGCTGGATCGCGGTCGGACCAAGCACGCCGGCGGGCACGGTGACGACGGCGGTGGACGCGGGCGTGACGATGGTTTGCGCGGGCACGCCGATGGTCATCGCGGGGACGATGAAGTCGGGCGCTTCGTCGGTGCGGAGTGCGGCGGCGGTGAGCTGGAGTTGCGGCCAGTAGCCGGAAAGGGCCTGCCGGTGTTGCGCCTCGGCGGCGCCGACGGCGAAACGGGACGCGGGGCGGCGGCGGTTGTTTTGCAGCGCGGCGTCGAGGCAGGCGTCGAGCGAAAGCTCGCGCACGGTGGGATCGGTGAACGTGGGCGCGGCGGAGGCGGCCGAAGCGTGCAGCGAGAACGCGGCGAAACCGAAGGCGGCGAGGGCGCACGAGAGCGCCGACCTCGCGGTGCGGATGAAGGCATTCATGGAGGTGTGACTGGATGGCGTTTCGCGCGTCCGCGGGAGCAGGGACGGACGCCAACGAAGCGGTGGCGTGAATCATCCCCGCGCGTGCGCGGGCGTGGAACACCATCGGTGCGGCAGGCGTCGCCTTGAACCAAGAGACGCGAGTGGCCGGATTCCGGGCCGCGCGCCGGCAGAAGTGACGAATCCGTGACAAATGGAGCGGGGGATTCGGTCGGAAATCGCCGGAAGCGAAACCGCCAGCGATGCGCGCTGGCGGTCGCGGAGGACGGCGCGGACGAGCGATACGACCGGCGATTTCCGGCTCGGGACTTCGCAGGGAGAACGGACGTCCCGTCCGTGGGTTGGCGGGTCAGAACGGACGAGGACGTCCGTTCTCCTTTTTGCGTTGGCTGCGGGAGCGGGTGCGAGCGGAGGCGCGGACCGGCTTTTGGGCCGGACGCGTGACGTCGCCTCAGCCGCGTTTGGACCAGCGGCGGTCCTGCTTCAGCTCGAGGCGGCGGGTTTCAATTTGCACACCGGCGACAGCGGGGTGGGCGCGCAGGCGCTGGAACGCGGGCGCGTTGACCTTCCAGGTGAGCGCGTTGCTCGCCTCGGCGAAGGGCGCGATCCGGTTTTCGAATACAAACGCGAACTCGGTGCGCGTCTCGCCGGATTGTTTGTCGAGCGTTTCGCGGAGCTGGTGGAGAAACGTGCCGAGGTCGCGATGCTGCGGATGGAGCAGCCAGACGACCTTGCGGATATTGCCGGCGATCTGCGCTTCGAGCGGGTAAACTTCCTTCACGTTGATGCGCGGGCCCTCGGTGCCGACGATGATGTTGCCCTGCACGAGGACGACGGCGTTTTCGGCGAGGACGGTGCCGTAGTTGGCGTAGCCGTCGGCGAAGAGATTGAGCGGGACGGAGGCGGACTTCGTGGCGAGCGTGAAGCTGGCCCACGGGCGGTTGTCTTTTTTCGAGAGGCGCTTCGCGATGTTGCTGACGATGCCGCAGAGGCGGAACTCGGAGCGGTCGGGCTGCGCGAGAAGCTGGTCGACGGGGAACGTGTCGATCGCGTCGGTGAGCCCGGCGTAGTCGTTCATCGGGTGACCGGAGACGTAGAAGCCGAGGAGTTCCTTCTCGAAAGCGAGGCGTTCGCCGGAGGAGAAGTCGTCGGGGGCGGTGGCGTTATTGGCGGCGGCGGCTTGATCACCGGAACGCGGCGAGGGCGCCGCGGCTGCATTTTTCTGCGGCGCGGGCTCGTTGAACATATCGAGGAAGCTGTGCTGGCCGGCGGCTTTGTCGCGGGCGCTCGCGGCGCTGGCGGCCATGGCGGCGTCGATGTTCTCGAAAAGTTTTTTGCGCGAGGCGCCGCTGAAATCGAACGCGCCGGTCTTGGTGAGATGTTCGAGGACGCGCTTGTTGATCGCGCGGCCGTCGACGCGGGAAATGAAGTCGTCGAAGTCTTTAAACGGACCGTTCCTGTCGCGCTCCTCGATGATCTTTTGCGCGGCGAGTTCGCCGACGCCCTTCACGCCCGCGAGGCCGAAGCGAATGCTCGCGCGAGGCGCGGTTCCGGGTTCGGGGTTCCGGGTTCCGAGCTCAGCGTTCCGGGTTTCGAGTTCGGAGTTCGGAGTTCCTGAACCCGGAACGCGGAACTCTGAACCCGGAACTTTACTGATCACCGGCGTGAAGTTTTCGCGCGACTCGTTCACGTCGGGACCGAGGACGGTGAGGCCCATCGCCTCGCACTCGGCGACGAAGTGGGAGACCTTTTCGGAGTTGCCCAGTTCGGAGCTGAGCATGGCGGCCATGAACTGCACGGGGTAGTTGGCTTTCAAATACCCGGTCTGGTAACTGAGCAGCGCGTAGGCGGCGGAGTGGGATTTGTTGAAGCCGTAGCCGGCGAATTTGTTGAGGATGTCGAAGATCGAGTTGGCGACCTTCTCGTCGATGTTGTTCACGCGCTTCGCGCCTTCGACGAATTTGGTGCGCTCTTTCGCCATCGCCTCGACGTCCTTTTTGCCCATCGCGCGGCGGAGCATGTCGGCGCCGCCGAGCGTGTAGCCGGCGATGACCTTCGCGGCCTCCATCACCTGCTCCTGGTAAACCATGATGCCGTAGGTTTCGCGGCAGACGTCCTCGAGGAGCTTGTGCGGATACGTGACGGTGCTCGGATCTTTTTTGCCGCGGACGTAGTCGGGAATCCACTCCATCGGGCCGGGGCGGTAGAGCGCGATGAGCGCGACGATCTCGTCGATCGAGGAGAGCGAAATCTGGCGGCAGAGGTTTTGCATGCCGCCGGATTCGAGCTGGAACACGCCGGTGGTGCGGCCGGAGTTGAGGAGCTCGTAGGTTTTGGCGTCTTCGAAGCCGACGGCCTCGATGTCGAATTTCGGGTCGGCGGTGCGACGGATGTTGTGCACGGCGTCGTCGATCACGGTCAGCGTTTTCAGGCCGAGGAAGTCCATCTTCAACAGGCCGAGTTTGCCGACGGCGTTCATGTCGTATTGAACGGTGACGTCGCCTTCCTGGAGCGTGAGGGGAACGAATTCGTCGAGCGGGCGGTCGGTGATGATGATGCCGGCGGCATGTTTGCCGGTGTTGCGGACCATGCCCTCGAGGACGAGGGCCTGGTCGATGATTTTTTTCGCGACGGGATTGCGCGCGACCTCGCCGGCGAGTTCGGCGGATTTGGCAATGGCGTCGGAGAGCGTGATGTTGAGCTCGTCGGGAATCATCTTCGCGAGGCGGTCGGCCTCGGCGTAGGGGAGATTGTGCACGCGCGAGACGTCGCGGATGACCATTTTGGCGCCGAGGGTGCCGTAGGTGATGATGTTGGCGACGCAGTCGTTGCCGTATTTTTCGCGGACGTAATTGATGACGTCGCCGCGGCGGCGCATGCAGAAATCGATGTCGAAGTCGGGCGGCGAGACGCGTTCGGGATTCAGGAAACGCTCGAAGAGCAGTTTGAAGCGAAGCGGATCGAGATTGGTGATGCCGAGGAGGTAGGCGACGAGGCAGCCGGCGCCGGAGCCGCGGCCGGGGCCGACGGGAATGTCGCGTTGTTTCGCCCAGTGGATGAAATCCCAGACGACGAGAAAGTAGTCGATGAAGCCGGTCTTCGAGATGATGGAGAGCTCGTAGTCGAGGCGCTCGATGAGGGTTTGCGCGAGCGCGGGATCGGCGGCGTGGGCGGGATCGCGGTAATCGACCTGGTAGCGACGGCGGAGGCCGGCGATGCAGAGATCCTTCAGATAATCGCTGCGGTCGGATTTGATCTCGGGCGGGAGTGGGTAGCGCGGGTAACGCTCGCTGCCCTTGGGAAAGGGGATCGCAAGGTCGCACATCTCGGCGACGAGTTGCGTGTTGGTGATGGATTCGGGGACTTCCTTGAAGACCTTGGCCATCTCGTCGCGGGACTTCAGGTAGAATTCCTGGCCGGAGAAACGCATGCGTTTCTCGTCCTCGATCTTCGAGCCGGTCTGGATGCAGAGCATCGCGTCGTGCGGGCCGGCGTCCTTGTTGTTTACGTAGTGGACGTCGTTGGAGCAGACGACGTGGAGCTTGAATTCGTCGGCGAGCTTGAGGAGGCCGGGGATGATTTTGATCTGCTCGGGGATGCCGTGATCCTGGATTTCGATGAAGTAGTTTTCGCGGCCGAAGATTTCGACGAAGCGGGCGCAAGCGGCGCGGGCTTCCTCGTCGCGGTCGTTGAGCAGGTGTTGCGGGACGAGGGAGGCGAGGCAGCCGGAGAAGCCGATGAGGCCCTCGGCGTGC
Organism: Verrucomicrobiota bacterium; assembly: GCA_023430825.1. GTDB lineage: Bacteria > Verrucomicrobiota > Verrucomicrobiia > Opitutales > Opitutaceae > Opitutus. The sequence goes on along the minus strand of JAEYYL010000097.1, from coordinate 23,372 downwards.
TTGGCGAGGGTCTCGATATCGGTGCGGGGCTTGTAGTAGAAGCCGCGGAGGTGGGCGTCGGAGACGAGCTTCAGCAGGTTCTGATAGCCGGTGAGATTCCTGGCGAGGAGGCCGAGGTGGAAGATGGATTTGCCCTCGTCGTCGGAGCGGCCGTGTTTCTCGAGGCGCGAGGTTTCGACGAGGTAGAGTTCGCAGCCGATGAGCGGTTTGATTTCGGCTTTTTTGGCGGCGTTGTAGAACTCGATGGCGCCGTAGAGATTGCCGTGATCGGTGAGGGCGAGCGCCTTCATGCCGAGCTCGGTGGCGCGCTTCATCAGGCGGTCGATGCGGCAGGCGCCGTCGAGCAAACTGTAGTCGGTATGGACGTGAAGATGGACGAAATTTGGGTCGGCTGACGGCACGCGTTTAAGTGCAAACGCGAGGGTGGCGCGTGCAAGGGGAAAGGCGGGGAATTTTCCGCGCGCGTTCGGCGCGTCATGGTTTCGCGAGTTCCGCGGCGTAGATCGCGATGAGGCCGGCGATATCGCGTTCGCTCAAGCCCTCGCGCTGGCCGATGGTCGCGCCGCGTTGGAGCGGGACGATGGTGGTGCGTCCGCGGAGGCCGAAGGCGTTGCGCGGATAGTGCATGATGGAGGCGTAGTCGTAGTCGCCGACATCGCGGCCGTCGCTGAGCAGCGGGTCGAAGTTCGCGGCGTAGCCGGGCATGATGTTCTGGCGCTCGATGCGGACGAAGCGGTCGCGATCGGCGCGGCTTTGCTCGTGGGCGACGGTGAGCGCGTGGCAGAGTTCGTGAATGGCCACGCCCTTGTTCCACCGGGTGGTGTTGCGATTGAGCCAGAGCGGTTGGGGACCTCCCTGCCGGCCGTAGTAGGACTGGCCGCCGATGGCGGGGTTGTCGGTGAGGGTGAAAACGAGGTAGTCGGGCTCGGTGCTGCGGGCGACGAACTTGATGGGCGTGGTGCGGTGAAAGTCTTCCATGGCCGCGAGCACGGTGGAACGGTTCGGGAAGTCCGGCGGGAGCACGTAGGGGACGACGCCTTTGGTCCAGAGTCGGGCGCGCAGGTATTGCAGGCTTTTGATGGCGAGCCCGGGGGAGGTGAACTCGGCGACGGTGCCGAGGACGATGTCGCCTTCGACGACCGCGAGGCCCTCGCGGTCTTCCATGAGCCATTCGGCGGGTGCGCCGTCGATGTCAGCGAGTTGGGTGGAGAAAAGAGAGGGGTTGGGGACGGGGATGGATTCGAAGACGTGGTCGGCGGTGGCGGGCGGCTGGCGTGTGCAGCTGGCGGTCGCGGTGACCACCGCTGCGAACAGTGCGAGAGGGCGAAGGAGCGGAAGCATGGCGCGGAGGAGCGGTCGCGAAAGCAGGGTGAATTCCGCCGCGGACCGGGGGCGCCGCGGCGGAAAGGTGACGCACGAGGTGGGAGGAGAGCCGCGAGCCGGCGCAGCTACGGCCGGTCGAGTTTCAGTGCTTCGATGACGGTCGCGTCGTTGTTGAAGGCTTGTTTCAACGCGCGTTTGCCGGTTTCACTCGGCTGGCTCGCGAGGACCTTTTTCACCTCTTCGAAATCGGCGGCGGGGATAATGGCCTCGATGGTGATTTCGAAAAAATCCTGATGCTCGGCGTCGGGATTTGCGTCGTGATAGGCTTCGATCTTCCAGTGGTGAGGAAGGTCTTCCTCGTAAGCCGATGCGAGGATCGCGAGGGCCGCATCCGTTTTGGGGCCGATTCCCATGGTCCGAATCGCTTTGGCGACCAGCTTTCGGTTTCGGGCGTCGCTGTGATCCGCGAGGGCCTCCTGCAGGAGTTCCAGTTCAAATGACGAGAGGCGCCGGTCCATGTGGAGCATTACGGAAACGGTCGCTGCGCTGGCCCCGCCGCGCAGGAGGATGCGGGCGCGCTGGTTCCAGGTGCCGGTGCCGAGAATGGCTTTTGAGGTCGGCGTGGGGGAGAGGAGGTTTTTCACGATGAGTTGAGGTTGATGGATGGGTTTGGCTGACAAACGAACGGGGTTGGCGGCGAGGGATCGCGGGTGCGCGAAGACCTCGGGCACGTCCCTTTACTTCCGGATCGGGGGCGGCGGATTACGGATTTTTTGGGGAAAATCGGCGGAGAGCGGGATGAAGAGAAAGATACGCGGGGGATGTCTGGTTCGGCTCGCGGAGCAGGAGATCGATCGCTTCGCGGGCGGGCTCGTCCTGCCCGGAGGTCGCGAGCATGACGGCGAACGAGCGGAGGTAGATGCCGCGATCGAAGGCGTCGGCGGCGGCGAGGTCGCCCGGGGTGAGGATGCGCCGGACCAGCCGTTGCGCCTCGGCGAAGTTGCCGACGATCGTTTCCATCTGACCGGCGTGGAGAAGCACGCGCGGGTCGTTGGGGCGTCGCGTCAGCTCCTCGCGGAGCGCGGCGAGGGTGCGGGCGGCGAACGGGCGGGCGGCGGCGTTTTGTCCGGCGAGTTGAAGCAGCAAGGCTTCGTAGCCGTCGCGGGTGAGGTAAATGGACTGGCCTTCCAGGACGGTGAGACGACTGGCGCGAAGCGCCGACAAGGCTTCGTCGAGCTGGTGCGCGAGGATCAGGTAGTCGATCCGGTCCATCAGGAACAGATCGGGCGTCGGCTGGGACGGATCGCGATGCTCGATGTCGTGGCGCATCGGATCGAGGTCGCCTTTCCACGCGACGTAGAGGTCGCCGCGCAGTTTCACCAGCGCGACATGGCCGGGGCGCAGTGAAAGGGAGCGGTGGAGGAGGGCGGAGGCTTTCTCGTAATCGCGCAGGCGCAGGAAGGTGTCGGCGGTGTTGTAGGCGAGGATGGCGTTGAGCGGATCGATTTGCAGGGCGGCTTCGAAGTGGCGGGCGGCGGCGGCGAACGCGCCTTCGCGGCGTTCGGCGTGGGCGAGCGCTTCGAGGGCTTCGGCGTGGTGGGGCGAGAGGGCGAGGGCGCGGTCGAAATGGCGGCGGGCGGTGACGTAATCGCGCGAGCCGCGAAAATAATAGTGCCCGAGGGCGATCTCGGCCTCGGCGAGATCCGGGTTGAGTCGGAGTGCGGTGTGGGCGGCGTCGAGGACGAGCGCCAGCCGGCGGTCGCTGCGGTCGTTGCCCCAGTGATATATCTGCGAGTGGGCGAGCGAGAGCTGCGCGGCGGCGAGAGCGAAGTCGGGATCGGCCTGAAGCGCTTGTTCCAGCAAGGAGGCGGCGGTGGCGAGATCGGCGACCGAATTGCTGGCATCGGTCATGAGCGCGCGGGCTCGGGCGAACCGTTCCTGCGCGTGCGGCGAACGGGAGGTGGTGCCACGGCTCGCGTCCTGGCGGCCGGGGCGCAGGGCGCGGTTGAGTTGAATCGCGATGGCGGTGGCGATGTCGGTCTGCAGGTTGAGCGCGTTCGATTCGCGGACGATGTAGGTGCGCGACCAAGGGATCGTGCCATCGCGGGTGTCGATCAACTGGACGGATACCCAGACCCGGTCTTCCCACTTGCGCACCTTGCCGGCGAGGATCGTGTCGGCGCCGAGCGTTTCGCGGGCGGCGCGCCAATCGGAGGTGTGGAGGGGAAAGGTCCGGGTCGAGCGGGTGGCGATGACCTTGAGATCGGTGATGCGGGTCAAGGTGGAGGCGAGTTCGTCCTGCAGGGCCGAGGCGAGGAACGCGGTGGCGTCGTCGGTGCCGACCGGCTCGAGGGGCACGATGGCGATCACGGGAGCGGGGGTGGCGACGAGGCCGCGCAACATTTCCCAAGGGCGGGCATCGCTCCACTGGACGGCAGCGGCGGCGAGGGCCAGCACGGCGACGGCGCATAGCGCCAGCCGCCAGCTCCGGCGCCGCCAGCGGTGCCAGGCGCGCGGAGGACCGGTGCAGGCGTGCAGCGCCTGGAGGAGGTGGCTGGCGGAGGCGTAGCGATCGGCCGGCGATTTCCGCAGGCATGTGGCGCACACGTCGTCGAGTGCGTCGGGGATCGCGGGATCAGCAGCCACGGACGACAGACGCGGCGCCGGCTCATTGGCGATCGCGCCGAGGATTTCCCGGGGATACTGGCCTGCGAAAGGCGGCCGCCCCGCGACGAGGTGAAAGAGGAGCGCACCGAGCGAATAGAGGTCGCCGAGACGGGGATCGTGCGAACGGCCGGCGGACGACAGGGTTTCGGGCGGCAGGTAGGCGGGCGTGCCGAGGATTTCGCCCGGGGCGGTGAGATCGCGGCCTTCGTGGCTCGCGAGCCACGCGAGGCCGAAGTCGGCGACCTTTGGGGCGCCGGCGGCGTCGAGCAGGATGTTGGAGGGTTTGAGATCCCGGTGGACGACGCCGGCGGCATGGGCGTGCCGAATGGCGTCGGCGACCTGCTGCACGAGTGCGACGGCTTCGCGCCAGGGCAGCCGCCCGCCGCGGCGGGCGAGAAGTTGGGCGACGTCGCCGCCCTCCATGTATTCCATCGCATACCAGACGCCGGGGGCGTCAGCGCCGATCTGGAGGATCGGCACGATGCCCGGATGCGAGAGGCGGGCGGCGGCCTGCGCCTCGCGGAGAAAACGCTCGCGGGCGCGCGGGTGGTGCTGCCAGGCGCCGGACAATTGTTTCAGCGCGACGTAGCGCGACAGGTTGTCCTGAAAAACCAGATACACGTCACCCATGCCACCGTGGCCGAGGGACTCGACGAATTCGAAGCCCGGGGGCAGGGCGGCGGGAGGGCGGATGTCGTCCGCCGGAGGGACGGCGGTTTGCAGCCGGCGGGTGAGGCAGGCCACGCAGAGAGCTTCGACCGGACCGGGGCCGAGCGGGCGCGCGCACTGCGGGCAGAAGCCGGATGCGCGCGACGACGGGGGCATGGCGTTTCAACCGCGCAGGACGGAGAACAGGAATTTCAGTTCCTCGTCCGCCAGGTCGGGGGAGGCGACGGTTTCGCGCACGGCTTGGCGCACGAGTTCGCCGAAGCGGCGGTTCATGCGATGCACGGCGGCGGCGATGGCGCCCTTGGTCATGCCGAGGTCGCGCGACACGGAGTCGTATTCGCCGGGGCCGGCGGTGCGCTGGAGGAATTCCTTCAGCGCGGCGAAGACGGCGGGGCGGCCGGCCTCGGTGTGCTCGCGCTCGAGCGCGGCGACAGCCTGGGCGATGAGGGCGTTGGCCCAGGAGCGGTCGAACGCGCGGGTGGGGTCGTTTTCCGGGGAGGCCTCCGCGCTCAACCAGAACTCGGCGAGGTTGGCGTCGATGGGGATTTTCTCGTGGCGACCGCCGCTGCGCTGGGAATTTTTTTTCGCGTGGTCGGTCGCGAGAAAGTTCCGCAGGGCACCGAGCAGGAAATTCCGGAAGCGGCCAATGGCGGGATCGGCGCGGGCAAAGAAGCCGCTGGCGAGGATGTGGGCGAAGAAGGCCTGGGTCAGGTCCTGCGCGTCGGCCGGCGGGGGGCCGCGGCGGCGGATGTAGGCGTAAACTGGATACCAATAGTTTTCGCACAGGCGCGCGAGCGCTTCGCGACCGGCGGCGGAGTCGGGCTCCCGGCCGGCCAGCAGCACCTCGTTCCAGAGCGTGGTCAGGAATTGCGGGGATGCATTCGCCATGGAAGGGACGGGATCGAGGCGTAGCCGCTGCAGGGAAAAAGCCAAGTTCTCTGCAATAATGCGGTTTCGGCAAATTCCGGCGAAATCCGGCCTTTCTCCGGTTCGCGTCGGCGGGGTCGGGATGGGGCGAAAAAGACCGTTGACGCGCGGCGGACGGGTTGGCCTATTTACCGCTTTTCCTTTCACCCATCCGTCCGTCCCACATGTCCATCGAAATCAAAATCCGTAAGAACGAGCCGGTTGATCGTGCGATCCGTCGCATGAAGAAGAAGCTCGACCGCGAGAACATCATCAAGGGTGTTCGCGCCAAGCGCTACTTCGAGAAGCCGTGCGAGAAGCGCCGCCGCAAGGAGAAGGTCCAGGCCTTCACCCAGATGCTGCGCCGCCGCTACGAGAGCTAAAAGAGCCTCGGCCCTCATGTTATTTTCAGCCGCGTCTCCGATTGGAGGCGCGGCTTTCTTTTTTCGTGCAACGCGATAGGTTAATCCCCTCTTTTTACGCGTAATGCCCAAGCCGCTGCTCTCGCTTTCAACCTGCTGGTCCTCGCATCGTCACAACGACGGTTATGCGATGGCCCGGGAAGCGGCGGGGCTGGGCTTCGAGTATCTGGAGTTGAGCCACGGGGTGCGGATCACGCTCGTGCCGGGCATCCTCCGGGCGGTGGAGGAGGGGCTGATCAGGATCAGTTCGACGCATAACTTCTGTCCCTTGCCGACCGGCGTGGTGCACGCGGCGCCGAATCTATTCGAGCCGTCGGCGGACGATCTGCGCGAGCACGAACAGTGGCTGCGGCATACGAAGCGCTCGATCGATTTTGCGGCGCAGGTGAAGGCGACGGTGCTGGTCTGCCATCTGGGCAGCGTGCGGTTTTTTTGGCTGAACCCGGGGCGAAAGTTGCGCGCCTACGCGACGCGGCATGCGGATCGAAAGTTGGTCGAGGACGAGGCTTATCGCGCCTTGCTCGAAAAATCGCGCGCCAAGCTGCGCAAGAAAATGGCGCCGTTTTGGGAGCAGACGAAACAGAGCGTCAACGAGGTCCTGGCCTATGCGAAGCAGAAGGGCGTGCGACTCGGCCTGGAGAACCGGGAGAAGTTCGAGGAGCTCCCGGTCGACGAGGACTTTCCGGCGTTCATCTCCGGGCTGCCGGCGGATGCGTCGGCGGGTTACTGGCACGACACGGGTCATGCCGACATCAAGGAAACGATGGGGATGATCAATCACCGGCTGCAGCTCGATCTGATGAAACCGCGCACGATCGGCTTCCATCTGCACGACGTGAACGCGCAGGGGCAGGACCATCAGCCGATCGGGACGGGCCACATCGATTTCAAGATGGTGAGCGAGTATTGGCGGCCGGAGCACGTGCTCGTGCTGGAGTTGAGCCCGCGCGTGTCGGTGGAGGGCGTGAAGGCGTCGAAGGCGGCGGTCGAGGCGCTGTTGGGTTGAGCGCGATTCCGAATCGCGACGGCGCGGAGGAACGAGGGAGCGGCAGGGACCCATGAGCACGTTGTTGGAGATGCTGGCAGGCGGCGATCTGCGCACGGTGGGGCGATCGGCGGAGGTGGCGGAGCGCGTGCTTGCGCAGCCGGAGTCGATCGACGAGTTGTTCGATGGGATCGCCAGCGACGACACAGTGATTCGCGGCCGGGCCTGCGATGCGTTGGAAAAGGTCTCGGCGATGCGGCCCGATCTTGTTCAGCCCTACAAACGCGAACTGCTCGAGCGCGTGGCGGCGATTGATCACTGGGTGGTGCGGTCGCACGTTTGTCAGATTCTGCCGCGGCTGTCGGCGCTGACCGCGGCCGAACGTCGGAGCGCGCTCGCCCGGGTGCGCGGTTACATGGAGGACCGGAGCAGCATTGTGCAGGCGGTCGCGCTCGAATGCCTGGTGCGGTTGAGCCGGGCTTCCCGTTTCGATCGCGAACGCCGGGAGATCGAAGCGCTGGTTGAACGCTGCGTCGCGCAGGGCCGCACACCGGCGTTGCGCGCGCGGGCGCGGGGGATGAAGAAGTTGATCGCGCGGTGGGAGCGCGAGGCGGGTGCAGCGCGGTGAAACGGGCGGGACGCCTGTTCTCCTGAATGCAGCTCAGCGCTGCGCCAGGATCTCGCCGATCCAGCGACGGTGCGGGCCGGAGAGCGTAATCGTGCCGAGGTCGGTGAAGGGAATCCACGCGAGTTCGGATGCGAGGGCGCCGCGGGGCGGAGGCGATGCGTAGATCGCCTCGGTGATCTGGAAACGCGTGATGGCGCGGCGCTTCGTGGCGAGGAGGTCGGCTGCGCGTAGTGCTTTTGTGGAGACGCCAACCTGCTCGGCGGTGGGGAGCTCGTGCTGGTTGGCGAGCCGGCGGGAGTCGGCGGCGGCGCGGTGCAACAGCAGGGCCCCATCGCGTTCGCACCAGAGACGGGTGACGGCGCGCTGTTCGATCTCCTTCGGCGCGAGCCGCGGGTAGTTCTCCGGATCGCCCTGCCGGCCGGCGGCGCAGAAGTTGCGCACGGGGCAGGTGAGACAGAGCGGCTTCTGGCGAAAGCACACGGTCGCGCCGAGTTCCATCATCGCCTGGTTGTGATCGCCGGGCGAGGCGTGCGGGAGGAGGGCGTCGGCGAGCGGCGCGAAGGCTTTCGAGGCGGTGGCGGAATCGCGGAACGGCGTGGCGTCGGCGGTGAGCCGGGCGAGGATGCGCACGACGTTGCCGTCGACGCAGGCGGCAGGCGCGCCGAACGAGATGCTCGTGATGGCGGCAGCGGTGTAGGGACCGACGCCGGGGAGTTCGCGCCACTCTGCGGGCGTGCGCGGGAGCGACGGCCGGGCCGCGACGGCCTGTGCGAGTTTGTGGAGGTTCCGCGCGCGCGAGTAGTAGCCGAGGCCTTCCCAGAGTTTCAGGACTTGCGCTTCGGGGGCGGCGGCGAGCGCAGCGAAATCGGGCAATGCGTCGAGCCAGCGGGCGAAGTAGGGCAGCACGGTTTTCACCTGCGTTTGCTGCAGCATGAACTCGCTGACGACCGTTTTGTAGGCAGAGGGCGTGCGGCGCCACGGGAGATCGCGGGCGTGAGTGCGATACCAGCCGAGCAGAGCGGTTTGGAAGTTGGGCTTCGCCGCGATCAGCGCGGTGGCGTGAGAGCTCGGCATGTCGGAGGGATTGGCCGCAAAGAGGCGTAGAAGGCGCAAGGAAAATACCGGCGGAGCCCAAGGCGTCGCCGCGAATCACGCGAATTGTCGCGAATAGGGATGAAGCTCAAAAGTGGCAAAGTGAACGCCGTATTCAGGGCGGACGAAAATCATTCGCGCTGATTGGCGTGATCGCGGGCGGTCCGGGTTTTGGCGGGAACGAGGGAAGCGCCCGTTTTTCTGTTTTGCGCTTTCGGCGGCGGTTTGCGGCTATTGGCCTCCATGCCGAAAAAGCCGACCGAGGACGCCGCGCCGAAGAAGCTCGCGTCCTACACCGCCAAACTCGACGACACGCAGATGGAGAAGCTCCGTGCGATCTGCGCCGCGCGCGGTTTCACACCGTTCGAGGTCGCTTACACGCGATTCGCCTACAAGTCCGACGCGGCGCGGGTGAACGTGGCGGCTTACACGAGTGGCAAGGTCGTGATCGCGGGGAAGGGCACGGAGGAATTCGTGACGATGACCCTCGAGCCGGAAGTCACGGGCGCGGCCAAACTCGGTTACGACGAGGTGTTGCACCCCGACTGGTTCGAGCCGCATGCGGGGCTCGACGAAAGCGGCAAGGGCGATTTTTTCGGGCCGGTGATCGCGGCGACGGTGATTGCGGACAAGGCGGCGATCGAGGGCTGGCGCAAGGCGGGTGTGCAGGATTCGAAGAAGATCACCGAGCAGCGAATCATCGAACTCGACAGGGCCATCCGCGAAACGAAGGGCGTAGTCGTGCGCACGTGTTTTTGCGGGATGCCGAAATACAACGAGTTGATGTCGCGGCCGGGAGCGAACTTGAACCGGCTGCTGGCATGGCAGCACGCGACGGCGCTTGAGCAGGCGCTCTCGGTGAAACGCGTGTCGCGCGGATTGCTCGACCAGTTCACTGAACAGCCGCTGGTGCAGCGCGAGCTGGCGAAGAAAGGCGTGAAGGATTTCGAGCTGAGCATGCGCACGAAGGCGGAAGAGGACCCGGTGGTCGCGGCGGCGTCGGTGGTGGCGCGCGCGGAGTTCGTGCGGCAGATGCACCTGCTCTCGAAAAAATTCGGGGCGAAACTGCAGAAGGGCGCGGGACCGCTGGTGAAGCAGCAGGCGCACGAGATCATCGCGAAGTTCGGCGCGCAGGGATTGAAGGAGTTCGCGAAACTGCATTTTCGCACGGCGTATGAAGTGGTGTCGGCGGCGGGGAAACTCGACGAGCTGCCGCTGCCGGAACCACGGGAGAAGATGGAATGGTGAGCGAAGTGGCGCAGCTTCCTGATTGCCTGGCGGTGGAGCCCGACGTCCTCGTCGGGCTGGATTGCGCTGTCTGGCGTTACCAACCCGACGGGACGTCGGGTTCCACCTGATGCCTAAGCGGAGACAATTGCGGGCGTTCGATCTGAAGCAGATCGAGAGCGTGGAGAGCCTCATCGGCGTCGACGAGGTGGGGCGCGGCGCGTTCGCGGGGCCGGTCGTGGCGGCGGCGGTGCTGGTGAAGCGCGAGTTTCTGGAGAGCCGCTGGGCGGTGACGAAGGCGGGCCGGGTCAACGACTCGAAATTGTTGAGCGCGGAGCAGCGCGAGGAGTTGTGGAAGGAGTTCGAAGTGCTGGCGGCGAACGGGCTGATTCACGCGCATTTCGGCGTGGCGGGCGTGGACGAGATCGCGCAGTTCAACATTCTCGGGGCGACGAAGCTCGCGATGCGACGCGCGCTGGAGGCGATTCATCCGCCGGAGGCGTTCGAGCGAAAAACGGAACCGGATCTGTTCACGAGTTTCGAGGAGCGAGCGGCGTTTGTGCCGACGGTGTCGGCGCGCGTGCTCGTGGACGGCTTGGCGCTGCGCGGGTTTCCGTATCCGCACACGGCGTTCGTGCACGGCGATGCGCGGTCGCTGTGCATCGCGATGGCCTCGATCGTCGCGAAGGTCGCGCGCGACCGGTTGATGTGCGAACTGGACGCGAAGTTTCCCGGCTACGGTTTCGCGCGGCACAAGGGCTACGGGACCGAGGATCATCGCGAGGCGGTGCTGCGGCTCGGGCGGTGTCTGGAACATCGCGAGATGTTCCTGCGGAAGCTGCTCGCGGTGCGGGTCGACCCGGCGCAGATGGAGATGTTCTGAAAAGACTGAAGGACTGAAGGGCGGAAAGGCTGAAAGAGTCGCTTCGGCGGTTTGTCATATAATAGATGACAAACGGTTCCTCGCCACCGGGTGCAGCTTCAGCCTTTCAGTTTTTCAGACCTTCCGCTTTTCTCGGCGCATGCCCGGCAAAAAGAACTCCTCGCTCGATCGGGTGCTCGGTCGGGTCGAGTCGCTCGATGCGGTCAATCTCTCGAATCTCGTGCAACGGCTCGCGCGCGAACGCGGGTTGTTCGAGGACATCTTCAACACGCTGCAGGAAGGCGTGCTCGTGATCAGCGCGGACGGCCGCATCGAATACGCGAACCGCTCGGCGCAACGGTTGATCGGGTTGAGCGACGAGGATTTGTCCGGGCAGACGCTGTGGCGGCTGGTGCCGGGGTTGCGGATGTCGCTCGAGGCGGCGCTGGGCGCGGACGGTGCGACGGCGCAGCCGGTGGTGGCGCGGGAGTTCGAACTGACGTATCCGGAGCCGCGCAGCGTGCGGCTTTACATGGTGCCGTTTCGCGGCGAAGGGCGCGGCGCGGCGCGGCGGTTTGCCGTGATCCTGTCGGACATCACGCGGGAGAAACAGACGACGGAGGCGCGGATCGAGAGCGAGCGCACGTCGTCGATTTTGCTGCTGGCGGCGGGCGTGGCGCACGAGCTCGGCAATCCGCTGAACTCGCTGACGATTCACCTGCAGTTGATCGAGCGGCGGTTGAAAAAGTTGAAGGCGACGAAGGAAAGCGACGCGGCGGCGCTGGCGGATTCGATCGCGATCTGTCAGGGCGAGGTGCGCCGGCTCGACGGGATCATCAGCAATTTTCTCGAGGCGATTCGTCCGCGTGCGCCGGATCTGGTGGAGACGAATCTCGCCGAGGTGCTGGCGGAGGTGCTGCGGTTTCAGCACAACGAACTGGCGGATCGCGAGATTTCGGTCGAGGCCGAGACGCCGGAGAACCTGCCGGCGGTGATGGCGGACCGCAACCAGCTCAAGCAGGTGTTTTTCAACATCGTGAAAAACGCGGTGGAGGCGATGCAGCCGGGCGGCGAGCTGAAGATCCGATCGCACGCGGATGACGACAACGTTTACCTGCTCTTCGGCGACACGGGTGCGGGCATCAAGCAGGACGATCTCGTGCGCTTGTTTCAGCCGTATCACACCACGAAGGCGACGGGGCACGGGCTGGGCTTGATGATCGTGCAGCGGATCATGCGCGATCACGGCGGGCAGATCGGGATCGAGAGCAAGGAAGGCGTCGGCACGCTGGTGACGCTGCAGTTCCCGCGCAAAGACCGCCGCGTGCGCATGCTGCAGTAACGGCGCGCCTCCGTCCCGCTCAGGCGGAGTAATTCCGTTGAGAGTGCAGAGTTGCGCGCCGAGAGACCGATCTGCCGTGGGCGTTCGCGAGCAATGCGACGCGGGAAGCAAACCAACCTTTTGGTTTCCTCTCGCCCCTCGGCACTCAACTCTCAACCGCATGACCCCGGCGTGCGATCGCAGCTGGCGGCGAGCGCGAGTCCTCGCGGGGCTGTTTGAGAGCGAAAAACCTTCAACCCGACGGGGACGTCGGGTGCCACCGTGGATCCAGCCCGAGGCTCGAATTGCAACCGCCAACGATGCGCAGAAACGCGGGCGGGCAACCGTGCTGGACCCGGTGGCGGCGGAGATTTTCCCCTCAGCGCGAGAGCCCGGATGCGAAGAAAGGTTGCACGCCGCCGCGAGCTTCGGGATGAAAGTGAAATCCGCAACTTCCCTACAACGTCTTCGTCAGGCGGAGCAGACGCATGCACCCGCATGGATTCATCTCCTCCCATGGCACTGGACGAGCTCGTTCGCCTGGCGCAACAGGGCAACGAAGCTGCCCAGCGGACGCTCATATTCAGCTATCAACGCCGGATCGCGGGCTTCGTTTACGCGATCACGGGGCGGTCGGATGCGGTGGAGGATTTGGCGCAGTTGGTGTTCATCAAGATGATCCGGGCGCTCGGCCGGCTGCACGATGCGGCGCAGTTCGAGGCGTGGCTCTTCCGGCTGGCGCGCAACACCTGCATCGATCACCTGCGGCGGCAGAAATTGCGGCGGATTTTCACGCCCTTCGCGGCGGAGCACGAAAACATTCCCGAGCCGCCCGGCGCGGTGGACTCGGAGGAACTCGACGCGTTGCGGCACGCTCTACAGCAGCTGCCGCCGAAGGATCGCGCGCTGCTCGCGCTCGCGCAGGAAGGCCGCAGCCAGGTCGAGATGGCCGAGGCGACCGGCACGAGCGTGATGGCGGTGAAGGCGCGGCTCCATCGCGCGCGGGAAAAGCTCCGACAATTTTATCAACGACCACATGAAACCTGAATCCTACGCCTGGCTCGCGTTAAGCCACCATGCCTCCGGGCTGCTGCGTCCCGGCTTCGCCGAACGCACCTTGCGCGCCGCGCGCGAAATGGCGCCGAGCTTTGCCAGCCAATGCGTGTTGAGCGCGGCGACCGCCGCGGTCTGCCTCGTGCTGATCTTTTTCGTGCACACGCACATGACGGCCAACGAAACCGCCCGCAATCTCGCGGGCTGGCAGCAAATCGCCGCCGAGGCGGAGCTGCTGGCGCAACTGCGATGAAACAGCGCGTCCTGATCGCCCTGCTCACGATCGCCGTGCTCGGCGCCGGCTTTGGCGCCGGCGTGTGGAGCGAGCGCAACTCCTGCAAGGTGCCGAAGCCGCCGACGCTGCTCGGGGAGCTGTCGCCGGTGATGAAATCCGCCGCGGCGAGCGAGCCCGCGCCCGCCAGCAAGGCGGCGGAACTCGCGGCGGAAATCGAACGGCTGCGCCCGCAAATCGAGAGTTTTCGCCAGCGGATGCTGCAGATCGACCGCGAGATGGACCGCGATATCGACGCGATCCTGCGGCCGGACCAGAGCGAAAAGTTTCAGGCGATCGTAAGGAAATATGCCGACCTCCGCGCGAAGGAGGATGCGGCTGGGATGATTTCGACGCCGTTGACGCCCGAGGAGATCACGAGCCTGCAGCAGAAACCGCTCTACAAGATGCTGGCCATCGTCGTCGTGCCGATGCGACTGGAGTGGAACACGAAGGATCTCGATCTCGACGAGGCGCAGCAGGCCCAGTTGCGCCGGCTGCTCGAAAAGCGGCGCGACAAGTTCCTGGCTCTGGTCGATTCCTCGCCGCCACCGAGCCTGACGCTGAGCTGGCTCGCGCCGATGGCGCAGCGGTTGGTCAGCCAGAATGGGGACGAACTCGCGGAGAAAAAGCCCGCGGATCGCTGAGCGATCGCGCTGAGGGCGTTGCCTGGGCATTGGCTGGAGCCGCGGCGCCTTCGCCGCGCTTGGGTTTTCATCGGCCAGCGCGCGGCGGGGGGCGCCGCGGCTCCATAAGCTTCGTCGCTACGGTGCGACGCTCGAAACCGGCAGGTCGGCGTCGGCGATCGCCGTCACGGCGCTGTCGTGCACATCGGCAAAAATCGCGACGAAGAGCGGGGTCGCCAGAAGCAACGCCAGCAGGAGTCCGGCCTTCACGCCTCTCGGCCAAAGCGGGTGTGGCTGTTGCATCGTGCGGCTATGGACGCCTCACCTGCGTTCCGGTTGCGGCGACGATGCAGAGATCAGGAATTTGTTGATGGAGCGGTCGGGAGATAAGCCGACCTGAAGCGCTCCGCGGCGAGTGTGCCATTCTTTCCCGTTGACCCTCCTGCGCCGCGGTTATTCCTAACGCCATGGTGCCGAGCGTTCTGATTGTCGACGACGAGAAGCACACCCGCGAAGGGCTGCAGCAGGCGCTGGTGGACAACTACGACGTTTCCATCGCGGCCAACTCGGACGAGGCGTTCAACCTGATGGACGCGCAGCCGTTCGACGTGGTGCTCACCGACCTGCGCATGCCGGGCAAGTCCGGCCTGAAGGTGATCGACAAGGCGCTCTCGCTGCCGAACCGGCCGGCGGTGCTGATGATGACGGCTTACGGCAACATCGAGACGGCGGTCGAGGCGATGAAGCGCGGCGCGGTCGATTTCCTGACGAAGCCGGTGAACATCGAACGGCTCGAGGTGTTGATCCAGCGCGCGCTGAAAACCAAGACGCTCGAGGTCGAGGTGAAGCAGCTGCACGAGCGGCTCGACCAGAAGTTCAGCTTCGAGGGCATCATCGGGCACTCGCCGAAATTGCAGGACGTGATCGACCGTGTGCGGCTCGTGGCGCCGTCGCGCGCGACGATCCTGGTCGAAGGCGAATCGGGCACCGGGAAGGAGTTGATCGCGCAGGCGATTCACCAGTCGAGTCCGCGCGCGCGCGGGCCGTTCATCGCGGTGCATTGCGCGGCGTTGTCGGAGAACCTGCTCGAGAGCGAGCTGTTCGGCCACGAGCGCGGGTCGTTCACCGGCGCGACGGAGCGACGGATCGGCCGCTTCGAATCGGCGGACGGCGGCACGCTGTTTCTCGACGAGATCGGCGAAATCTCCGCGTCGACGCAGGTGAAACTGCTCCGGTTTCTCGAGACGAAATCGATCGAGCGCGTCGGCGGTTCGAAACCGATCGAACTCGACGTGCGCCTGGTGGCCGCGACGAATCGCACGCTCGAGCAGATGGTGCGCGAGGGGAAGTTTCGCGAGGACCTGTTTTTTCGGTTGAACGTCGTCCGCATCGCGATGCCGCCCCTGCGCGAACGGCCCGAGGACATTCCGCTGCTGCTGGGCCATTTCATCAAAGTGTTCTCCGACGAGAACGGCGTGCCGCCGCTCACGCTCGAGCCGGGCGCGGTGCGGACGCTGCAGGCGTATGCGTGGCCGGGAAACATTCGCGAGCTGCGCAATTTCGCGGAGAACGCGGTCGTGCTGCGGCGCGGCGGGAGTTTCACGGAATACGATCTCGAACCGAAGTATCGCGACACCGCGGTCACCTCACCCGCCGCCGGAACGGCGGCGGGCGCGGGCGGTGGACCGGCGCCGGCGGCGACGGCGCAAGGCGGCTCGCTGTCGGTGGAGGAAAACGAGAAGCGGCTGCTGCGCGAAGCGTTGATCAAATCGCGCGGCAACCGCACGAAAGCGGCCGAACTCATGGGCGTCAGCCGCCGCACGCTCCACCGCAAGATCGCGCAATGGCCGGAGCTCGACGTGACCGATTGATGCGCGATCCCGCCAAAGGGTAAGGCACGTATCCACGTGCCCGGGGTTGCGCGGTCGCAAAATTCCGGGCGGCTGGGACAGCCGCCCCTTAGCATTTTCTCTTTTTTATGGCTGGTCCGCGGAGTCTCCAGGAAGCGATCCACTGGCTCGAAATGGGCCGGGGAGCGCGTTGGGTGCGGCTCGGCGCGGCGCTGCTGGGTTTGATCGTGCTGTCGCTGTGGGTTTCGTGGCGGCAGTTTCACGGTGCGACGAGCGAGGCGACGCTCTTGCAAGCCGACGTGGGACGGCAGCTCGCGCGCGGCGAGGGGTTCACGACGCTGGTCAACTATCCGCAGGCTGCCGCGTTTCTCGCGGAGCGCGGACAACCCTTCGACGCGCGCGTGCCGTATCCGGAACTTTATCACGCACCGCTGTATTCCCTCACCATCGCGGGCGCGCTGCGGCTGCTGCCGGCGGAGTGGCGCGAGGCGCTGTTCGCGGACGCGCCATCGCCGCCGGACGGTTTTGCGGGCGACTACTTTTTGCTTGGGTTGAATCTGGTGCTGCTGGGGGCGGTCGCGGCGCTGACCTTCGATCTCGCGCGACGGCTGTTCGATGCGCGGACGGCGTGGGTGGCGATGCTGGCGACGATGCTTTCGGTCGGCGTGTGGCGGCAGGCGGTCGCGATCAACGGCGCGATGCTGACGATGCTGCTCGGCGTGGCCGCCTTCTGGATCTGGGCGCGCCTCGAACACGCCCTCGAAAACGATCCTTCACGGGCCGCGCCTCCGTCCGCCGGCAAGCCGCAAAGTAGCCCAATGGGTTACTTTGTAGCGGGAGCATGGGTGCGCGGAAGCGGCGTGATCGCGGCGTGGCTGGCCGGGCTGGGGGTGGTTTGCGGGCTGCTGTTTCTGGCGGAATACGCGGCGGGGGCGCTGGTGCTGGTGGCGCTGGGTTACGCGGTGGGGCGGTTTCCGCGCGGGCGGCGGGTGATGGCGGTTGCGCTGGTGGCGGGGGGCTTCGGCGTCGTGGCCGGGCCGTGGGTCGCGCGGAATGTCGCGGTGAGCGGGAATCCCGTGGCGCTCGCGGCGCAGAACGTGGCGCTGAAAGCGGGCGATCCCACGGCGGAGCCGGCGACGGTGCGCAACACGCTGTCCGCGGCGCCGCGCGCGATCGATCTGCGGAAGCTCGGCAACAAGACGCTCACGAGCCTGCAGCAGAATCTCGAATCGCGCGTGTGGTCGGGTGGAGCGATGTGGTTCGCGGCGTTTTTCGTGGCGGGCTGGCTGTATGCGTTTCGTTCGCCGGTGGCGAACCGGCTGCGCGGGGTGTTCACGGCGGCGCTCGCCGTGCTGCTGCTGGCGCAGGCGGCGCTCAACTCCGGCGAGAGCGAGCGGCTGGTGGCGGGCTGGCTGGCGCCGTTGATCATCGTGTTCGGCGCCGGCTTTTTCTTCGTGCTGCTGGGAAGCAATGCGCGGCTGGGCGCGTGGCCGCGCGTGTGCGCGACGGTGCTGTTGCTGGCGCAGGCCTTGCCGCTGGTGCGCGACGCGCTGGAGCCGCGGCGGCTGCATTTTCAGTATCCGCCGTATTTCCCGGGGCTCTTCATGGGCATGCGGCAGGAACTCGAGCGGCGTGACCGTGCAGGGCGTTTCGGCCTCATGGCGGACGTGCCGGCGGGCATGGCCTGGTATGGCGGGCGGCGCGTGTGGTCGCAGCCGGTGCGGCTGCGCGATTTTTACCGGATCACGCTCGAACAGCCGGTGGGCGAACTGTTGTTGACGCCGCGCACGCTCGACCGGCCGTTTTTCTCCGAACTGGCGGCGCGGCCCGTGGAGCCCGATTCCCTCGCGGCGGCGACGAATCGCTTCGGCGAATGGGGGACGATCTACGCAGGGCTCTTCAACCGGAATTTCCCGCCGGAGTTCCCGTTGAGCGCGCCGCAGAAGCTCGCGGAGAATCTCTATGTGATGATGAATCCGGCCCTGCCGCCGCCCGGGGAAAAGTAATTGCTTGAGCGCGAAGGCGAAGACTAGCGTCCGCGGTCCCGTTTTTTTCGCTCATGAATTTCGTGCGTCTCCTTCTTGTGCTCGGCTCGTTGGCGGCGCTGCCGGCGCGGGCCGTGTATGCGCCCTTGCCGGAGCAGGACCAGCAGAAGGCGTGGACGGTCTCGGTGCGCGCGGGCGTGTCGCACGACAGCAATATTTTCGGCGCGGAGAACGGCGCGATTTCCAGCATGGTTTACGGCGTGTCGCCGAAGATCGCCTACGAGGGTTCGTTGAGCGACCGGACGTTTGCGATGTTCGGCTACACGCTGACGCTCGATCACGTCGTCGACCGGCCCGGCGACAAGACGCTCGATGGCCACGACCTGATGGCGCGGCTCGCGCATGCGTTCAGCCGGACGACGACGATCGACGTCAGCAACTATTACCTGATCGCGAAAAATCCCGAGTCGCTGCTCGCCGGGCTGCCGGTGAACACCGACCAATCGTTCAAGCGCAACGAATTCAACGCGCGTTTCGCGACGAGTCCGGCGCCCAAGCTCGGGGCGGTGTTGAAGGCGCGCAGCGTCAATTACGACTACGACAATGCCGTGCTCGCGCGCAGCATCGACCGCATGGAGAATCTGTTCGGGATCGCGGGGACCTACGACCTGCTGCCCGAGGCGAAGGCGGTGATCGAGTATCGCCGCGAGATCATCGATTACCGCACCGGCGGGAGCACGAAGGACAAGGACACGGACTTCGTGATCGGCGGCTTCGACTATGCGGTCGCGAAAAAGATGAGCCTGTCCACGCGGCTCGGCCAGCAATGGCGCAATCGGGTTTATGGGCCGAGCTCCAGCGGGCTCTATGCGGAATTCTCGGCGAAATACGACTACGCGGAGCGCTCGTATCTGGCCGCCGGATACGTGCGGACCTACGAGGAGACCTCGAATGTCGCGAGCTACACCGACACGCGGGTGAACCGCGTTTTTCTCAACGTGCAGCATGCGGTCAGCGCGCTCGTGGTGGCGTCGGGTTCGGTGACTTACGAGCCGTCGCAACTGCAGGGCCGGTTCGGTGTGGCCGACGCGGACGAGACCACGACGCGGGTCGGCCTCGCGCTGACGTGGCTGCCGACGCCGCACTGGTCGTTTTCGGGGAGCTACGACTACGACCGGATCGAGTCGGACGCGCCGGGCCGCGGGCAGAAGCGCGAGCGCGTGGGCGTGAGCGCGGGTTACGCGTTTTGAACGGCGGGGGAAGCAGGGTGATTGGAGGTAGGAGCCTGCTTGCAGGCGATTGCGCGCGTCGAGCATCTGCGATGCACGATATCGCCTGCAAGCAGGCTCCTGCCTTCAGGCGTCGGGCGATGCGCCCGCCGACAATGAGCTTGCCGGGGCCGGCGGCGGGCCGTTCGCTTCGCGCCACTTCATGGCCTCCTCTCCCGCCAGCAAGGACAGCGCCTCGCTCGCCGATTTTTTCCAGGTGCTGCGCCAGCGGAAAGCGCTGGTCGCTTTGATCCTCGCGCTGGTGGTCATCACGACGATCGCGGTGACGGCGTTCCTGCCGAAATGGTATCTGGCGACGACGAAGATCCGGGTCGAGAAACCGGAGGGCGAGGTGAAGTTGTTTCAGGCGCAGAGCAGCAGCTACTACGATCCGTATTTCCTGCAGGACCAGTTCAGGATCATGCAGTCGGAGAAGATTCTTTATCCGGTGATCGACAACCTGAACTTGAACGCGCGGCTCGCACCGCTGCTCGATTCGCCGGGGGCGCTGCCGTCGGCGCTGACGTATCGTTATCTCACGGAGAAAATGCTGCGCGTGGAATCGCAGCGCAATTCGTCGCTGATCGAGATCAATGTGTTCGCGCAGGATGCCGCGCTCGGCGCGGCGATCGCCAACGAGATCGCGCGCGTGTATTCCGACGACCGGATTGCGCTCGCGACTTCCGAGCAGCGCGAAGGTCTGGCGCATCTGCGCAAGGAGCTGGAATCGCAGGAGCAGGTGGTCAGCGCGCAGCGCGATGCCCTGGAGAAGCTGCGCAACGACCTGAACATCTCGGGTGTCGATCTCAACGCGCGTTACTCGGACATGGAGATCGAGACGCTGCGGCAGATGCAGAATTCGCTGATCGCGCTGAGCGTCGATGCGATCGGCCGGCGCACGCGGTGGGAGCGGTTTCGCAGCATCCCGGCGGAGGATCGGGTCAGTTTGGTGAATTCAGAGCTGATCCAGGACGCCAACATCCAGAACCTGCTGCAGGCGTATCTCGTGGCGGACCAGACCGTGACGCGGTTGCAGGCGCGGCTCGGCGAGGCGCATCCGGAGCGCGTGTCGGCGGTGGAGAATCGCGCGAAGATCCGCGAACAGCTCGACGCGCAGTTGCGCGGTTACGAGAGCGCGCTGGAGATTTCGTATCAGGAAGCGGAGTCGCGCGTGGCGGAGTTGAAGACGCAGCTGGGGCAGGCGAAGGTGGACCAGATCCTTTCGGCGCGGGATCGTATGCGACCGTTCGAGGAGGCGGCGCGGAAGCTGGAGGACGAGACGCGGTTGTTGACGACGCTGAAGCTCACGCTGCGGCAGCGCGAAATCGATTTCCAGGTGCCGAAGCGCACGATCGAGATTTTGAATACGGCGGAACCGGCGCGGCGGCCGAGCCGGCCGAGTTGGCCGTTGAACATCACGTTCGCGCTGCTGTTCGGCTCGCTGCTCGGCGTGGGTGTGGCGGTGCTGCTGGAGTATTTCGACACGAGTTTCCGCAGCGTGACGGATGTGGAGACGCGGCTGAAGCTGCCGGTGCTCGGGGTGATTCCCTTTCAGCGCGAGCCGCTGGGCGGCGCGGGCGAGGACCCGGCGGAAACGGAGCCGTATCGCGTGCTGCACACGAATTTGAACCTGGCGTTGAAGGCGGGGCAGCCGGGGAGCTTCGTGATTTTTTCCGCGGGACCCGGCGAGGGCAAATCGACGACGCTGCACCGGCTCGCGCAGTTGACGGCGGCGGCGGGCGAGCGCGTGATTTTGATCGATTCGGATTTGCGGCGGCCGTCGCAGCACCGGTTGGCGGAGCGGCCGCGCGAGCCGGGATTGAGCGAATGGCTGCTCGATCGCGCGACGCTGGAGACGGTGGTGCAGAAAGACCTCGTGCCGAATTTGGATTTTATTCCGAGCGGAGGCGTGCCGGGTTTCACGCTGGGCCTGCTGCATTTGAACCGGCTGCGCGAGTTGGTGACGACGCTGCGCGGGCGTTACGACAAGATCGTGTTCGATTCGCCGCCGATCATCGGGGTGAGCGATGCGAGCGTGCTGGCGAGTGTGGTGGATGGCGCGGTGTTGTTGATCCAGCATCGGCGTAATCCGCAGAGCATGGTGCTGCGCGCGCAGCAGATCGTGGAGTCGTTGCAGACGCCGCTGCTCGGCGTGGTGTTGACGCAGGTGCCGGTGAATGCCGGCGGCGACTACGGCTACTACACGAGCAACTACTCATATTACCGCGAAGGCGAAAAGCGCGTCGCGAGATCGAGCGGGTCGAAGCCGGCGCGACCGACGGCGAAGGGTGAAAAGGAGCGCGATCGCCTGGTGCTGCGCGAGCCGGGAGCGGAGGAGAAAAGCTGAATGGGTGAACGCGGTGTGGCGCGCGCGTGGCGTTGGCGGCGGAGGGGGGGATGACTGCTGGCGCGGCCATTCTGCCGGGTTTTGCGAGAGTGCAAAATAGCAGTTGACGGAGACGGACCGCCCCTTACTTCTGACACCCTGTTTTGCGGGCGTAGCTCAGTTGGTAGAGCACCACCTTGCCAAGGTGGACGTCGAGAGTTCGAGTCTCTTCGCCCGCTCCATTTTCGAAAGACCGCCGGTGGCGACGCCGGCGGTCTTTTCACGCTTAAACGCGACGACTTCAGAAACTTGCGCGGAGGCAACTGAACAACTGCTGGCAACCGCCGGCGGCAACTGCGCCGCTTCCGCGGTCAGCGGCAGTTGCGAATCGCCAGTCTAAACCTTCCGAAACGCCCTGCAACGCTTTCTTCAGCTCGGTACCGCTTGGCGCGTCACAGTGATTTGATCATCTTCGCCGGGATTCCGCCCACCACCGTATGGTCAGGAACGTCTTTGGTGACGACGGCGCCAGCCGCGACGACGGAGTTTTCGCCGACGGTTACGCCTTGCATGATGGTGGCGTTCGCACCGATCCACGCGTTCCTCTTGAGATGGATTGGCCCCACGGTCAGCGAGTGCCTGTTTTCTGGCGCGAGAGGGTGTCCTTCCGTGAGCAGGCTGGCTTTAGGAGCGATGAAAACTCCGTCCTCAATCGTGATTCCGCCGAGATCCAGGAAAACGCAGTCGAAGTTGATGAAGACGTTTTTCCCGATCTTTGTATGCCGGCCGTAATTGACGTAGAAGGGAGGGAAGATCGCGGTGCTTCGGTCGATTTCCATGCCGGTGATCTGGCTGAGCAAGGCGCGCATTTCCTGGGGGTCTGGGGACTGATTCAATTGCAGGAGCAATTTTCTCGTCGCGTACGCAACCTCCCGAAGCTTGTGCGACTCGGGATCATTGACGGGAATGCTTTCGCCGTTCCGCAATCGCGCGAAAATATCTGCCGCTGGATTCATGGCGTTTAGGATCAGGCGTCGTCACCTTACTTCGGCGGAAGCGCCGATAACGCGAACATCACGGTCAAGTTCCCGGCACCGACCGCCTCGACGAGGCCCGCGGTGTCTTCAATTCGACCTAGTCGAAAGTAGCTGTATGACGTTGGAAACGTTTTATAAAAGAGCACCAGGCTCCGCGAACTCCAGATCATGAGGTCTCCCTCCCGGATGGTCCCAGGATTGGAGACTTCGCCCGGGAGCCTCTTCGAGAGCTCGATGACTTTCTCGTTCGCGTTGAGGTCACTCATATCGAGCTTTAGCGGAAGCATCGCCGCAAAAGCTCTGGCGGTTTCGTTTTCCTCGAGACGAGCAGTGAAAATTTTCTCGCCGATTTGAACTCGGATCGAAGTCATCGCAGGCGCTTTATTGCGGATATCGTCAGCCGCCTGCGATTCCGCCTCGGCCATGAAGCCCAGGCAGCAGAGCCACAGGAGTGCGGTTTTGAGTCTCATCGGCGATACTGCTCGTCGCTGACCTTTTCCATCCAGTCGACCACCTTGCCATTGAGCTGCTCTTGAATCGCAATGTGTGTCATCGCGGTGGTGGGCGTCGCGCCGTGCCAGTGCCTCAGGCCCGCCGGAAACCAGACCACGTCGCCCGGACGAATCTCCTGCACCGGCCCGCCTTCACCCTGCACCCACCCAAGACCGGAGGTGACGATCAGCCTTTGACCGAGTGGATGCGTGTGCCAGGCCGTGCGAGCACCGGGCTCAAAGGTGACGTGCGCCGCTCCGGCCCGCGCCGATTCGTTGGGATCGAACAGCGGATCGATGCGCGTGGTGCCGGTGAACCAGTCTGCCGGCCCTTTGACGGACGGTTTCGAACCTGTGCGAGTG
>JAEYYL010000077.1 GCA_023430825.1 Verrucomicrobiota bacterium | reverse complement strand
GTGTTTCCGGTGTTGGGGATCAAGATCCTGGGGTTCGTGAATCAGTCGGGGCAGGAGCGGGGGAAGGTGGTCGCGCACGGGCTGGTGTTTGCGCTGGGCGTGCTGGTGTCGTTCTGGGCGCTGGCGGCGGTGTTGGCGGTGTTGCGGGCGGGCGGCGACCAGCTCGGCTGGGGGTTTCAGCTGCAGTCGCCGGCGTTCGTGTTTGCGCTGGCGGTGTTGCTGCTGGTGTTTGCGATGAACATGAGCGGCGTGTTCGAGTTCGGGCTGCGGGCGACAAGCGTGGGCGGGGAGCTGCAGACGAAGTCGGGTTTCGCGGGATCGTTTTTCACGGGGGTGCTGGCGACGGTGGTGGCGACGCCGTGTTCGGCGCCGTTTCTGGCGCCGGCGCTGGGGGCGGCGCTGGCGTTGTCGACGATCGAGTCGTTCGCGATTTTCACGGCGATCGCGGTGGGGCTGTCGCTGCCGTATCTGCTGCTGTCGATTTTCCCCGGGGCGATCAAGGTGCTGCCGCGGCCGGGGGCGTGGATGGAGACGTTCAAGCAGTTCATGGCGTTTCCGTTGTATGCAACGGTTGGATACCTGGTGTGGGTGCTGGCGGGGCAGGTGAGCGAGGAAGGGCTGCAGGGCGTGCTCTTCGGCCTGGTATTGGTCGCGCTGGCGGTGTGGTTTTACGGCCGGTGGAATGCACCGGGGGCGTCGGCGGGGCGGGCGCGGTTCGGGGTGGCGGCGCTGGTGGTGGTGGGTGTGGCGGGGCTCTGGCTCGGCTGGCCGCGCGCGGTGCAAGCGGCGCCGGCGGGGAGCAGCGGCGTGACGGCGCAGGGCGTGATCTGGGAGCCGTGGAGTCCCGAAGCGGTGGCGCAGCACCGGGCGGCGGGGCGGATCGTGTATGTGGATTTCACGGCGCGGTGGTGTTTCACGTGCCAGACGAACAAGAAGGTGGTGTTCGGCTCGAGCGAGGTGTTGCGCGAGTTCGAGGCGAGGAACGTGGCGACGCTGCGCGCGGACTGGACGAACAAGGATCCGCGGATCACGGCCGAGCTCGCGCGCTACGATCGTTCGGCGGTGCCGTTCAACCTGATCTGGCTGCCCGGGCGGGCGGAGCCGGTGTTGCTGCCGGAGCTGTTGACGCCGGGCACGGTGCTGGCGGCGTTGCGCGGGGAGTGAGCGGAGCGCGGGCGTGCGGGCGAGGTCTTGACTCGGCGCAGCGGCTGAACTCGCTGTTCGCCTTTCGTGCCACGCCGCGTCCTGTCGTTTTTCCACCGCTCCATTCGGGGGCGGCTTGCTGTCCTGGTGGCGGCGGTGCTGTTGCCTGCCACGGTGTTGGTGTCGTGGCTGATTGGGCAGAGTTACCGCCATGAGCGGCGGGCGCTGGAGCGGCATCTGATCGGGGCGGCGCGGGCGACGTCGCTGCTGGTGGATGCGGCGTTGGTGGAGCGGCAGGCGCTGCTGGAAGGACTGGCGACGTCGGATCGTTTGCAGCGGAGCGATTTCGGGGCGTTTCGCGACCAGGCGGCAGCGGTGGTGTCGGGGTTGGACGAGTGGGTGTCGCTGCTCGAGCCGGACGGCCGGCAGGGGATGAACACGCTGATGCCGTTTGGTGAGGCGTTGCCGGCGATGCCGGTGCCGGCGGAGATGCGGCAGGTGCTGCTGAACCGGCAGCCGTATGTTTCGAATCTGACGCTCGGGCAGGTGAGCCGGCGGCAGGTCGTGTTCACCTCGCAGCCGATTTTTCGCGGCGACCAGCTGCGCTTCGTGCTGAATTTCACGATGACGCCGCGGGTCTTCGGCGAGGCGATGGCGAAGGGCGGAGCGGCGCCGGGCTGGCTGGTGACGATCGTCGATCGGGAAGGGCGGGTGATCGCGCGCTCTCGGAAGGCGGAGGAGTTCATCGGGGCGAAGGTGAGCGACCGGATGGCGGGGGCGCTGCGCGACCGGGACGAGGGTGTGATGGAGAGCACGACGCTGGATGGGGTGGAGAGCATCACGGCGTTCACGCATTCGCCGAAGTGGGGCTGGGCGGTGATCATCGCGTCGCCGGCGGAGGAACTGTTCGCGTCGGCGGAGCAGTTGCTGCTGGTGTCGTTGTGGGTGTCGCTGGTGTTTGGGCTGGGGGCGGCGGTGGTGGGGTGGTGGGCGAGCCGCGGGGTGGTGTCGGCGATGCAGACGCTGGTGGGGGCGACGGAGGCGATTGGGCGCGGGCGGGTGTTGCGGGAGGGCGACACGGGGATTGCGGAGACCGACATCGTGTTCGGTGCGTTGAAGGAGACCTCGGAGCGGTTGGCGGCGCGCGAGACCGAGTTGGTGTGTGCGAACCGATCGATGATCTCGGCGGCGGAGGCGTTGCAGGAGAAGCAGGAGCGGCTCGATGCGGCGCGCACGGCGGCGGCGACGGGCACCTTCGTGTGGCACGTGGCGACGGGGGCGTTCGAATCGGACGAGAGCCTGAACACGCTGTTGGCGGTGCGCGAGGGCGGGACGTTGCGGGCGCTGGGGGATTTCATCGCGCTGGTGCACCCGGAGGAGCAGGCGCGGGTGCGGGAGACGCTTGAAGGCTGTGCGAAGCGGGCGGCGGATTTTGCGGCGGAGTTCCGGGTGGTGCGGCGTGATGGGGCGACGCGGTGGCTGTCGACGAAGGGCAAGGCGACGCGCGGCGTGGGGGGCGATTATGTGGCGGCGGGCTGCGTGGATGTGACGGAGCGGCGGGAGGGGGAGGCGAAGATCGCGCAGGCGCGCGATGCCGCGGTGGCGGCGGCGCGGGCGAAGGACGAATTTCTCGCGGCGTTGTCCCACGAGTTGCGCACGCCGTTGAATCCGGTGCTGCTGGTGGCGAGCGACGCGGCGCAGCATCCGGATTATCCGCCGGCGGCGCGCGAGGCGTTTGCGACGATCGCGAAGAATGCGGCGCTCGAAGCGCGGTTGATCGACGACCTGCTGGACCTCACGCGGGTGACGCAGGGCAAGCTCTCGCTGGATCTGAAACCGGTGGACGTGCAGGCGGTGCTGGGCGAGGCGCTGGCGACGGTGCGGGGCGAACTCGAGCAGAAGCGCCAGGCGCTCGAGCTCGACTTCGGGGCGACGGCAACCGTGGTGCAGGGCGATGCGACGCGGCTGCAGCAGGTGTTCTGGAACGTGTTGAAGAATGCCGTGAAGTTCACTCCCCCGGAGGGACGGATCGTGGTGGCGACGCGGGACCAGGGGGACGAGATCGATATCCAGATAACGGATACAGGGATCGGCCTGACGCCGGCGGAGATCGCGCGGAGCTTCGAGTCGTTTTCGCAGGGGGATCACGCTCTGGGCGGCAACGCGCATCGTTTCGGCGGGTTGGGCCTAGGGCTGGCGATCTCGCGCATGCTGGTGGAATTACACGCGGGCCGGATCACGGCGCAGAGTGAAGGCCGGGACCGGGGGGCGACGTTTACCATCCGGCTTCCGCGGTTGAGCGG
>JAEYYL010000057.1 GCA_023430825.1 Verrucomicrobiota bacterium | reverse complement strand
CGTCGGAGGCAAACGACGGCGCGGGCGCCGCGGCTCCATCCTGGAAGAGTTGCGTCTCCGCCCGCTCACCGCCCAATAAGTTAACCCCTTCCGACTCCGCATGAATTCCTCCTTCGACTCCGTCCTTCGCGTCATGCGTCTCGGCGACGAGCCGGCTTTCGCGACGATCGTCGAGGCCGCCGCGAAACACGCGCAGCCTCACGCCGCGGTGGAGTCCTGCACCAGCCTCGCCGAGGCCGCGGAGAAATCCTCGCGCGGCGGCGAACACCTGCTCGTGCTCTGCGATCCAGCGGCGGATGACGTGGCCCAGGCGCGCGCCGCGGTGGACGCGTCCGGCTTGCCGCGCTGGGCCGTCGCGATTCTCGGGCGCGCACCGGAAGGGATCGACCCCGACGCTCCCGAGGTGGTGGCGCGCGCGGAGTGGCAGCCGGCGCTGGTCGCTCGCGTGTTTCGCAGCGTCCTCGCGCAGCACCGGCTCGCGCGCGACAACGCGCGGTTTCGCGGCGACCTGGCGACGTTCGGTTTTCGGATCGCGCACGATCTGCGCTCACCCTTGGGCGGCGTGCTGACGACGACTGAGATGCTCCGCGAAATTCTGGCCGAGGGGTCGCCCGAGAACGTGGCGTTCACCGACCCGATCCTCGAATCGGCCGACGGACTCGTGAAACTGATCGAGCGGATGAGTTTTATCTCCAAGAGCGTGGCCTCGCGCGAACCGGCGCAGCGGGTCGGAATGATGCTCCCTTTCTGGAATGCATTTCAGCAGATGGAAGGCGCGCTGCTCGCGGCGGGAGCGACGCTCACGCATCCGGCGGACTGGCCCTCGGTGCGCGCGCATGCGAACTGGGTGGAGTTCGTCTGGCGGCAGCTGATCGGCAATGCCCTGCAACATGCCGGCCAAGGCGCGAAACTGGAGGCCGGCTGGTCGGCGGAGGGCGGCGGTTACCGGTTTTTCCTGAAGGATAACGGCACGGTGCCGCCGGAGAAACGCGCACTGCTGTTCCATCCCTTCGAGCGGCTGCACGAGCCCGGCGCGCCCCGCGGGCTCGGTCTCGCGATCGTGCGCCGGCTCGTGGAACTCGACGGCGGCCGGTGCGAATTCGATGCCCCTGCCGGCGGGGGTTCGGTGTTCTCGTTTCTTTTGCCGGCCGCGGGAAACTGAACGCCGGACTCTCGGTCCATCGTTGGTCCATGCTTCGATAAAAGGGAAATTCGCGCCCGGTCGGGGCAGGCTCCGCCGCGGGCGATCCGTTCTTCGGCGGCGGTGAGGCAGGCGCGATCTTGCGGTCGATCGACTGGACCCGGAAGCCCATCGGCCCGGTGGAAAGCTGGCCCCAAAGCCTGCGCACCGCGTTGAGCATCTGCCTGTCGTCGCGCCATCCCATCTGCATCATCTGGGGCCCCGACCGCCTCTATTTTTACAACGACGCCTATGCCCCGATCGTCGGCGCCAAACACCCGTGGGCGCTCGGCGAGAGCTACATCGCCGTCTGGCCGGAAATCTGGGACACCGCGATCCGGCCGATCCTCGAAACCGTCGAGGCGACCGGCCAGGCGTCGTGGGCCGACGACCTGCTGCTCGTGCTGCGGCGGCACGGTTACAACGAGGAATGCTATTTCGCGTTCTCCTTCGCGCCGACGCGGGTCGAGGACGGGAGCGTCGGCGGCGTGTTCACCGCGATCACCGAAACCACGGCGCAGGTCGTCGGTGAACGCCGGTTGCACACCCTGCGCGAACTCGGCGCGCGAGGGCCCGAGGCCAAAACCGCGGAGGACGCCTGCCGCATCGCGGGCGAAGTGCTCGCGGCCAACCGGCACGATGCGCCCTTCGCCCTGTTTTATCTCCTCGATGGCGACGCACGCACGCTGCGCCTCGTGACGCCTGCGGACCTGCCATCCGGCAGCCGGGCGGCGCCGCCGGCGGTGTCGCTGGTCGACGCGGCCAGCGAGGACCCGTGGGGGTTTCGCGAAGCCCTCGCCGCAGCGCAACCGCTGGTGCGCCCACGGCTCGAAGCGCGGTTCGGCGACCTGCCGGCCGGACCCTGGCCCGAGCCGGTGCACACCGCCGTCGTGCAGCCGATCGCACGGCCCGGCGAAACCCTGCCGTATGGATTCATGGTGCTCGGCGCGAGCCCGCGGCGGGCGCTCGATCGCGATTATCAGGGATTCTTCGCCCTGGCCGCGGGACAGGTCGCGACCGCGGTGTCGAACGCGCGCGCGTATGCCGAGGAACGCCGCCGCGCCGAAGCGCTGGCGGAGCTCGACCGCGCGAAAACGGATTTCTTCAGCAACGTCAGTCACGAGTTCCGCACCCCCCTGACCCTGATGCTCGGGCCGCTCGAGGAACTGCTCGGACCGCGCGGGGCGACACTCACCACCGACGTGCGCGCGCAGTTGCAGGTCGCCCACCGCAACAGCCTCCGCCTGCTGAAACTCGTCAACTCCCTGCTCGATTTCTCCCGCATCGAGGCCGGCCGGATCGACGCGAGCTACGAACCGGTCGATCTCGCCGAGCTCACGACCGAACTCGCGGCCGTGTTTCGCTCCACCATCGAAAAGGCCGGGCTGCACCTCGTCGTCGCCTGCCAGTCGTCCGCCGAGCCGGCCTATGTCGACCGCGACATGTGGGAGAAGATCGTGTTCAACCTGTTGTCCAACGCCTACAAGTTCACCGCCCGTGGCGAGATCATCGTCGAACTGCGCAACGGCGACACGCAGTTCGAGCTGAGCGTGCGCGACACCGGCTCGGGCATCGCACCGGAGCATCAGGCGACGGTGTTCAAGCGGTTTCAACGCGTCGAGGCGGCGTTCAGTCGCACCCACGAGGGCACTGGCATCGGCCTGGCGCTGGTGCAGGAACTGGCGCGATTGCACGGCGGCACGGTGACCCTGGAAAGCCGGCCCGGCGAGGGCTCCACCTTCACCGTGCGGCTCCCCCGCGGCCGCGCGCACCTACCGCCGGATCGTATCGGCGCCGCGCGGCGACTCACCTCGACCGCAGCGCGCCACGAGGCGTTCGTCGAGGAATCGCGGCGCTGGCCGGCCGGCGACGATCCCCCCGCGTCCGCCCCAGAACGCTCGCGCACGCGTTCGCGCGTGCTGCTGGCCGACGACAACGCCGACATGCGCGCCTACGTGCAGCGCCTGTTGCAGGAACGCTACGAAGTGCGAGCGGTGGCCGACGGCGCCGCCGCCCTTGCCCTCGCGCAAACCTGGCGGCCCGACCTGCTGCTGAGCGACGTGATGATGCCCGGGCTGGACGGCTTCGCTTTGACGCGCGCGCTGCGCGCGGACCCGGCGACGCGCGCGATCCCCGTGATCCTCCTCTCCGCCCGCGCGGGCGAGGAGTCGCGGGTCGAAGGGCTCGACGCGGGCGCGGACGACTATCTCATCAAGCCCTTCGGCGCGCGCGAACTGCTCGCACGCGTGCACACGAACCTCCACATGGCCGAGGTGCGGCGCAGTGCCGCGGCGCAGGTCAGCGCCAGCGAAGCGCGCTTCGAACAGCTCCTGTCGCTGCTGCCCGTCGGCGTCTGCGCCTGCGATGCCGAGGGGCGCGTGACGTTCTTCAACCCCCGCGCCGCCGAGATCTGGGGCTGCGCACCGGCCCTGCGCGACGACTACGTGGCGTTCGCCGAACGCTTCAAGGTTTACTCGCTCGACGGCGAGGCGGTGCCCGAGAGCGAGCGGCCGCTGCGCGTCGGAATGCGCGAAGGCCGCACCATGCGGCACGGCGAAGCGTGGGTGGAGCGCCCCGACGGCACGCGCTACATTTCCGCCTTCAGCTTCGCGCCGACGGTGGCGGAGGACGGTCGCGTGCTGGGCTCGATCAATGTGTTTCAGGATATCACCGACGAAAAACGCGCGCGCCTGGCGCTGCGGGAATCCGAGGAGCGCTACCGCGCCGTGTTTCAACAGGCGTCAGTCGGCATCTTCGAATGCGATCTCACCGGCCGCATCGTGCGCAGCAATCCCGCCCTGAGCCGCATGCTCGGCCACACCGAGGCCGAACTCGTGGGCAAGAACTGGCGCGAACTCGTGCCGGAAGACGAGCGCCAGGCCGACTCGGATATCGCCCAGGAACTCGCGCGCGGCCAGCTCGCCGCGTTCACCGCGGAGCGGCGCTACCTGCGGAAGGACGGCACGACCGGCTGGCTCGATGTGTTCGCGACCACCGTGCTCGATCCGGAAGGCCGGACGGCGCGCGGCCTGGCCGTCGTGGTCGACGTTTCCGAGCGCAAACGCGCCACCATCGAGCTGCGCGAAACCGAGGCGCGGTTTCGCGCCGCCGCGGATAACGCACCCGTGCTCATCTGGATGACGGGGCCCACGCGACAGTGCCTGTGGGTCAACCAGCCGTGGCTGGACTTCGTCGGCCTTTCGCTCGAAGCGGTGCTGGCGGAAGGATGGACGAGCCGCGTGCACCCCGACGACGCGCTGGACGCGCAGCGACCCTTCGAGGAGGCGTTCGAGGCGCGCCAGCCGTTCACGACGGAATTCCGGCTGCGGCGGCACGATGGCGTCTATCGCTGGATGCTGAGCCGCGGCGTGCCGCGCCACGTCGGCACCGAGTTCGCCGGCTACATCGGCTCCTGTGTGGACATCGAGGACCGCAAACGCGCGGAGGCCGAGGTCGCCCACGCCCGCGACGAAGCGGTCGCGGCCTCGCGCGCGAAAGACGATTTTCTCGCCGCGCTGTCGCACGAGTTGCGCAC
Organism: Verrucomicrobiota bacterium; assembly: GCA_023430825.1. Taxonomy (GTDB): domain Bacteria; phylum Verrucomicrobiota; class Verrucomicrobiia; order Opitutales; family Opitutaceae; genus Opitutus. The sequence goes on along the minus strand of JAEYYL010000057.1, from coordinate 6,787 downwards.
CCCGCTCAGCCCGGTGCTGCTGCTCGCCAGCGAGGCGGCGCTCGACCCCGCCCTCCCGCCCGCCCTGCAGGCGGATTTCGAAACGATTCGCAAAAGCATCGAACTCGAAGCGCGCCTGATCGACGACCTCCTCGATCTGACCCGGATCACGCGCAACAAGCTCGTGCTCGACACCCGGCCGACGGATGTCGCGGCGGTGTTGCGCGACGCCCTCGCGACCGTGCACGGCGATTTCGCCGCCAAAACCATCGAGGTGTCGCTCGCACTGCCGGATGCCGTCCCACCGATGGACGCCGACCCGGTGCGCCTGCAGCAGGTGTTTTGGAATGTGTTGAAAAACGCCGTGAAATTCACGCCCGCCGGCGGACAGGTGTCCGTCACCCTGCGCGTGCCGGCGAATGCGGGCGAAGTCGTGGTGGAGATCGCCGACACCGGCATCGGGATCACCGGCGAGGAACTCGCCCGCGTGTTCGATGCATTCTCGCAGGGCGACCACGCGTCCGGCCGCGGCTCGCATCGTTTCGGTGGGCTGGGGCTCGGGCTGGCGATCTCCCAGCGCGTCGTTGAATTGCACGGCGGCCGGATCGCGGCGGAGAGCGCCGGGCGCGGGCGCGGCGCGCTGTTTCGCATCTGCCTGCCGCTGGCCGCGCACGACCGCGGCGCCACGGCAACGCCCGCGCCCAGCGCCACACCCTTTGCGCCCCCGCAGCCAGGCCATCCGCCCGCGGGTCGCCTCCTACTGGTCGAAGACCATGCCGCCACCCGCGCGGCGCTCGAGCTGCTCCTGCGCCGGCGAAACTACGCGGTGCAGTCCGCCGCCACCGCGGCGGAAGCCCTCGCCCTCGCCGAAAGCAAACCCTTCGATCTGGTGCTGTCCGATATCGGACTGCCCGACGGGAACGGCTACGCACTGATGTCCGAACTGCGGCAACGTCACGGTCTGCAGGGGATCGCGCTCACCGGCTACGGCATGGAGGCGGACCTCGCCCGCAGCGAAAGCGCCGGCTTTGTGCTTCACCTGACCAAACCGGTGCGGATGGAGGCGCTCGACAAAGCTCTGGCGCAACTCAAACGCCTGCGTTGAACTTCCGCGGCGAATCCCACCTTCGCCGCCGTTCGACGCCGCGCGCGCCAACCCACACTCCCGCTTCCTCCCCGCCGCATGAATACCCCGCGCTTCCGCTCCCCCGCTTTTCTCCGGCGAAGCCTCCTCCGCGGCCGGGCGTTCGCCGCGGTCGTCGCGCTGGCCGGCAGCCTCGCCGCACCCGCCCGCAGCCAGCCGCTTCTCGCCAGCATCGAGAGCATGAAAAAAATGTCGCTCGAAGAGCTGCTCAGCCTGCAGGTCACCACCATGTCACGCAAAGAGGAGCTGTGGTGGGCGGCGCCCGGCGCGATCGAGGTGTTGACCGCTGAGGAGATCCGCCGCTCCACCGCGCAAAACCTCCCCGAAGCCCTGCGCCTGGCCACCGGCATCGATGTCGCGCAGCCCAGCGCCCGCAGCTGGGCCGTCAGCGCGCGCGGCTTCAACGTCCTCGCCGCCAACAAAATCTCCGTGCTGCTCGACGGCCGCAGCCTCTTCACGCCGTTCTTCTCCGGCGTGCAATGGGATGCCCAGGATACGCTCCTCGACGATATCGACCGGATCGAAGTCGTGCGCGGGCCCGTCGGCGCGCTGTGGGGTTCGTTCGCGGTGAACGGCTTCGTGCAGATCGTCACCAAATCCGCCCGCGACACCCAGGGCACCTTGGTGAGCGCCGGCGCCGGCACCGACGACCCCGGCTTCGTCGCTCTCCGCCACGGCGGACGCATCGGCCGGGAAACGCACTACCGGGCTTACGCGAAATATTTCAAAACCGACTGGACCTACCTCGCCAACGGCCGGCGCGCCCAACCGCCGACGGATTTTTTCCAAAGCGGCTTCCGCGTCGACACCCGCATCGATCGCGACACGCACGCCACCGTGCAGGGCGACGTTTACACGAACAAGGGCACGCCCGAAGACCACCTGCAGGGAGAGGTCTCCGGCGCCAACGTGCTCGCCCGCGTCACCCGCTCGCTCGCCGGCGGCGCGGACCTCGATGTCCTCGCCTACTTCGACCACACGCGCCGCTTCATTCCGTTGAACTGGCTCGAGACCCGCAACACCACCGCGCTCAACGTCAAGCATCGCCGCCCCGTCGGCGCGCACGACCTGCTCTTCGGCGTCGATGCCGCTGTCTCCCGCGATCACATCGAGCAGATCGGCGTAGCCACGATGGACCCGCCCCGCCGCACCACGCACACCGTCTCCGGCTATTTTCAGGACACGTGGACGATCTCGCCCGGCCTCACGTCGCTCACGCTCGCCGGCAAGATCGAGCACAACGCCTTCACCGGCTTCGAATATCATCCTTCGGTGCGCGCCGCGTGGACCCCGTCCGCCGACACCACCTGGTGGGCGGCCCTCTCGCGCGCCGTGCGCCCACCCGTCCGCGTCGACCACGATCTGCGCTTCGACCTCGGCGGCATCACCCTCGTGCAGGCGACCGACAACTTCCGCTCGGAAACCGCCCTCGCCTACGAAATCGGCTGGCGCCAGCGGCTCGGCGAAACCGCGACCGTGGATGTCGCGACGTTCTACAACGAATACGACCACCTGCGCACCACCGAGCCGCTCGGCGCCGCGCCCCTCCCCTACACGTTCAAGAACAACCTGCGCGCCCGCTCCTTCGGCGTGGAAACGACCGTGATGTATCAACCGCATGCGCGGCTGTTCTTCAAACTCAGCCACCGCCTCCTCGACCTCGACTTCATCGAACAGCCCGGCACGCGCGACATCGCCCACGGCAACACCGAAGGCAACGACCCACGCCATATCGTCACCGTCAGCGCTCACGCCAGCCTGCGCTGGAACCTCGAATTCGACGCCACCGTGCGCCACGTCGGCGGCCGGCCCGATCCCGTATCGGAAGCCTACACCGTCGTCGATCTGCGCCTCGCCTGGGCCCCCACCGACCGCTGGGATCTCTCGCTCAGCGGGCGAAATCTGTTCCACGGTCTGCACCGCGAACTCGTCACCACCAACAGCCTCAATGAATTCATCGGGCCGAGCGCCACGCTGAAGGCGACCTGGAGATATTGAGCCGGATGCCCGCCCCGCCGCCATCCGCCCGCTCCCGGGCCGCCCCGCCCTGGCGCCGCGCACTCGCTGCCGTCGCCGCCGCCTGCACGCTGCTGACCCCGCTCGCCGCCGCCGACCTTTCGAAGGAGACCGACGTCAAGGCCACGCTGCTCTACCATTTCACCCAGTTCGCCGAGTGGCCGCCCTCCGCCTTCGCGCCCGCCGACGGACGCCTGGTCATCGGCATTCTCGGGCCCGACCCGTTCGGGGACGTGCTGGACAAACTGGTGGAACACGAAACGGTGAACGGCCATCGCATCGTCATCGAACGGTTCCACACCCCGGAGGCCGCGCGCCACGCCCACGTGCTCTACATCAGCTCCACCGAACGCTCCCGTCTGCCGCACATCCTGTCCACCCTCGGCAACCGGCCCGTCCTCACCGTCGCCGACTTCGACGGCTTCCTCGCCCGTGGCGGCATGGTCGCCTTTCGCCGCGGACCCGATCGCAAGATCCGCCTCCGTGTGAACCTCGACGCCACCCGGGCCGCCTCGTTGACCCTGAGCGCGAAACTCCTTCGCGTCGTCGAAATCGTAAACCCCGACCAGGACCGCTGACCGATGGCTTTCCGCGACCTGCCCATCAAGCAGAAGCTCGTCGGGGTGATCCTCCTCACCTGCCTCGCCGCGCTCAGCCTCACCGGGCTGGCGCTGCTCACGTATGAACTCAACGACTACAAGCAGACGACCCGGCGCACGCTGCTCACCATCGCCGAGCTCGTCGCCTCGAACAGCACCGCGGTCCTGATCTACGACGATCGGAAGCTCGCCGCCGAAATCCTCTCCGGCCTCCGCGCCGAACAGGAAATCGCTTCCGCCGCCCTCTTCGACAAGCACGGCCAGCTCTACGCCTCGTATGCGGCCACCGCCGAAACCGTCGCCTTCCCCGCCAACCCCGGACCCGACGGCATCAAATTCGGCCGGCACGACGTGACCGTCTTTCATCCCGTCGTCGAAGGCAGCCGCCGCGTCGGCACCTTGTATATCCACGGCGACCTCGCCCGCATGTATAGCCGGTTCGGCGTTTACGGCCTCACGCTGCTCGCCGTGTTCGCCGGCTCCGCCTGCATCGCCCTGGCCCTCTCCAGCTATTTCCAGAAACTGATCTCCGAGCCCGTGCTCGGCCTGGCCCACACCGCCCGCATCGTTTCGGAAAACAAGGACTACAGCGTGCGCGCCGTGAAGCTGAGCAACGACGAGATCGGCGGTTTCACCGAAGCGTTCAACTCCATGTTGAACCAGATCCAGGAGAGCCACTCCGCCCTGCGCGCGAGCGAGGAACGCCTCTCCGCCGTCTTCCAGCAGGCCGGCTCCGGCATCGCCCAGACCGATCTCACCGGCCGCTTCGTCATGGTGAACGACCGCTATTGCGAAATCGTCGGCCGCCCGCGCGAAGCACTGCTCCAGCTGCGCATGCAGGACATCCTCCACGCCGCCGACCTCGGCCATCACCAGTTCCTGATGGAACACTCCGCCCGCGACGCCTCCTCGTTCGTCGTCGAGGCCCGCTACGACCGGCCCCACGGCGGCTTCGTCTGGGTGCGCAACAGCGTCGCCTTCATCCGCAACGCCCAGGGCATCGTCGATTCCGCCCTCGCCGTCACCGAGGACATCACCGCCTCCAAACGCACCGAAAAGGAACTCGAACGCGCCCGCGACGAGGCCCTCGCCGCCGCCCGCGCCAAGGACGATTTCCTCGCCGCCCTCTCCCACGAACTCCGCACCCCTCTCAACCCCGTCCTCCTCCTCGCCAGCGAATCCGCCGAAGACCCCGCGCTGCCCGAGCGCGTCCGCGCCGACTTCGCCACCATCCGCAAGAACGTCGAGCTCGAGGCCCGCCTCATCGACGACCTGCTCGACCTCACCCGCATCACCCGCGGCAAGCTCCTCCTCGATCTGCGCCCGCACGACGTGCACTCGATCCTCCGCGACGCCCTCGCCACCGTGCGCGGCGAACTCGAAGCGAAAAAAATCGTGCCCACGCTCCAGCTCGCCGCCACCCAGCCCGCCGTCCTCGGCGATGCCGTGCGGCTCCAACAGGTCTTCTGGAACGTGCTGAAAAACGCCGTCAAATTCACCCCCGACGCCGGCACGATTACGATCGTCACGCGCATCGACGCGCCGACCGACACCGTTTCCGTCGAAATCGTCGACAGCGGCATCGGCCTCGTCCCCGGCGAACTCGAACGGATCTTCGATGCGTTTACCCAAGGCGATCACGCCGGCGCCGGCGGCTCCCACCGCTTCGGCGGCGTCGGCCTCGGTCTCGCCATCTCACGCATGCTGGTGGAACTGCACCACGGCACGATCCGCGCCGCGAGCGAAGGCCGCGGCCGCGGCGCCACCTTCACCCTCACGCTGCCCCTCCTCCGCCAGGACGCACCCGCCACCTCGCGCCCGGCCGGCAGCGACTCCACCCGCGCGCCCACGCCACCCGCTTCACCCGCACCCCAGGTGCTCCGCGGCCGCGTGCTCCTGGTCGAGGATCACGCCCCCACCCGTGCCACCCTCGAACAACTCCTGCTGCGCCGCCACTACGAGGTCGTCTCCGCCGGCACCATGGCCGAGGCCCGCGCCTTGATGGAGCACGAACGCGTCGACTTCGTCGTCTCCGACATCGGCCTGCCCGACGGCAACGCCTACGACCTCATGGCCGAGTTGCGCCAGAAACACGGCCTGGCCGGCATCGCCCTCACCGGCTATGGCATGGAAAGCGACATCGCCCGCAGCCACGCCGCCGGCTTCGTCATTCACCTCACCAAGCCCCTCCGCGTGCAACTGCTCGACGACGCCCTGGCCAAACTCGCCCCGTCTGCCCCGTCGCAGGGCCCGCGTTGAAGTAATAACCGCCGGGACCAAGGCTTCTATCTGAGCCGCCTCGCCCTCGCCCCACCGTGCTGACGCACCCCGCCCTTGTGCGAGGCGGGCAAGTGTGTTCGTTATCCCTTTCCGCGCATGCCAACGATTCGCGAATTCGCCTCGGCCAAGTCCAAACGCCGCAAGCTCGTCGTCGTCACCGCCTACGACGCCTGGTCCGCGCGTCTGCTCGCCGATTCGGCGGTCGATGCCCTCCTCGTCGGCGACAGCGCCATGATGGTGATGCACGGCGAACGCGACACGCTCGGCGCCACCGTCGAGTTGATGGCGCTGCACACCCGCGCCGTTGCCCGCGGCGCCCCGGACAAGCTGATCGTCGCCGATCTCCCCTTTCTCGCCGCCCGCAAACGCTCCGCCCATGCGCTCGACGCCGCCGCCCAGCTCATGCGCGCCGGTGCCCATGCCGTCAAAATCGAGGGCGTGCGCGGCCACGCCGACGTCATTCAACACCTCGTCGAATCCGGCATTCCCGTGATGGGCCACCTCGGCCTCCAGCCGCAATCGGTGCACGCCGTCGGCGGTTATCTCGTCCAAGGCCGCGACACCGGCGAAGCCGCGCAACTGCGCGAAGACGCCGCCGCCCTGGAAGCCGCCGGCGCCTTCGCGCTCGTCCTCGAGTGCGTGCCCGCCGCGCTCGCGCGCGAGGTCAGCGCCGCCCTCCGCATCCCCACGATCGGCATCGGCGCCGGCGGCGGTTGCGACGGCCAGGTGCTCGTCCTGCACGACCTGCTCGGCTTCAACCCCGAGTTCA
>JAEYYL010000047.1 GCA_023430825.1 Verrucomicrobiota bacterium | reverse complement strand
GTCCCAAGCTGCTCCAGCGGAACGAGGCGACCTGCTCCGCCGCTACGATTCGCGCGCGCACCGGGTTGAGATGGACGTAGTTCACCACCCGGGCCAACGCACCCGCGTCCTCGATCAGCAACGACTGATAACGCCCCTGGAAAAGATGCCCGCGTTCCGCCCGCAGCCGGTTGAAGCGCGTGGCGAACGTGCTCTGCAGCCAGTGCATCCCGTCCACCAGATTTGGCTCCACCGTTTCCACCGCCAGATGGAAGTGGTTTCGCATGATCACATAGGCATGAAGCCGCCACTGAAACTTCTCGCAGGTCTCCTCCAACGTCACCTCAAAGGCCTTAGCCGCTCCGACGCTCTCGAACACGTCCCGACGGTAATTCCCGCGATTGATCACATGATACCTCGCCCCGGGATACTAGATCCTCATTCGCCGCGCCACACCTGCAACTCAACCGCAAACACCCGCCCTGACCAGCACAGAATCAACAATTATCGGCCTGACCCCGTCGGCTCGGTCAGTGCAACCGGCAGCGTCGTCAGCGTGGACCGCTCGATCCTGCGAGTCCGCCTGCAGGGCGACGAAGCCGAGGGCACCGCAACGCTCCCGGAGCGCGCCGATCCCTACGACGACCCCTTTGCCTATCTCGCCGCCGTCGTCAAAGGTCGGATACAGCCCGAGCCGTTCGATCTTTCGTCGCTGGACAACAATCTGCTCGTCGTGGAAATCCTGGACGCCGCACGCGAGAGCGCCCGCACAGGCCGTCGCGTGGTGTTGCCGTGACCGACCGCCCGCGGCGCTTTCTCTCCCGCACGACTGTCCTGCGGAGGCGAGGCAATCCCGTAATCCGGGTTTGGGTATGGGCAATCAGCTGGTCGACGCTCTCGCGATACTGCGTAAAACCTTCAGCATAGAGCTAGCCTGCACATCGTTCACGCCAGGTCGAAGCCATCGCAATCGACTTCATCCAAGCACGCTCAGCTACTGCTTGGGGCTATATGCAATGACAGCCTCCGTCACATCCTCGCCTTCGTGGACGAGCGTGGCCTGATTGATTTCGGCCCCGAGAAGATTCCCATGCGAATCGCTGCCGGCCGAGAACAGCAATCGCGTGATCCCGGCGACCTCGAGTTCACGACCATTCGCCTGCCATAGGTCTCCCCCCGTGATGCGGGCGTCGGCAACTGAACCCAATTGGATCACTGGACGGGCCGCATCGAACGCCGAGATGTTTCCAACATAAACCGGTCCCTCAAAATGGACGTTAGGCGCAAACACGCCGGTCATACCCGAGGTCGCATAAAACCTGGCGTTGGCCGCTCGCACCCCGCCGAAACGCCCGTTGAAACTGGCGATGGCGATGAACGCCAAATCCGCCGTTCCGCCGTATGAAACGTCGCTTCTGAAGAGCGCCTGATTCACGGCCGTTGCACGTCCTACACTGAAGACCGTCACGTGCGTTCGCTCCGTCGCGCCCGTGATCACGATGCCCGCATGCCCTTTCATATAGTTTATTTTTTGGTTGTAGTTCACCGGCAGCGCGGGCCCGGCCGGGTTTTGGAGCACGAGGGAAAGCGATCCAGGGCCGCTGAACTCCACTTGCACGATATCGTTGTCGAGATCGATGAACGAAATCCGGGTGATCTGATTGAGTTCAGGATTTGGAGAGTAATCCGCGGTAATCGTTGCGGCGTCGCCTTCCAGCAATACCTGATCGAAAACATTTCCGTTGGGGTGGCGAATGTCTCGCGGCTCCAGTTCGTTGGCAGCGCCAATGACTTTGGCGGTCGATGTCACTTCGACAAACGCGGGCTCGCTTTCCGTCGAAGCGACAGAATCAGTCAAGGCTACGGTGTAGGCGCCCGGCGTCGATGATGATGCCTGCGTCAGCTTTAGCGTAGCGCCCGTCTCTCCCGTTAATGTGACGCCGTTTTTCCGCCATTGGTAAGCTGGGGCCAGAGAATCCTCGGCAGTCGCGGTCAACGTCACCTCGCCGCCAGGGGCTACAGCAATCGAGCCGGGCGAGACTTTTACGCCCGGCCGCGGCTTAACCACGATCGAAACGGTTCGCAGCGATTCCCCTCCGACTCCATTGGCGGCCTTGAAAACCAGTTGGGCGACCGTGCCGGTTGCCCCCGTTGCCACACCGGACAAGATCCCCGACGTTGCATTCCACGATAGCCACGACGGCAGTTCTCCGCCGACCAGCGTGAACAGAGGCGCGGGAACTCCTGTCGCTGTGAGCGTAAACGAGGTCTCCGTGCCTCGCACGAAAACCGCGGTGCTGGGAGAAGTGAAATTGGGCGCCGTGGCCGCGGCGAAGCGCACAATCCCGTCGCGGTCGGCAGCTCCATCGTAAAACCGGCCGCCCGCACCGATCAGCGTTCCGTTGCTGAGCAAAAGAAGACGGTAGAATCCGGGATCACGGAGCCGAAGCGCGGTGAAACTCGAATCGATTGTTCCAGATGCCTCGTAACGAACCAGGCCTACGGTGTTCGTGGTGAAACCAATAGCGTTGGCCGCGCGCCCGACGATGAGCCGGCCGTCGCCCTGCAGGCACATATCGCCCACCACCCCGTAGTCGGAATAAGAAACCTTGGCGAAACTTGTGTCCAACCGCCCCGAGCTCGAAAATCGCGCAACGGCGTAGTCCTTTCCTCCAACGTAGTCGTCGGTGAGGAAATAATTGATATCCACGATCCCGCCGATGAAAAATTTTCCATCGGGCGCCAATTGAAGGGCTCTCAGCCATGACGAGTTATTCAACGGAAGCCTGAAGGTTCCCGCCTTCGAGCCATCCGAAGCGAAACTGTCGAACCCACCGCTTCCGAGCACGAGGATCCTTCCTTGGCTGTCCACTTCGACCCTCGTGATCCCGTGGGTCGAAAGCCCGGAACCGGTTGGGTCGAAACTCGTGTCCAACGTGCCATTGGAAAGAATCCGAGCGACGCCGTAACGCCTTACCCCCGCGTAATTGCTGAAAGAACCCGCCAGGATTATCTTCCCATCCGATTGCTCGCGCATGGCCGTTACTCTCCCGTCCGGCCCGGTGCCGGGATTGAAACTCAGATCAAACGAGCCGTTGGCGTTTAGCCGTGCGAGTTTGGGAACCGGCTGCCCGTTCACCGCCGAGAAGTCGCCAGAGATCAGAATCCGGCCGTCCGCTTGCAGGGCCACAGTGGACACTTGCTCCTGGTAGATGGAAGGATTCAAGGGCGGCGTCGTCAGCGTGGGCTTAAACTCGCGATCGAGAGAGCCGTCGGCATTCAAACGCGCCACATATTCGCGCGCTTCGCCATCGATCCGGGTGAAGCTACCCGCGATCACTAGCTTCCCATCGATTTGACGCTCGAGCACTCGGATGACGCCACCCCCCATCACCGAAGCGGTCAGCTCGGGATCGACGCTGCCATCGACGTCGAGACGGGCTAGCGCAGGCCGAGAGATACCGCCCACGGAATTGAAAGCCCCACCGATCACGACCCTCCCGGTCCTTTGCACCAGCAGCGCGTGAACGCTGTCGTCAATTGACGCATCGCTCCACGTGGTGTCGAGCGTTCCATCGGAGTGGAATCTCGCCATGCGCTGGTGTCCGGTCTCCTTGGCGGCCAGCGCGCCGGCCACGAGAATGCGCTCGAAGACATCGAATCCGATCGCGGTAACGGCACAGTCTGCACCCACGGCGATCGGAAGATTCTTCTCCCACGCGCCGTTCGCGGCCAACTGGATCAGGTTCGCTGAAGCATTCTGTGCCCCCACGATGTATTTACCGTCCGGGGCCGCGCGAATGGCGCTCACCTGCAAGCCGGAGGGCGTTTCATTTTTGAACGTCGCATCAAGAGTTCCGTTCGCATCGATGAGCGCGACCCCATGGCGCGGAGCCCCTGCATACTTCGCGAAACTGCCTCCAACGAGAAAGCGATTCCCCTCCAGCTTTTCCAAGGCGTAAACGGAAGCATCCGGGCCCCCTTGAGCCGCGAACGTGCTGTCGACGGCACCGGTCGAGGTGAGCCGAACCAGTCCTGTTCGCAAGTTCGGGAAATTATAGAAGCCGCCCGCGAGGATTTTCCCGTCGGCTTGCACGGCGAGGGCGTAAATCGAAGCGGTCTGTCTCGCGAAAGGGGAATCGAATGTCTCGTCGAGCGTGCCGTCTAGCTTTACGCGCGCGATTCTCTCGCGCGATGCGGATCGATAGCTGCTAAAATCTCCCGCGACGACAATTCGGCCGTCAGTTTGCAGCGCGATCGATCGCACCGCCGCATCTGGTCCGCCGGCCGGGTCAAACGCGAGGTCGACTTCCCCATTGGGTTTCAACCGCGCCAGATTACGTCGCGGCACGCCATTTATCCGACTGAATTGCCCGCCCACATAGAACTTGCCGTCGCTCTGTGCAACGAGGGCGTAGATCGCTCCGTCCAGCGTCTCCACCGCGGGGCGGAAGGCCGGATCGATTCCCACCGTCTGAGGATAGGTTTGAGCCCGAAGACAAGTGCCCGTGAAGGCAAATATCACGACGAGGACGGGGCGTAAGAGAGGCATAAGACAAGGTGAAGCGGACGTCCACTGACACGAAGGAGTGCCTCTAACCACAAACGATTTACGCCAGACGTAAAGTCGCTTGTTTGCGAGAATCCGGGATGGGCGTCACCTCTTCGACGCAGCGATGTGTCCTGCCCTCCCGTTTCGCCCGCGATCTATTCCGCGTGAAAGCGCTCCGCGTCGGCCTTGTTCCAGGTGATGATCGCCTCGCCCGAGATGAAATTCCGATTGAGATAAGGGCCAAACGCCACCCGCTCCTCCCGGGCCGTGCCGGCCTTCAGCTCGTCGATGAGTTTTTGCATATCGAGGATATACTGTATCGTAAGCTTTTCCTTTTCGCGCTTCTGCCAGTAGTGGGCGCCGAAAACGAGCAGCCGGCTCTCGTCAATCCGGTGGTCCGGATCGCGGATATAGGCAATCAACCGGTCGACGCTCTCACGATACTGCGCGAAACCCTCGGCGGAGAAAATCCACACGCCGTGTCCCGAGCCGATACCGTCGCCGCTGAAGAGGAGGTGCTTTCCCCGCAGAAAATAAACGGTGGAATGGTTGGTGTGCCCGGGTA
>JAEYYL010000014.1 GCA_023430825.1 Verrucomicrobiota bacterium | reverse complement strand
GCATTCGACGACGGCGTCGGAGCCCTTCATTTCGCGGCCGATTTCAGGTTGGGGAAACGCGGCGGGGGAGGTCGTGGTCTTCATGGGCGGCGGGTTTGAAAAGTGAGGGGTTAGCAAGGACGACCGGGCCGCGGCGTGGCAAGCCTCGGGATGGCGGCGGCGGAGGAACTTCGAACGTTGAACGTTGAACGTTGAACGCTGAACTTCGAATTTCAGAGAGGAATCAAGACGAGTCTCCAGTAGGGGGGGGCCGACCCGCGCTTCGCACGCCGGCAGGGCGGGTCGGAGACCCGGCCTACGGGATGGCGCGCCGGGAGCCGGAGAATCAAGCGATCGCCGCGCGGGCGGGCGCCGAAGTTCGGTGTTGAGCGTTGGGGGATCGGGGTTCACGTGTGCTGGCGATGTTGAAGCTCTTTTTTATCGGCGACATCGTGGGCCGGCCGGGCCGCGAGATCGTCAACGAACGACTGAAAAGACTGCGCGCCGAGCACAGCATCGATTTCGTGATCGCGAACGGCGAGAATTCGGCGGCGGGAAACGGGATCACCGGGGCCATCGCGCGCTCGCTGCTCGAGATGGGAATCGATGCGATCACGCTGGGCGACCACGTATGGGACCAGCGCGGCTGGGAGTCGGAAATCACGCAAATCGAACGCGTGTGCCGGCCGGCGAACCTGCCGGCTTCGAATCCCGGCTGGGATCACCTGATCATCGAGGCGAGAGGTTTCCGCGTGGGCGTATTCACGGTGCTGGGACGCCAGTTCATGGGGATCAAGGCGGATTGTCCGTTTCTCTGTGCGGATCGAATGATCGAGCAATTGCGCGCACAGTGCGACGCGATCATCGTCGAGATCCACGCGGAGGCGACGTCGGAGAAGCAGGCGATGGGCTGGTATCTCGACGGGCGGGTCACGGCGGTCGTGGGAACGCACACGCATGTGCCGACGGCCGACGCGGCGATTCTGCCCAAGGGCACGGCGTTCATTTGCGATCTGGGGATGACGGGGCCGTATGCCAGCGTGCTGGGGCGGCAGATCGAGCCGGTGGTGGGCAAATTTGTCGATGGACTGCCGCGGCGTTTTGAAGTCGCGACGGACGACGTGCGGATATCCGGGGCGCTGATCGAGATCGGGGCGTCCATGGCGCGGGCGGAGAAGATCGAGTTGTTGACGGTAAGGCGCCCCTGACGCGCGCGGCGCGCGAAGCTCCAAGAGCCAACCTCCAAGCTCCAGTAAAACATCGGGCGGGACATTCGGTTGCCCGCGAATCACGCGAATTGGCGCGAATACAAATGAAGCAATTATCTTCCGCCAAACGGTGGCTTGGCCTTGCAGCGGATATGTTTGATTCCATCTCTCTGCAATTCGCGTTCATTCGCGTCATTCGCAGGAGGTCTTCTGCATGAGCCCGGATCAGAGTTCCTGGAACGAAAAACCCGTCCGGGGAACGGACGGGTGGTGAATTGAAATTGAAGCTTGGGCTTCTCTGGAGCTTGGAGGTTGGTGCTTGGAGCTTTCGTTCAGTTATGAACGACCCCGTTTTCCTCGAACACGCCTAAATGCCGGTAGCGTTCGTAGCGGGTGTCGAGCAGCTTGTCGGGCTTCAGGCCGCGGAGGTCGTTGAGGTGTTTCTGGAGCGCGGATTTCAACGCGGCGGCGGATTGCTCCAGGTCATGGTGCGCGCCGCCGAGGGGTTCGGGGACGACTTCGTCGACGACGCCGAGTTCCTGAAGCGTGTTGGCGTTGAGCTTCAGCGCTTCGGCGGCTTTGGCGGCGGCGGCGCGGTCTTTCCAGAGAATCGCGGCGCAGCCTTCGGGTGAGATGACCGAGTAGTAGCTGTTTTCGAAAATCAGCACGCGGTCGGTGACGCCGATGCCGAGGGCGCCGCCGGAGCCGCCTTCGCCGACGACCACCGCGACCGTCGGGACACGGAGCATCGCCATCTCGCGGAGGTTCATCGCAATGGCCTCGGAGACGTGGCGGGCTTCGGATTCAATTCCTGGATACGCGCCGGGGGTGTCGATGAACGTGAGCACGGGCAGGCCGAATTTTTCCGCCATCCGGAAAAGGCGGAGCGCTTTGCGGTAACCTTCGGGCTGGGGCATGCCGAAGTTGCGCAGGATGTTTTCCTTGGTGTCGCGACCTTTTTGCTGGGCGACGATCATGACCGCCTCGCCGTTGAAAAACGCCGTGCCGCCGATGAGCGCGCGGTCGTCGTTGAACTGCCGGTCGCCGTGCAACTCCTGGAAATTTTCGCAAATCAGCCCGACGTAATCGAGGGCGTAGGGGCGCTTGGGATGGCGGGCGATCTGCACGCGCTGCCACGGGGTGAGGTTGGAATAAATGTCGCGTTGCGCGGTGGCGATGCGCTGCTCGATCGCGGCGACTTCGGCGGACAGATCCAGATGCTGCTCGATCGACTTCTGGTGAAGCGCGTCGAGTTCCTTCGCCAGTTCGCGGAGGGGCTTCTCGAACTCGAGCACGTAGGCTGGCTTGTCCATAGGGCGCGGAAATTACGGTTGGGTGACAAACGCTGTCAATGGGGAGCGCCTTTTGTGGCGCCGGCGCAGGCGGCGCCGTAGGGGATTTGCATAAACGGTCGACAGGGTCGGCGCGGGCGACTCTGTTGTCGGGCGCGACAGCCGGCTCGGCGGGCACGCTCAGACGTCGGCCGGGTCATCAGTGGCACTCCCATTCCCGCAATCCAGCAAGACATCTCCTCCATGCATTCCGTTCAAAACATCCGGGTCGAAAACCGCGGCGCGTATCTGATGGCCTTCTTTGTCACCGACGGGATGTTTCCCACTCCTGCGACGAATCGGGTGCTGCCGTTGGGATCGGAAACGATCGGGCTGGCCGGCACCACCTTCGCCGCGGGCAAGCCGCTCTCGATCGTGCTGAACCCTCTGCTGGGATTGTCGGTGACCGCGACGGAGCAGGTGTCGCTTGGCCTGAATGGCCGCACGGCGGTTTACACGGCGAGCGGCGGACCCCTGAACGCGTCGATCGTGCTGACGAAGATCGAGGAGCCCGCGAGTCCGCTTCCGACTCCGCCGGACTGGCCGGCAGGAATACCCGTCAACAGTCTGCCTTTCGCGAACTGGGACGGCACGATCGCGGTCGCGCAGATCTGGACCTGTGCGCCGCGGAATGCGGAGGACGCTGCGGCGGCGTGCAACTGGGCCGCGGCCCACGGCTACGCTGTGCGACCGCGCGGCATGATGCACAACTGGTCGCCGCTTTCGCTTCCGCCGGGCCTCCCGGTCGATCCGAAGGTCCTGCTGATCGACACGACCAAATCGCTTTCCGGGCTGAGCCTGTCGCGTGAGGGTGAGCTCGGCCCGCGCGTCAAAGCGGGGGCCGGCGCGACGATGGGTGCGTTGATGCAGTTCCTTCACGTCGGCGGTTGGAGTTTTCCCCATGTTCCCGCGCCTAATCATCTCACGGTCGGCGGGGTGCTGGCGATCAACGGACATGGCACGGCGGTGCCAAATCCGCTCGAAGACTGGGCGGTGAGTTACGGCTCGATGAGCAACCGCATCCTGGAACTCACCGCGATCGTCACCGATCCGGTGGCCGACGCGGCCGGATATGTCGTGCGCACGTTCCGACGCGGGGAGCCGGACACGAAGGCGTTCCTCACGCAACTGGGCCGCGCGCTGATCGTCGACGCGACGTTACAGGTGATCCCCGACTACCCTCTGCGCTGTCAGAGTTTCATGGATATCGGCTGGCAGACGCTGTTCGCCGCGCCGGACGAGGGCGGCGGCGCGCCGCCGAAAAGTCTCGCGGATTTCCTGAACCGCACGGGCCGGGTGGAAGCGATCTGGTTTCCCTTTTCGGAGTATCCGTGGCTGAAGGTCTGGAGTCACTGTCCGGAGCAGCCGGCGGGTTCCCGGCTCGTGACCGGCCCGAACAACTATCCCTTCAGCGACAACCTGCCGGATTGGGTCACGGGGCTCGTTCGGCAGATCACCACCGACCTGCCGTCGCTCACGCCGACCTTCGGCAAGGCGATGCAGGAGATCACGCGCCTCGGGTTGTCGTCGGCGAAGGCGAACGATATTTGGGGCGCATCGAAGAACACGTTGTTCTACGTGAAGGACACGACGCTGCGCGTGACGGCGAACGGCTACGCGGTGCGCCTGAAGCGGGGCGACGTGCAGCAGGCGGTTCACTGGTTTGCCGAAAAGTATCAGGCGATGCTCGCTGCCTATGACGCGCGGCGGCAGTGGCCGGTCAACTCGCCGCTGGAAATTCGTATCACGGATCTCGATACGCCGGAGCACGTGCCGGCGGTCGGCGGCGCCGATCCCGGCCGGCCGGTGATTTCCAGCCTCTCGGCTGACGCCGTGTCGGAGGCGCATGGCTGGGACACGGCGCTGTGGTTCGATGTGCTGACGCTGCCGGGCACGCCGGACGCGGACGAGTTTTACGCCGAGATGGAGGAGTGGCTGCTCGCGACCTTCCGCGCTCCCTTTGCCGAAGTGTTGCCCGAATGGTCGAAAGGTTGGGCGTATGGGCGGAGCGAAGGTGCGTGGACGAATTCGGCGGTGATTGACGGTTTTCGGCAGACATTGAGCCGGGAGCGTGCGCCGGATGACACGTGGGCCTGGGAATGCGCCACGCTCGCGCGCTACGATGCGCAGAATCTTTTCCGTTCGCCGCTGACGGAAGCGCTGTTCGGGCGATAGGCAGCCGAA
This sequence comes from Verrucomicrobiota bacterium, assembly GCA_023430825.1. Taxonomy (GTDB): domain Bacteria; phylum Verrucomicrobiota; class Verrucomicrobiia; order Opitutales; family Opitutaceae; genus Opitutus. Next base: position 23,466 of record JAEYYL010000014.1, on the reverse strand, counting down.
AACCAGCGCTCATCGATCACACTCTCCTGGGGCGGAGTGTTTGGGAACAGACTGTCATCGCGTGGTGCGCGAAGCGCGCCGTAGCGATCCAGCTGGATTGCTTCGTCGTCCCGCAGAGCGGGACTCCTGCTCTCGCAAGGACAGAATTCCCAAACAGCCCCTAGCGCGTGGGCGGTGGGCCGAAGTGGGCTTTGTGCGCGGCGTAGGCGGCGGTGTCGGCAAGCATGGCGTCGATCGTCGCCACCAGTGGCTCGAGGCGGACGAGGCCGGAGAACACGGCTTTGTCACCGATGGCGTCCTCGAGGATGAACGATGGGCGCTGGTTGATCTGGTGCGCGAAAAATTCCTTCGTGCTGGCGTCGACGCGGGCGCGCACCTCGGCGGACTCGGCGCGGGCGCGGAGCGCGGCGGCGTCGAGGTTGCCGGCTTTCGCGGCGATCGCGACGGCTTCGGCCAGGTCGCCGACCTTGCGGCCCTCGCGCACGGCGGCGGTGTTGAGCGCGAGGCGGAGTTCGTCGCCATTGAAACCGAAATCGCGACCGGCTTCGGCGACGAGGTTGGGCGCTTCGTAGTGGCCGTTGCGTTCGGGCTCGAACCAGCCGGAGCTGAGCTTGAACGGCGAGCGCATCACGGTGCCGCCGCTGCGCTGGTAGAACCAGTCGCATTGCTCGCGCGAGACGGGAAAATCCTGCGGATTCATCAGCGCGATCTTCCAGTTGAAATCGGCGCGGCCGGCGTAGCGCTGTTTCAGCTCGGCCCAGGTCGGTTCAGCCCACGTGCACCAGGAGGAGAAGATTTCGATGTAGTAGGTGATTTTCACGCTGCGAACGAAAGCGCGGCGGCGTGTGGGACGTCAACGGGGGAGCGGAGGCGTGGGGACACAGCGGCGCGTCGGCGAGGCGGGCACAAGCGTCGGCCAGGTAGAATCCGCCGTCCCGGCGGGTTGGCTGGCGTGTCATTGCGCTGTCCAAACCAGCCCGACGGGGACGTCGGGCTCCACCTACTTTTGCTCCGGCTCTTTTTTCTTTTCGCCGCCGAAGAGTTTTTTGAGGCCCTCGCTGGCCTGCTTCACGGCGTCGCCGGTGGCGCCGCCCATCGCCCCGCCGATTTTTCCGCCGGCGGAAGCGGTCGCGGAAATGATGTTGGGGAGCACGGCGCGGGTGACGGCGACGGCGAGCTGACCGGCCGTGAGGCCGCCCTCGGCCACGCCGAGATCGTTCAACTCGAGCGGAGGCATCGGTAGCGGGAGCGCGGCGGGACCGACGCCGAGCGTGACCTTGCCGTCCTGCAGCGCGAAATGTTTCACGATGTATTTCTTGGGCGTCGCGTTGGGATCGTCGGGCTTGTCCTGGCCGCCGCCCACGGACGCCTCGATGTTCTTCAACAGATCGCCGATGTTGCTGGAGACGACGCGCGTCTCGTAGGTGATCTCGGGCTGTTCGATGACGAGGCGGTTGATGACGATCGTGTCCTTGAGGACGGACGCGGGCTCGACGTCGAGCTGCACGCGACCGAGATAAAACGCGTTAGCGTCGCTCCAGCCTTGCGGATTGCCGATCGCGAGCCCGCTGAGCGTGCCGGTGCCGCTGAGCGGCGAGAGCGCGGCGTCGTCGAGGTGGACCTTGGTTTGCGTGATGCGGGGACCGACGCGGTTCACGCCCGCCTCGACGGCGGAGCCGAGGAAAAACTGGCCGCCGATATAGACGATCAGGACGAGGGCGAGGAGGCCGATGGCGAGGAAGAGGAGGAGTTTTTTCATGACGGAGGAAACGGAGGACGGAGGAAACGGAGAACGGAGGACGGAGAGGGGAGGACGGGAAGTTGGACCGCTGGATGTTGGGGGAGTTCGGTGGTGAGCGTTGTGAGCGAGGAAGAATGAGGCGGAGGCGGCGCCAAGGGCGGGTTGGAAACCCGCCCTACTTGGGGGAGGAATTGCGCTTGTCAGGCGGCGGGGCGCGTCGCTGTGTTTTCGCACCAAAATCATGGCCCAAGCTTACACTGAAGCGAGCATCAAGACCCTTTCGTCCACCGAGCATATCCGCCTGCGCCCCGGCATGTATATCGGACGGCTGGGCAACGGCACGCATGCCGAGGATGGCATCTACGTGCTGTTGAAGGAGTCGATCGACAACTCGATCGACGAATTCACGATGGGCTACGGCAAGAAGATCGAGATCGAGTTGAACGAGCGCACGGTGCGCGTGCGCGACTACGGCCGCGGCATTCCGCTGGGAAAATTGCTGGAGTGCGTATCGGTCATCAACACCGGCGCGAAATACGACAGCGAGACGTTCAAGAAAGCGGTCGGGTTGAACGGCGTCGGCCAGAAGGCGGTCAACGCGCTGTCGCTGAATTATCGCGCGCAGGCGTTTCGCGACGGGCAGACGAAGGTCGTCGAGTTCGAGCAGGGAAAACTGAAGAAGGATGCGAAAGTCGCGAAGACGGACGAGCGCAACGGCACGCTGATCGAGTTCACGCCGGACGAGGCGCTGTTCGGGAAGGACTTCAAGTTTCGCGCGGAGTTCATCGAGGACATGCTGTGGAACTATGCGTTTCTGAACCGCGGGCTGACGCTGCTGTTCAACGGCAAGGTGTTTCGTTCGGAGAACGGGTTGAAGGACCTGCTGAACAAAAACCTGAGCGGCGAGCCGCTGTATCCGGTCGTGCACCTCGAGGGCGAGGACATCGAGGTGGCGTTCACGCATGGCGCGCATTACGGCGAGGAGTATTACACCTTCGTGAACGGCCAGCATACGACGATGGGCGGCACGCACCTGGCGGCGTTTCGCGAGGCGCTGGTCGAGACGGTGCGGAATTTCTTCAAGCGTGACTACGATGCGGCGGACGTGCGGCAATCGATCGACGCGGCGATCGTGGTGCGCGTGATGGAGCCGGTGTTCGAATCGCAGACGAAGACGAAGCTCGGTTCGCAGGACATGGCGCCGGGCGGGCCTTCGATCAAGGAATTCGTCGGCAAGTTCATGCAGCAGTCGCTCGACGTGTATCTGCACAAGAACAAGGAGATGGCGGACCGGCTGCGTTCGAAGATCGAGGAGAGCGAGCGCGAGCGGAAGGAGCTCGCGGGCATCCGCAACCTCGCGCGCGAACGCGCGAAGAAAGCGTCGCTGCACAACAAGAAGCTGCGCGACTGCCGGCTGCACCTCGGCGATCGCAACGAGCGCGCGGAGGAGAGCACGCTGTTCATCGTCGAAGGCGATTCGGCGGCGGGCTCGCTGACGGCGACGCGCGACGTGCAGACGCAGGCGGTGTTCGCGTTGAAGGGAAAACCGCTGAACACGTTCGGGCTCTCGAAGAAAGTGATCTACGAGAACGAGGAGTTTCACCTGTTGCAGTCGGCGTTGAACGTCGAGGACGGGATGGACGGCCTGCGCTACAACAAGATCGTGATCGCGACGGACGCGGACGTGGACGGCATGCACATCCGGCTGCTGCTGATTTCGTTTTTCCTGCAGTTTTTCCCCGACCTGATCCGCAACGGGCACGTGTTCATTTTGGAAACGCCACTGTTTCGCGTGCGGAACAAGAAGCGCACGATTTACTGCTACAGCGAACAGGAGAAGCAGGCGGCGATCGCGGAACTCGGGGCGAGTCACGAGATCACGAGGTTCAAGGGCCTCGGCGAAATTTCGGCGGGCGAGTTCAAGGACTTCATCGGCGAGAATATCCGGCTCGAGCCGGTGACGCTCGCGCACCTGCACGACAGCGGCGAATTGCTCGGTTTCTACATGGGCAAGAACACGCCGGACCGGCAGGATTTCATCATCGGGAATCTGAAGGTGGAGAAGGATTTGGTGGAGGTGTGAGCGCGGGGACGCGCGGCGGCGCGTTGGCCGCGGCTGAAGGTAGGAGCCTGCTTGCAGGCGATGGCGATCCCGCTGCTCACGCAGCGAGCCACGGAGCCGGAATCGCCTGCAAGCCGGCTCCAAGCTCGGAGCGCGTGTGGTGAGGCGACGGAGAGCCACCTGCAAACAAGACTGCCGTAGCGATTAATAGGCGCCGCAGCGGCGCTACTGCTCACGCGCTCTGGCGGATTTCGCTCAATCGCGGCGGGGAGGAACCGAAGGACGGGGCTTCCTGCCGGCGCGGGCGGTCCAGCGCGTGCCGGCGCGATTATGGTCCCTCCAAAATCTCACCCGAAATGGGCCGCCCTGTTGCAGGGGCGTCTCGATTACAAATTCAGCAATGCGGCTGCCTCGATGCTGCTCTTCCAGTTGAAGGCGGATTTGCGCGCAAACTCCGCGCCGCCCGCGCTGGCCGGGGCCGTGGACAAGCTGCACGCCTTTTTCACCAAATACGACCGGATGCTCCAGGCGGACATCGCCGCCATTTTCAACTGATTCGCCATGCTCCTTTCCATTACAGAAGCCAACCTCCGCATTTCGCGCGGCGATCCGCTGATCGTCGCGGGTTCGCGTGCGGCCCTCGTCGCGCTGAAACCAGGCAACTGGATCGGCGGCAGCATCCCGTATTTCATCGGTGCCGATGGCGGACATTGCGATCGCGCGCAGGTGTTCGTCGACGAGATCAAGCTGCCGGTGGTGCAGTGGACGATCAAAAGCTATACGCATGCGGCGCTCGGCAAGATCCCGGCGGATGCGTTCGGCAATGGGTTTTCGTATGTGGTGATTCCGGCGAACAGCCGGGCGCATCTCGAGTATGCGATGCACGCGCCGCAATATCCGGACATCTTCATGAAGCCGGTGATCGGCTGGATCTCGGGCGTGCACCTCGACGATCTCGCGACCGACAAGCCCGTGGTGGTGGATGGTCGCACGGGCACCGTGTTGCAGAACGAAGCGATCGTCCTGCACGTGGAGCTGCCGGCGGAGTTTCAAGTGATGGTCAACACGGTGAACCTGTTTCGCCCGGGCCGCGGTCCGGCGATTCGCTTTATCGAGTCGGGGTTCACGGCGTCGAAGGCGATGGTCGAAGGCAAGATCGTCGATCTGGTGCGGCTGATGATCGACCAGCAGTGGGACGTGCGGCTGCCGTTGGTGGCGGACTACGCGGGCACGCACGTGAACGTGAGCATCAAGTCGATCGACGAAGCGGCGCGGCGGGTGACGTTTTATGCGCCGGTTTTTCCGGGCATCGATTATTGCGCGGCGGAGCCGGTGGGAGACTACATCGAGGCGTTTTCGCGGCAGGTGCCCGCGGGCGTGCGGCCGGTGCTCTCGTGCAATTGCATCCTCAACTACGTGTATGGCGGGCTGGAAGGCCGGCGCACGGGACCGTTCACGGGACCGGTGACGTTCGGCGAGATCGCGCATCAACTGTTGAATCAGACGCTGGTGTATCTCGCGGCGTGAGGCCCGGATCCCTGCGCTCACGCGCAGAGCCACGAGGATCGGGGTGGCTCGCTCCGGGAGGAGCGGGACGGCGCGAGCGAGCCTGACGAGGACGTCGGGTCACACCTGCCCGCGGACTTGTGCCGGAGCGCGCGGTCGGCTCAGGATGGCGGCATGACTTTGGGGAATGTGGTCGGAGGGTCGCGGGCGAGGCGCGGCGCGCGGGTTTGGGCGTTGCTCGTTCTCAGTGTGCTCCTACTCGGCGGTTGCGCGACGGTGCCGACGGAGTATCGCGAGCCGGTGCCGCTGACGGCGGAGGCGCGGGCGACGCTGAATACGCGGGTGTTCGACCGGGCCTGGGAGTTGGTGAACGAGAAATATTTCGACGCGAGTTTTCGCGGGGTGGACTGGGCGGCGATGCGCGAGCGTTACCGGCCGGAGGCGATCGGGGCGGCGGACGATGCGGCACTCTATCGCGCGGTGAACAAGATGGCGGCCGAGTTGAAGGAGTCGCATCTGGTCGCGCTCACCCCGCGGCGGGTGCACGAGAGTCGCGTGGATCATCGCGCGGCGGTCGGGGTGCGCTGGGAAGTGATCGAAGGTCAGCGCGTGGTGGTCGACGTGGTGCCGGACGGTCCGGCGGCGGAGGCGGGGATTGAGCGCGGCTGGATCGTCGAGACGCGCAACGGCGTGCCGCTCGTGGACGGCGAGGTGTTCGTCACGCGGCTGGGCCAGGCGGTGACGTATGGTTTTCTGGATACGCACGACACGCGGCGGACGTTCACGCTCCAGCCCCGGTTGTTGAACTTCGAGCGCTACGTCGCGCGCGAACTCGGGGACGGTTACGTTTACCTGCGCTTCGACAGCTTTGGTCGGCAGACGCTCACGTGGCTGCGGCGCCAACTGATCGAGCACGCGGCGGCGCCGGGTGTGGTGATCGATCTGCGGGAGAACCGCGGGGGAAACACGTTCGTGCTGAGTGCGGCGATCGGGAATTTCTTTCCGCGGAAAGTGGCCGAGGGCCGGATGGTGCGGCGCAACGGCGACACGAAGGAATCGCACAGCTTCGGCTTGGGCTCGGCGCGCTACGCGGGGAGAATCGCGGTGCTGGTCGGTCCGTCCACGGGGAGTGCGGCGGAGATTTTAGCGCATGTCTTGCAGCACCACGGTCGCGCGACGGTGATCGGACGGCGGACGGCGGGGGCGGTGATTTATTCGCGGTCGTATGGGCTGCCGGGCGGCGGACAGTTGCAGGTGCCGGTGAGCGATTACGTGGGTTTGGACGGCGAGCGACTGGAAGGGCGCGGGGTGACACCGGATGTCGAGGTGCCCGCGCCGACGCTGGCGCAGCGGCGTGCGGGCGAGGATCGTGACCTGGAGGCAGCGGTTAAGCTTTTGCGCGGGGAGTGAGGAAGAGCCGGGTGCGGCGGGTCAGCCGTGGCGGTCATGCGTCGGCGCCGAGACGGCGTTCGCGGCGGCGAGCGGCAAGCATTTGGTCGTGCTGCGCCTCCTCGACACCTTCGAGCGCCATGCGCTCGATCGCCTTTTCTTCGTCCGGGCCTTCGCGCGTTGGCGTCTCGCGGCCGGTGATCGAGGCCGGTTCGCTCGGGTCGCGAGTCAGGCCGCCGGTGGCCTCTTCATCTTCGACGGTGGTGGCGGGGAGATGGTCGCCGCGCAGTTCGGCGCGCGCGCGCGCGAGGTCATCGTCGGTGATTTCGGCGCCGGAGCGCCCGTCGATGTCGGCAAGTTCGCGGGCGCGGCGGCGGATGGCTTCGCGGCCGATGCTGCCGCTGCCTTCGCCGTGGACGAGAATTCTACCGGAAGTGGGGTCGTTGATATTTTTCATGATGAGAGGGAGGGTGAAACGGAGTGGACGCACGATACTCGCGAACCGGCGGGGTGCCATCCAGCCACGTGCGAGGCAGCGGGTGGGGCGGAGGACGAAGGGGATATCGGGTGAAACGCCGGGGCGGTGCGAAGCGTCAGGCCCGCGTGCGCACAGGTGTGCGGACATTACCCCAACTGGCCGTTCTTCATCGTTTCGTCGTCTCCCCATGGCTTCCTCCCGTCGTCAATTCATCCAACATCTCGCCGGTGGCGCCGTGCTCGCGGCGGCCGGTTCCACGCTCGGACGTGCGGCGGAGTCGTCGGCGCGTTACACGCAGACCGCCGGTGGCGCGGCGGCGGGCGGCGCGCCGAGGCACTACGGTTATCTCGGACGCACGGCGGATTATCGCGAGTGGGCGGTGGTGCCGCGCGGGCGCACGGTGGCGAAGATCGAGACGTTTCGCCGCGAGATGCTGGCGCTGGTGCGCGTGACGGCGAGCGACGGCTCGATGGGCTGGGGGCAGATCGCGCCTTACGAGGCGAACGTATCCGCGGAGGTGTTACACCAGATGGTCGCGCGGCGCGTGCTCGGGCGGGACATCAGCGAGATCGATGCGATCAACGACGAGGTGATCGATGCGAACATGAAGTGGCCGTGGTCGGCGGTGTGTCGCGCGCTGTGCGGCGTGGACACGGCGTTGTGGGACCTTTACGGGCAGATCACGCAGAAGCCGGTCGCAGAGCTGCTGGGCGGGACGGTGCGGCCGCTCGTCGCGTATGGCTCGAGCATGCGGCGCGATATCTCGCCGGCGGACGAGGCGGACCGGCTGGCGCGGTTGAAGGACGAGATGGGTTACCGGGCGTTCAAGATCCGGCTGGGCACGCCGACGGGACACAATCGCGATGCGGCGCCGGGGCGGAGCGAGGCGATCATCCCGGCGGTGCGGAAGGCGGTGGGCGACGACGTGGCGTTGTTCGCGGATGCGAACAGCTGTTACACGCCGGATGTGGCGATCGAGTTTGGGCGGCGGCTGGAGGATGCGAACTACGCGATGTATGAGGAGCCGTGTCCGTATTGGGAGCTCGAGTGGACGAAAGAAGTGACGGAGGCGTTGAAGATCGAAGTGTCGGGCGGCGAGCAGGACAACGACATGGCGCAGTGGCGGCGGATGATCGCGATGGGCGCGGTGGACATCGTGCAGCCGGATATTTGCTATGTGGGCGGGATGACCCGCGCGTGGCGGGTGGCGAAGATGGCGGAGGCGGCGGGCGTGGTGACGAAGCCGCATGCGGCGAACGTGTCGCTCGTGACGGTGTTTACCATGCACATGCTCGCGGCGCTGCCGAAGGGCGGCGAGGTGGAGTTTTCGATCGAGGACGCGGCGGGCATCACGCGCGAGGCGCGGGCGATGTTCGATCCGGCGCTGGAAGTGCGCGACGGTCGGGCGGTGATGCCGGAAGGGCCGGGCTGGGGCGTGCGCGTGAAAACCGACTGGCTGGAGCGGGCGGAGCGGAAGGTGAGCGAAGCGAAGGGATAACGATCGAGAGCGGACGTCGTCCCGATGGACTTGCTCGAAGTCGGGGGCAGGGTGCCCCCGCTACTTTTCAATATCCGCGCTGCTGGAGGGCGCGGCTGAGCTCCTGCATGAAGGCCTGGGCGTCGGCGGGCTTGGGACGATAACCGGGCTGGCTGACCTCGGTGAAACCGGGGCGGCCGTATTGATCGATGATCCATTTACCGGTGACGCCGTCGCTGAAGGTGACGGTGCCGCTGGCAACGGCGCCGGGGATCAGCGTAACCTTGTCGACGGAGACGGACACGTTGGCGTCGGACGGCGGGAGCGCGTCTTGGTCGTCGAAGGGTTCGTCGGCGTAATCGGCGTCGTCGGGGGATTCGGACGGCTCGGCGGGGACGCCTCGCCCGACCTGTTCGTCCTGCGCGAGACCGAGCTTTTCCTTCGCTTTGTCGAAGAAGCCTTTTTTCTCGGGGGCGCCGGCGGGGCGCGGCGAGGGCGTCGCAGCTCCAGCAGGCGCGGGGGAAGTTTTGGAAAGGTCGGAGGTGTCGACCTTGGGCGCGGGGTCTTTGAGCGAAAGGTTGAGATCGTCGACGAGAAAGCGGACGTCGCGGTAGGTCATGGCGACTTTGAACTCGTCGGAGAGTTTTTTCTGGATGACCGAAAGGTTGTCGCCGGCGGCGACCCACGCGGAAACGGCTTGTTGCTGCTCGGGTGTCAGGGTCATGGGAGAAGGGAAGAGGAAGGGTTGTTGAAAGGGAGAAAGTTAAGCGAGGGGACCGCGGAGTCTAGAGCAAGAATGGGCAAATGCCAGCGCGGGAGGGGCGGGGTGAGGCATCGGGGCACAAAAAAGGGCGGGTCGGAGACCCGCCCTACTTTGGGTGTGTGCCTGGTGTCGCTTACTTGGAAAGCTGGGTGCGCAGGAAATCGATGCTGCTGCGGGTGGTCGGGTCCTGCTCCATCATGTTGTCCACCGCTTTGCAGGCGTGGATGACGGTGCCGTGATCGCGGCCGCCGAAGGCGTCGCCGATTTCCTGGAGTGAGTGCTTGGTGAGCGTGCGGGCGAGATACATCGCGATCTGGCGGGGGATGGCGATGTTGTTGGGCCGGCGCTTGCTGGTCATGTCGCTGTGACGAATCTGAAAATGGTCGGCGACCTTTTTCTGGATCGTCTCCATGGTCAGGATGTTCTGCGCCTGCTCCATCAGGACGTCCTGGAGGAGCATCTCGGTGGTCGCGAGGTCGAGCGGTTTGCTGGTGAGGGCGGAGTAGCTGGCGACCTTGATCAGCGCGCCTTCGAGGCGGCGGATGTTTTTCGAGATGTTCTGCGCGATGAAATTCAGGATGGGCGCGGGGATGTCGAATTTGAGGCTGGCGGCCTTGCTCCGGAGAATCGCGAGGCGGGTTTCGAAATCGGGTGCCTGGATATCGGCGGGGAGGCCCCATTCGAAGCGGGAGACGAGGCGGGCTTCGAGTTTTTGGATCTCGCTGGCGCGGCGGTCGCTGGAGAGGACGACCTGTTTACCGGATTCGAAGAGGTCGTTGAAGGTGTGGAAGAACTCTTCCTGGATGCGCTCCTTGCCGGCGAGGAACTGGATGTCGTCGATGAGGAGGACGTCGACGTGGCGGTAGCGCTGGCGGAACTTCGTGAGCGAGTTTTCCTGGAGGGCCTGGATGAACTCGTTGGTGAATTTTTCGGTGGAAAGGTAGGCGACGCGGGCGTCGGGGTTGTTGCGCAGAATGGCGTGCCCGATGGCGTGCATCAGGTGGGTTTTGCCGAGGCCGGTGTCGCCGTAGATGAAGAGGGGATTGTAGGCCTGCGCGGGGGCCTGGGCGACGGCCATGGCGGCGGCGTGCGCCATCTGGTTGTTGGAGCCGACGACGAAGGTGTCGAAGGTGTTACGGGCGTTGAGTGTGCCGGAGGCGGCGCCGCGTTCGTCGTAACGGCTGTGGCTGGTGCGGCGCGGGGCGACGCGGGCGCGCGGGGTGGCGTCGTGGTTCGGGGCGCTGCGGGCGGTGTGCGTCGGTGAAGGGGCGCGGGCGGCGTCGGTCTTCTTGAGGGAGACGTTGACGAGGCGGCCGGCGGTGAGCCGGAGGCGCTGGGAGATCAGGTCGAGGTAGTTGTCGTGAATCCAGATCGCGGCGAAGTCGTTCGGGACGCCGAGTTCCATGGTGTCCTCCGTGGCTTCGAGGCACACCATGGGCTCGAACCACATTTGAAATACGTCCTCAGGGAAGAGTTCCTTGAAGTCGCATTTGACGGTTTCCCAGAGGCTGGGAGACAGGGACAAAGAGGGCATGGGCGGACGAAAAGACGGGTTTATTCACATAGCGCCTGACACGGGGCACTCCCACGTCTCATTTCGCCTGTTCCTGCAGCAGTGTCGGTAACAAAATTGGAGCCCGGCCATCGAAATAAGGGGTGGGTCTGTCAACTAGAAGTAAAACGTTGATGGCCAAAGGATAGATTAGAGGTATCACCGACGGGCAAGAAATGCGCAAACGAGGGGGTGGGAAAGAACGGCTGGACGCTGCGGACAACTGACGGGGAGCGGAGTAACTGTGAACCAAAAAGTCATTTCAAGATGAACTTCCTACCAAGTTGTTCACAACGGGCGTGAGCATAAGTTTTCACCACTTTTTTGTTGCGCCGGCGGAGCGAATTCAGGCCGCGCGGGCATCGGGGTTTTACCGTAATTCCCCGGGAACTACACGACCGGCGAGGTGGCTTCGCAAGCCGGCTGGCGGGTGACGGACCGGTGACGGAAACGTGACGAAACCGGTTTTTGAATACACGCGGAGGGCGCCGTTCAGGCCGGCGCGGGCGCGGGGTCCACCCATTTTCCGTGCGCTTTGATGAGGGCGATGAGGCGGGCGTCGGCCTCGTTTTGCGGGATGTTGTATTGGACGCACTGCTTGCCGACGTAGAGGTTGATCTTGCCGGGAGCGCCGCCGACGTAGCCGAAGTCGGCGTCGGCCATCTCTCCGGGGCCGTTCACGATGCAGCCCATGATGGCGAGCTTCACGCCCTTGAGGTGGCCGGTCTGCGCGCGGATGCGCTGGGTGGTGGTCTGCAGATCGAAGAGGGTGCGGCCGCAGCTCGGGCAGGCGACGAACTCGGTTTTCGAGATGCGTGCGCCGGCGCCCTGGAGGACGTTGTAGGCGAGCTTCGTGGCGCGGACGGGGTCGCTTTCGGTTTCGATGCTGACGAGGTCGCCGAGTCCATCGCAGAGGAGCGAGCCGGTGAGGAAACTGGCCTCGAGGAGTTTCGAGAGGAAGGTGTTGTTGCCTTGCACCGCGGAGGCGGCGGTATTGCGAATCCAGATCGGCGCGCGGGAGCAGAGCTGGCGCAGCGCTTCGGCGAGCGCGCGGTAGGCGCCGATGGCGTGGGAGGCGTTGAGAGCTGAGAGGGGAGAGCTGAGTGTGAAAATCAGCGGAATGCCCTCGAGTGAACGCAGCGTATCGGCGAGGCTGAGGATCGCGGCGGGCGCGAGGTCGAGGGCGAGAGCGAGGCGGTGTTCGCGGGCGAGGCGGCCAAAGTCGGCGAGGAGAGCGGCGTCGCCGGCGGTGAACGCGCGGAGGAGCACGGCGCCGGCGGGAAGCTGTGGCGCGGTGGCGGTGACGTCGGCGGGCGTGAGCGACGGCGCGAGTTCGAGGACGTAGAAACCGGCGGCGAGCGGCGGGAGCTGTGCGAGCGCGGCCGGGGAATCGATCGCGACGAGCCGGCCCTCGGCGGGCGTGTCGATCAGCGCGGGCGTCTGGAGCGCGGCGAGGTCGGCCGGAGCGACGCGCGTGATGACGACGGGCGGGAGCTCGGGGCCGGTCGCGATTTTGTCGCCCAGCTGAAGCACATTCGTTTCACGGCGCGTGAAGCGAAATGGATCGATGGAGTCGGACGAGTTTGGAGCTTGGTCCTTGGAGCTTGGCGCTTCCCACCGGCTCATGGCTTTGTCGGCGATGGCGCGGGCGACGGGGATTTCGTAAACGCTGTCCTCGGTGAGCGAGACGCGGATTGTGTCGCCGAGGCCGTCGAGGAGGAGCGAGCCGATGCCGATCGCGCTCTTGATGCGGCCGTCTTCGCCGTCGCCCGCCTCGGTGACGCCGAGGTGCAGCGGATAGTGCATGGCTTCCTGCTGCATGCGGTCGACGAGCAGGCGGTAGGCCTGGATCATGACCTTCGGGTTCGACGACTTCATCGAGAGGATGAGCTGGTTGAACCCGTGCGATTCGGCGATCCGGAGGAACTCGAGCGCGCTCTCGACCATGCCGAGGGGCGTGTCGCCGTAGCGGTTCATGATGCGGTCGCTGAGCGAGCCGTGGTTGGTGCCGATGCGGAGCGCGCGGCCGAGGGTCTTGGCGCGGAGGACGAGCGGGGAGAACGCGTCGTGGAGGCGCTGCAGCTCGATATCGTAGTCGGAATCTGAATACTCGCGGACGGCGAATTTTTTCTTGTCGGCGTAGTTGCCGGGATTCACGCGCACCTTCTCGACATGCTCGACGGCCTCCATCGCGGCGCTGGGGAGGAAATGGATGTCGGCGACGAGCGGAATGTGGCCGAAGCCGGCGGCGGTGAATTGCGCGCGGATGTCGGCGAGGCATTTCGCGGCGGCGACGTTGGGCGCGGTGATGCGGACGATTTCGCAGCCGACCTCGGCGAGGGCGATGGACTGTTTGACGGTGGTGGCGACGTCCTGGGTGTCGCTCGTCGTCATGGATTGGATCCGGACGGGGTGGGAGCCGCCGACGCCGACGCCGCCGACGTTCACCTCGACGGTGCGGCGGCGGACGGTGTGGAAACGGGAGGCGCAGTAGGACATGGGACGGAGCGGAGGACGGAGGACAGAGGACGGAGGGCGGAGGACAGAGGACAGAAGACGGAGAACAGAGGACGGAGAACGGAGGACGGAAATGAGAAACCGCACGCTAAGGCGTGCGGTTGGGGGGACAAGCCAGCTTGCGAGTCGGTTACGGCTGCTCGGCGGTCGCGGCGGCTTCGGCGCGGTCGGCGCGGGCGTCGCGCGCCCAGCGGCGGACGTCGAAGACGCTGATGTAGAGGACGGTCGCGAGCAGCAGGATGCCGAAGGCGCTTTGGGCGGCCATGATGAAATTGGGCGGGAGCGGGCGGCCGCGGAGTTTGCCGATCGTGGCGAACAACATCTGGCCCCCGTCGAGGATGGGGAGCGGCAGGAGGTTGAAGATCGCGAGGTTCACGTTCACGAGGATCGCGAAGATCAGCGAGATCACAATGCCGGCTTCGGCGGCGGAGTGGAAGATGCGCACGATGCCGACGGGGCCGGACATCTTCGAGAGGCCGACGTCGGAGTGAGGGTTGATCAGGCTCCAGAGCGTGCGGAAGGTCATCGTCACGTGTTCGCCGAGTTGCGCGAACGGCGTGGGATGCACGGTCTGAAAACCGGTGGTGAGACCGAGACCGAGATCGGCGGCCGTTTTCGCGTCGGGGCGGGCGGGGATGGTCAACGTGACGTCGCTCTCGCCGCGTTTCACGCGGGCGGTGACGGGGCGGTCGCGGGAGGCTTCGAGGTGTTCGAAATAGGTGCCGGCGTTGAGAATCCGAATGCCGTCGAGGCTGAGAATCTCGTCGTTGGGCTGGAAGCCGGCGGTCGCGGCGAGCGAGCCGGCGGTGACTTCGCGGGCGATGAGCTCGTAGCCGGGAGAGATGCCGACGCGGCGGTCGCGTTCCTCGCCGACGACGCGGGGGTGGACGGTGAGGTCGAGCGTGCGGCCGTCGCGCTCGACGGTGAAGACGGCCTCGCGGCGGCCGTCGGCGGCTTTGCCGGTGCCGAGGCCGATGAGATACTGGATGTCGCGCCAGTTGGCGACGGCGCTGCCGTCGATCGCGCGCACCGTATCGCCCACCTGGATACCGGCCTCGACGGCGGGGCTGGGGACCTTGGCGCCGTCGGGCAGCTCGAGGGTGGGGACGACGTATCCGATTCGGGTGGACGCGAGGTCGCTGCTTTCGGGCTGGCCGACGATCCAGACGATGGTGGCGAGGACGAAGGCGAAGAGGAGGTTGAACGCGGCGCCGGCGACGAAGACCAGCATGCGCGTGCCGTAGCTGATGGGCGCGAGCTTCGCGACATCGGCCGACACCTTGCCCTCGATCGCGCCGAGGTCGGCGAGTTGCGGGAGGAGGACGTAGCCGCCGAGGGGAATCCACGCGATGCGATACTCGACGCCGTCGCGACCGCGCCAGGAGACGATCGGCGGGCCGAAGCCGATGGAGAAACGTTCGACGAGCACGCCGCGGCGGCGGGCGGCGAGGAAGTGGCCCAGTTCGTGGACGAAGATCGAGCCGCCGAAAAAGAAGACGACGAGGAAGATCGACCAGACGTTGGAGAAAAGGGTTTGAAAGAGGTCGGGGGACATCGCTCAGGAAAAACGTTTCAGCGCGAAAGTGGCCACGCGGCGGGCGTCGGCATCGGCGGCAAGGACGGAGGGAAGGGCGTCGGGTTCAAAGTTTTCGATGTGCTGGAGAGTGTGTTCGATCACAGAAGGAATCGCAAGGAACGGGATTTTTTCGGCGAGGAAGGCGGCGACGGCGACCTCGTTTGCCGCGTTAAACACCGCGGGGGCGATGCCTCCCGCGGACATCGTTTGCCGGGCGAGGCGGAGGCAGGGGAAGCGGAACTCGTCGACGGGGCGGAACTCGAGGCCGAGGAGCTTGGTGAAATCGAGGGTCGATTCGACGCCGGGGGCGCGCGCGGGATGGAGCAGCGCGTGCTGGATGGGGAACGTCATCGACGGCGGGCAGAGCTGCGCGAGCATGGCGCCGTCGGTGAATTCGACGAGGCAGTGCACGATGCTTTGCGGGTGGAGCACGGCGGTGCACTGGTCGGCGCGGAGGTCGAACAGCCATTGGGCTTCGATGAGTTCCAGGCCTTTGTTGGCGAGCGTGGCGGAGTCGACGGTGATTTTCGGGCCCATCGCCCAATTCGGGTGCTTGAGGGCGTCGGCGGGCGTGACGTGCGCGAGGCGCTCGGCGGGCCAGTCGCGAAAGGCGCCGCCGCTGGCGGTGAGCACGATGCGGCGGACGCCGGCCTGGGGGTGTCCCTCGAGGCACTGGAAGACGGCGTTGTGCTCGCTGTCGACGGGGAGAAGTTTGACGTGATGCTGGCGCGCGGCGGCCATCACGAATTTGCCGGCGAGGACGAGGACTTCCTTGGAGGCGAGGGCAAGGTGTTTGCCGGCGGCGATGGCGGCGAGGGCGGGTTCGAGGCCGGTGGTGCCGACAACGGCGAGGAGAACGAGATCGGCTTCGGGGAGTTGGGCGAGTTCGATCAGGCCGGCGAGGCCAGCGTAGAGGCGGGTGCCGGGCGGAAAGGCGGCGATCTCGGCCTGGGCGGCGGCGAACGCGCGCTCCTCGAAGATGCCGACGTGGGGGACCTGGTGGATGCGGGCGATTTGCGCGAGCCGCTCGTGGTTCTGGCGGGCGGCGATGCCGACGAGTTGAAGCTTGTCGGGGTGCGCCGCGATGACGCGGAGGGCGTTTTCGCCGATGGAGCCGGTGGCGCCGAGAAGAACGACGCGCTTGGGCGAAGTGGAAGAGGAACCCATCGTGCTCGGAGTCGTGCTCTGGATCGTGATCGCGGTTGAACGGAAACGCTCAACCGATCACGAGCAGGAGCACGATGACGAGCACGATTTTAGGCGAGCCCGAAGAGGAAGAAGCCGAGCGGAGCCGTGAGGATGAGGCTGTCGCTCACGTCGAACATGCCGCCGATGCCGGGGATGATGCCGCCGGAGTCCTTGATGGCGGCGCGGCGCTTGATGACGGATTCGATGAGGTCGGAGACGATGCCGACCAAGGCGATCGGCGCGGCGACGAGCGCGGCGATGAGCGGCGTGAGGTGGACGGGAAAGTGATCGCGCGCGAGCCAGGCGATGCCGGCGCCGACACCCATGGAGACGAGCACGCCGCCGACGGCGCCCTCCCAGGTTTTTTTCGGGCTGATGGTGGGCGACATCTTGTGTTTGCCGAAGGCGAGGCCGGTGAGCAGCGCGCCGACGTCGCAGAATTTGGACACGGCGACGAGCCACACGAAAAGGAGCAGGCGGCCGGTGGCGCCGATGGTGTCGCCGGGCAGCGGCGTGACGATGCGCACGAGGTAGTGCAGCATGAAGGCGACGTAAACGAGGCCGAACAGCGTGGCGGCGAGGGCTTCGACGCGGTTGTGCGGTTCGCGTTCGCCGAGGATGCGGATCGAGAAGACGATCACGCCGATCGCGAGGACGTGCGAGGCGGTGATCGTGAGGGGCAGGGCGTGGAGGAAGCCGACGGTTTCGAGATAGGGCGCGGCGGTGACGAGACCGCCGAGGGTCATGCCGAGCTTGTCGAAGGGCGCGAGGCCGGCGCCCTGCAGGAGTTTGAAGAACTCGCGGAGCGTGAGCACGGAGATGAGCGTGATCAGCGCGACGCCGCCCTCGGTGCGGAAAACGACGAGCGAACCGACGACGAGCGCCCAGAGAAGGACGGTGCTCAGGATGCGTTTGGCCATGATGGGTGTTGAAGGATAGACCGGGGAACGGTCGGCGGTTCGAAAAATGAGGGAAGTTCGCGGCGGAGGCGGAGGCGCGAGAGGGGCGGGCGGGAGGCGGGAAATCGCGGCGGGGCGCCGCGGCTCCAGGGAGAAGAAAGACGACGGACGGCGCTATTTCGTCGCGGCGGCGATGGGTTTCACCTGTTCGCTGGTCTGGCCGAAGCGGCGTTCGCGGCGGTTGTAGTCGGCGATGGCGGCGGCGAGGTCGGCCTTGGTGAAATCGGGCCAGAGGACCGGGGTGAAAACGTATTCGGCGTAGGCGCCTTGCATGAGAAGGAAGTTGCTCAGGCGGGTTTCGCCGGAGGTGCGAATGACCAGATCGGGATCGGGCAGGCCGCCGGTATAGAGGTAGCGGCTGAACGTGTCCCAGGAGCTGTCGTTGAGTTTTTCCGTGCCGGCGGCAACGGCGGCGGCGTAGGCGCGGGCGGCGTCGACGACCTCCGTGCGCGCGCCGTAGTTGAGGGCGAGGACGAGGGTGTAATCGGGGAAGTCCTTCGTTTCCTCGATGGTGGTGCGGAGAAGTTTTTGGACGCCGGCGGGCAGGTCGGCGGTGCGGCCGATGGTGCGCAGGCGAACGCGATCGCGGACGAAGGTCTCGAGTTCCTTGCGCAGATAGAACTCGAGCAGGCCCATGAGGGCGCCGACCTCGTCCTGCGGGCGCTTCCAGTTTTCGACGGAAAAGGCGTAGAGCGTGAGCATTTTCACGCCGAGGTCGCGCGCAGCGAAGGTGACGGTGCGCACGGTCTCGACGCCGCGGCGGTGGCCCTCGATGCGGGGGAGGCCGCGTTGTTTGGCCCAGCGGCCGTTGCCGTCCATGATGATGGCAACGTGGGCCGGGACGGAGGAAGCGGGGCGGACGGCGGATGATGACATGCTCAGCGGGGCGAGTTAGGAAGCCGCTGGTAGGTTTGACAAGCCGGCTTCGCGGGCGTGCTCCGGGCCATGCGAGCGCACGGGGGTGCGCGGAGCTGGTGGTGCATCGAGCCAGCGCGCGCCGGGCGGGGCGCGGAGCACCGGGAAGAATGTCATACATTATATGACAATGTGCCGGGGGCTGCGGAGGGTTGGGGTTGGGCGGAGGCGGCGCGGAGATTGTCATCTATTATATGACAATGGATGGGGGCGCGGGGTGGAATGGTCGGGTGGGCGGCGGGAGCGGTCGGTCGGAAAAGAAGCGTGAGGCGGGTTGCAGGGCGGGGCGCGGTGCGCACGGTGGCGGGATGGCCAAAGCGACGCTGACGAAAAAGAAAATCGACGAGGCATTGACGAAGTTGCCCGGGTGGCGGTTTAAGCGCGACGCGCTCGCGAAGGAGTTCGAGTTCGGAAGTTTTCGGGAAGCGATGAGTTTCATGGTGCGCGCGGGCTTCGAGGCCGAGGGGCTGAATCATCATCCGGAGTGGACCAATGTTTACAGCAAGGTCTCCGTGCGGCTGAACACGCACGACGCGGGTGGCACGGTGACGGCGAAGGATGTGGAGTTGGCCACGCGGTTCGAAAAGATCGCGTGGGTGTAGGCGCGCCCGGAGGGGCGGCGGTTTCGAGTTGGGGGTTTGCGTTTCGGGTGGGGCTTGGAAGCGCGAACGCGAGATGCGCGGCGGGGGACGGCGGGCGTCGTCGGGACGGCGGAGGCGGCGCGGAGTTTGTCATCTATTATATGACAATGGATGGGGGTGCGGGGCGGAGAGGTGGCGGGGAGGTGGTAGGAGGAGGCGGCGCGGGAGGTTTCGCGTTGTCATTGCGTTTGGGCGGGGCTGACTCGCGGGGATGAAAGTCGCGTTTATCAGTGGGACGAGCATTGTGAATTCCACGCTGTTCGCGGCGTGGGAGGTGAAGACGGTGGCGACGCCTTATGGCGACGTGACGTATAAGACGAAGGGCGATTTCGCGCTGATCAACCGGCACGGTTATGCGTTTCCGCTGCCGCCGCACTCGATCAATTACCGGGCGAACATCCGCGCGCTGGCGGACCTCGGCTACGCGGACATCGTGTCGTTGAACTCGGTGGGCTCGCTGAAGAAGGAGCTGCCGCCGGGGACGTTCGTGTCGTGCAGCGATTACGTGTGCATCCAGCAGGGGCCGATGACGTTTTTCGATCGCGAGCTGAAAGGCGGCGCGCCGGGCATCGCGAACAATCTCGTGCCGATGCTGATCGAGCGACTCGCGCCGGAGTTCACGATTCATCCGGGCAAGGTTTATGTGCAGTTTCGCGGACCGCGGTTCGAGACGAAGGCGGAGATCCGGATCGTGCAGAGCTGGGGGGACGTCGTCGGCATGACGGCGGCGCACGAGGCGGATTTGTGCGGCGAGATCGGGCTGCGGTATAATTCGCTGGCGTTGATCGACAATTATGCGAACGGGCTCGAGGGCACGGAGATCGACTTCGCGAAGTTCAAGGACCTGGTGAAGGACAATCAGGCGAAGGTGAATCGGCTGTTTTCGCGGATGCTGGAGATTTTGGGGTGAGGGAGGCCGCCGGAATTTTTTAACCACGGATGAACACGGATGGACACGGATTGATCGAGAAAGACGGCGGCCGGGGGTCTATCGGTGTTGCATGGGATCGGAGTTTTTGAACCACGAATGGACACGAAGGGACACGAAGGGCGGACCGGGATGCCTGGTCGTTTTTATTCGTGTCGATTCGTGTCCATTCGTGGTTGGTTGATCTTGTGGTTTGCAGTCGCGGGAGTCGGGCGGGCGGCGGAGTCGCCGCTGTTCGATGCGTCGTCGGCGGAGGTGAATCGGGTGGCGATCGTGAGCGGGGGTTACGATGCGTTGTTGTTGCGCGTGCACCTGATCCGGCAGGCGAAGGTGTCGATCGACGTGCAGACCTTCATCTGGAGCAACGACGAGTGCGGGCGGCTGATGATCTACGAACTGATCGAGGCGGCGCGGCGCGGCGTGAAAGTGCGGCTGCTGGTGGATCATTTGTTTTCGGATCAGGATCCGGACATCGTGGCGTTCGTCGCGACGGCGCACCCGAACCTCGCGCTGAAGCTGCACCGGCCGACGCTGGGGCGAAGCCGGCCTTCGCTGATGCACACGGCGGTGGCGGGCGTGCTGTCGTTTCGCGCGATGAATCAGCGGATGCACAACAAGATCATGGTGGTCGACGGCGCGGCGTTGATCACGGGTGGGCGCAATGTGGAGAACGCGTATTTCGATCACGCGACCGGGCTGAATTTTCGCGACCGCGATGTGCTCGCGATCGGGCCGCTGGCGCGTGCGGCGGTGGAATCGTTCGAGACGTTTTGGAACTTTCGTCACGCGGTGGCGGGCGGCGAACTGGACGACGTGGCGGCGGTGATCGCGCGCGGGACGTTTCGGCGTTATACGTCGCGGGCGGATTACGATTTCGGGGGATTCTTCGGCGAGCTGGAGCGCGAGGCGGACGATCCGGCGGTGATGGCGGAACGATTCGGCGCGCGGTTGCGGGCGGTGGAGAAGGTGGAGTTCATCAGTGACGAGCCGGGGAAGCGGCGGGGGTTTTTCTTCACGAGGACGGCACGGATCACGCGCGAGCTGAAGCAGGTGTTGGAGCGCGCGGAGGAGAGCGTGGTGGTGCAGACGCCGTATCTCGTGTTGAGCCGGCCGGCGCGGTCGGTGTTCGAAGGTATGAAGCGGCGGCGGCCGGGGCTGAGGATTCGAGTGTCGACGAACAGCTTTGGTTCGACGGACAACATCCTCGCCTATTCGGCGAACTACCGGCTGCGGAATCGTTACGTGCAGGATCTCGGGCTGGAGGTGCATGAGTTCCGGCCGGAGCCCGCGTCGATGGCAGTGCTGTTTCCGCGGCGGGACGAGATGGCGGCGCGTGCGCAGGCGCGGGCGGCGGCGGGTGCGCCGGCGGAGCTGCCGTTTTTGTGTATCCACGCGAAGTCGTTCGTGGTCGACGACCGGATCGCGTTCATCGGCTCGTATAATCTCGATCCGCGTTCTGAAAATTTGAATACGGAAGTCGGGTTGCTGATCGAGGACGCGGCGCTGGCGCAGGCGTTGCGGGCGGAGATCGAGGACGACCTGCGACCGGAGAACAGCTGGGTGATCGCGCGGCGGTCGATGCCTTTGCGGCTCGAGGCGGTGAACGGCCTGCTCGGCGGCGTGCTGTCGCTCAGTCCGCTGGAGGTGTGGCCGATCCAAAACACGAGCAGCTTCGAGCTGCGGCCGGGCGGCCGCGTGGTGCCGCCGAGCGATCCGGCGTTTCACGAGAACTACCGGGAGGCCGGCGTGTTTCCGGGCGCGCGGGAAGGCTGGAGCACGAAGGAGATCCTGACGCGGCTCTACAAGGCGGTCGGATCACCGCTGACGCCGGTTTTATGACGCCGAAAGCGGATCGGGATCGTCGCGGGCGGCGAACCCGATACCGCGTTGGTGCGTCTGAACAGCATATCCCCATGAAGACGAAAACCTGCCTCCTGGCCCTGATCGCGGTGTGCTCCGCGGTTTCCCTGTTCGCCCAAAAGCCGACGCTCGAGAAAAAATGGGAGAGCGCCGCGACGTTGAAGGTGCCGGAATCGGTGCTCTTCGACGCGGAGCGGAAGGTGCTTTACGTGACGAATATCGACGGCGAGCCGTGGGGCCGGGACGACAAGGGCTCGGTCGGCAAGGTGGGATTGGACGGCAAGGTCATTGCGGTGGACTGGGTGAGCGGGTTGCAGGCGCCGAAGGGCATGGCGCTGTGGGAAAAGCATCTTTACGTCGGAGATCTGACGGAAGTCGTCGTGATCGACGTGGAGAAGGGCGAGATCGCAGCGCGGATCGAGGTGCCGGGCGCGAAGGGCTTGAACGACGTGGCGATCGACCGGCAGGGCGTGGTGTATGTGACGGATTCGCAGGACAAGAAACTTTACCGGATCGAGAACGGCGAGCCGGTCGCGATGCTGGAGAACCTGAAGGGACCGAACGGCGTGCTGGCGCACGACAAGGCGCTCTACGTGGTCGACGGCCAGGGGTTGTATCAGGTAAATGGAGACAAAACGCTGCGCCTGATCGCGGACGGCATGGGCGGCGGGATCGACGGGATCGAGCCGGTGGGCAACGGCGATTTCCTGGTGTCGTGCTGGAGCGGCACGGTGCATTACGTCACGGCGGCGGGCGGGCGCGAGACGCTGCTCGACACGCGAGAGCAGAAGATCAATGCGGCGGACATCGGCTACGATCCGGCAACGCGCACGGTTTACGTGCCGACGTTTTTCCAGAACAGCGTCGTGGCGTATGCGTTGAAGGGCGCGAAGTGAGGCGCCGCGGGGCAGAGGGTTGTGATTGGACGGGCGGTGTGTTTGGTTTCGGGCAAAATTTATGAACAAAGTCGGCATCATCGGTCTGGGGATCATCGGGGAAGTGTGGGCGAGGAATTACGCGGCGGCGGGCTTGCTCGCGGCGACGTGGAATCGGACGCCGAAGCCGGACGTGCCGGGCTGGAAGGAGACGCCCGAGGCGGTGGCGGAGGCGGCGGACGTGATTCAGATCGTCGTGGCCGATCCGGCGGCGGTGGAGGGCGTGTTGACGCGGATCTTACCGAAGCTGGGACCGGGGAAGGTCGTGGTGCAATCGAGCACGATCGATGCGGTGAGCAGCGCGAAGTTCGAGGCGCAGGTGGCGGCGACGGGGGCGCGGTTTCTCGCGGCGTTGTTCACGGGCAGCAAGCCGGCGGCGGAGCAGAAGCAGACGGTGTTTTATCTCGGGGGCGATCATGGGTTGATCGCGGAGTTGGAGCCGGTGCTGGCGACGATTTCGGCGAAGCGGATCGTGATCGGGACAAACGAGCAGGCGTGCACGTTCAAGCTGGCGATGAACCTGAACATCGCGGCGCAGATGCAGGGGCTGGCGGAGGCGTTGACGATGGCGCGGACGGCGGGGGTGAGCGACGACGTGTTTTTCAGCGCGCTGGCGCAGAACGTGAGTTATTCGGGGCTGGTGAAATTGAAGGAGCCGAAGCTGCGGGCGGGAGATTTTGCGCCGCAGTTTTCGATCAAGCATCTGCATAAGGATATGCGGCTGGCGTCGGCGACGGCCGGTTGTGCGGATTTCCCGGTGCTGGAGGCGCTGCGCGAGGCGTTGAAGACGGCGGAGGCGCGCGGGCTGGGCGACGAGGATTATTCGGCGGTGATCAAGTTGCTGGCGCAGGGGTGAGCGGGGCGCGTGGCGACAGGCGTCGCTACGCGACGCCGTTAGGGCGGAGATGAGAACCCAGCGAGTTATCGGACGGTGGGGCGGAAAACCTAGGGCATAGGGGGCAGGGCGGGGGCCGGCCAC
>JAEYYL010000008.1 GCA_023430825.1 Verrucomicrobiota bacterium | reverse complement strand
GTCACGCAATACGTGAGCAGGGCGATGCCGGGGTTGCTGTAGTGGTAGTCCGAGCCAGGCGCGAAGAGCACCGGCGCGTGATCGCGCGCGAGGGTGAACGGGTCGCGGGGCCCCGGGGGTTGCCGCCAGAAATCGCCTTTCCAACCGGTGAGCTGTCGGTGCGGCACGCCGTCTTCGTTGGCGTCTTCGAGACCCGAGGTGTGCGCGACGAGTTGGGCGATCGTGATGTCCTGTTTTCGCGGCTCGTCGCGCCATTGCGGGACGTAGCGGCTCGCGCGATCCGCGGGGTCGATCAGGCGGTCATCGACGGCGAGCATGAGCGAGAGTCCGCTGACGAGCGCCTTGGCGAGCGATGCGGTGTAGTGAGGCTTCCTGCGCGTGTAGCCGTGGGCGTAGCGTTCGTAAACGATGCGGTCGTTGCGCATCACGACGAAGACGTTGGTGCGACGCTCGGCGAGGCTGGCCCAGAGCGCGTCGAGTTTCTCCGGCTCGAAACCATGCGCGTCCGGCGGGGCGGTTGGGAAGTCGACGGGAAACGTGCCGGCGCGGGTGAGCGAGCCGCCAGCGAGTGCGAGCGCGCCGGCGACGACACCCAGGTGAAGGACGCGGAGAACGGAGCGACGACGTGGGGGAGGGGTGTTCATGCGCGGAGACTCAGGGTGATCGCCTGCAGCAGGGGATCAATCGCGGCGGGCGATCGGCCGCGATTGTTGTCGGGAAGAGGGCGGTCTCCGGACCTCACCGGAGTTCAGAGAGGCGAACGGCGCGCGATCTCAAATCGACGAGAGTGGAAAGCGCCACGGGCAGGCCGTTCGCGAGACTCTGGTTGGCGGCGACGCCCACGAGAATGGACGCGGCGCCCTGCTCGTGGCCGGCGGCGCGTCCGAACTGATCGGGCGTCGGCGTGTGCGAAAAAATCTGTTCCTGCAGGAGCGGATCGCCGCCACCGTGCGCACCCTCTCGTTGCGGCACCTCGACTTGATACGGCGGTTTGAAATGCGGAAAGACCCGCAACTCGGGTTCCTCGTGCGCGCCGAGATGTTCGGCGCCGACGCGGGCGGTGCCGAGGATGTGCGCGCCGTGGTTTTCGCGATACTCGATCCGGCCGCGGTCGCCGGTGAACGTGACGCGGTAGCCCTCGTAAGGACTGTAGGCGTTGAGGGAGTAGTTGAGCAACGTGCCGTCGCGGTAGCGCACGAGAACGTTCACCGTATCCTCGATGTCGATATCGTCGCGAAAGACGTTTCGGTCGCGCACGTAGCCGGTTTCCTGTTCCGCCCCGAGGTAGAGCGCTTTTTCCATCGCGGGGTCCTGCAACATCGAGTGCGTGTAGTCGTAGGCGAAGGGATCGCGGGCGACCGCATGGCCGTAATAGCGCGGGTAAGCGGCGAGCGCGGCGTCGCCGCGCGCCCCGGCATTTTGCCGGCCGTAGAACAACAGCCCGCCGTGCGCGACGACCTGTGCGGGAATGCCGTCGATCCACCAGTTCACGAGATCGAAGTGATGCGTCGACTTGTGCACGAGCAGCCCGCCGGAATTGCGTTTCTGCGCATGCCAGCGGCGGAAATAGTCGGCGCCGTGGCTGGTGTTGAGCAGATACTCCATCGTCACCTGGCGAACGCGCCCAATGGTGCCCGCGGCCAGGACTTCGCGGACCTTCGTCGCACCGGGCGACCAGCGATAGTTGAACGCGACGCGCACGGTGCGGCCTGTCTCGTCCACGGCGCGGAGGATCGCCGCGCACTTTTCCGCGGTGGTCGTCATGGGCTTTTCCGTGACCACATCGCAGCCGGCGCGCAGCGCCTCGACGATGTAGCGATCGTGTTCGCTGTCGATCGTGCAAACCACCACCGTGTCCGGCCGCGTTTCCCGCAGCATCCGACCGAAATCGGCCGCGCCATAAACGGGCACTTCGGGATAACCGAACTGCGCGCGCAGGCGTTCGCGATGATAGGTCGCGCGCACCAGGCTCGCGTCGCAGAGGCCGACGATCTCGGCGTCGGGCGCGAACTGCAGTGGCACGGGATCGAGGAACATGCGCACGCGTCCGCCGGTGCCGACGTAGGCGAAGCGCGTGGGAGAACGGACCGGAGCCGTCGACGCGGACGCGGATGGAACGGAGGCAGGGTGGGAGATCATGAAAGGAGGGAACGCGCCCCGCCGCTGAAAGGCCGGCGGCGAGAACACGGTGAAACATAAATCTAATGCGTATTAGAATATCGGTTCGTCGAGCACAAATCTTTTAATCGGTGGCACCAGAAATCCGGCTCTTGAAGCCAATTAGCCGGCGTTTAGGCCGGACGGTGGAGCAGGAATGCCAAGCGCATTAGATACGAGGGAGGACGTCGCTGCCGCGGACTCCCGCGGCGGCTGCGCCGCGCGGTCGCCGGGAGTTTCCTTGCCATCGGGTGGGCGCTCTCAATTCTCGCGATCGATCCGACACCCGGATTGCATCAGGCACCCTCCGTAGAACATGGCGCGCAGCGATTCCTCCCCGAAGAAAACGACGACCCGGCGCGAGCCGCCCGGACCGATCATGTCGATTCCCGACTTCGCGAAATATCTCGGCTTGTCGAGCTGGACGGTTTCGCGGGCGATCAACGGCCATCCGGAGGTGAGCGAGAAGACGCGCCACCGGATCATGGCGGCGATGGAAGAGGTGGGCTTCCGGCCGAATCCGCTCGCGCGCGGCCTGGGTGGCCGGCGCACGAGCATGATCGGCGTATGTTTCATGGGGTTGGGCAACCCGATCCTCGACCGGAAGGTGTATCATCTGCAGGAATTCCTGCGCCACCACCAGCTGCGCAGCCTGCTCGAGATGCGGCTGCGCGACGCGCAGCAAGAGATCCGGGCGATCGAGGATTTCCGGCGCATCCATGTCGACGGCATCGTGCTGATCCATTCCGAACTGGATGCGGCGGCGTCGCGCCGCGCGCTCGGCGGCGTCGCCTGCGTGCATGTTGACCCTCATCTGCCGCAGTCGACGGCGAGCGTGTCGGTCGACCGCCGACGCGCCATGCGGCTGCTGATGGAGCATTTGTTGCGGCTGGGGCATCGCAGCTTCGCATTGATCGGCATCCCGGAAAACGATCCGTGGCGCTGGTCGGCGCTGGTCGAGACGGCGCAGGCGCATGGCCTCGACCCCGCGAAGGCGCTCCGCGTCGTCGAACCGCCGGCGGATATCGAGAGCCCGATCGAAGCCGGCGAGTTGATGGCGGAAAAGGTGTTGAGCTGGACGAAGCGACCCACGGCGTTGATCGCGCTCGACGACCGGATGGCGCTCGGTGCGATCCAGGCGTTGAAGAATGCCAACGTCGAAGTGCCGCGGCAGATGTCGGTCACCGGTTTCGACAACCTGGATTTCGCGCGCAAGCTTCACCCGACGCTGACGTCGATCGAGCAGAACCCGCTGCGGCTGATGGAGCGCGCGGGTGCGATGCTGCTGGAGCAACTGGAGCTGACGGCGGAGGAGCGCGGCCGCGGTATCAGCGAAACAGTGACACCGGAGCTGGTGGTCGGGGAATCGACCGGCCCGGCCTGGCGCGGGTAGGGGCGGGCGATTGGCGATCGACCACGGACGGCTGACGGCCGACCACGGTCGTTCTCCGACCTCTGTCCGCTGACGTTAAGAGCGAGGATCGATTGTTCCGCCGATGGACGGACTCGATCTGTTTTAACGCGGAGGGCGCGGAGGAACGGATTTAAGCCGACCATCGACCACTAGCGCAGTTCAAACAGAGTCGTAGCCGGTTGTAGGAGCCTGCTGGCAGGCGATGTTGATCGTTCGCACACCGAAATCGCCTGCAAGCAGGCTCCTGCCTGGCGCTCCGCGCCTGCGAACTCAAAACTCAAAACTCAAAACTCAAAACTCAGAACCCAAAACCACCGGTCAGCCCTCAACGCTCAGCTTCCCCACCCATCCAGCGGCGAGCGCACGCCGAGTCCCGGCTTTTGCATGACGTGGGTGTAGATCTGGGTCGTCTCCACGCTTTCGTGGCCGAGCAGATCCTGCACGGTGCGGATGTCGGCGCCGTTCTCCAACAGATGCGTCGCGAAGCAATGCCGCAGCACGTGCGGCGTCACGCGCTTGTTGATTCCCGCGCGCTCCGCTGCTTGCCGGACGGCATTCTGAAATGTGCTGTCGACCACGTGGTGCCGTCGCCTCACGCCTGATACTGGATCGATGCTCGTCTCACGGGAGGCAAACAGCCACTGCCACGTGTAGCGAAGTCCGGCCCCGGGATATTTGCGTTCGAGTCCTTCCGGCAGCCAGACTCCCGCGATACCGGCGGCCCGGTCTGCCTCGTGCAGCCTTCGCGCTTCGGCCAATTGGTCGCGCAACTGCGCATGGAGTTGCTCGGGCAATACGGTGATGCGGTCCTTGTCTCCTTTCCCGCCGTGGACCTTCAATTGTCCGCGATCGAGGTCGACATGATGAACGCGCAATCGCAGCAGTTCCATCAATCGCAGCCCGCTGCCATACATCAACTCGGCCA
>JAEYYL010000394.1 GCA_023430825.1 Verrucomicrobiota bacterium | reverse complement strand
CGGCCGATGCCGAGCCGGTTGATCTCGTATTCGTTGAGTCCGACGAGGTCGATGTCCCAGCCGAACTCGATCTTGCCCGTATCCGGTTTCGTGCGACCGGTGATCAGATCGAAGAACGTCGATTTGCCGGCGCCGTTCGGCCCGATGACCGTGCGGAGTTCGCCGCGGGTCAGGTAGAAATTGAGGTTCGTGATGGCTTTGAAGCCGTCGAACGTCTTGTTCACATCCTCGACCGTGAGGATGAAATCGGTTTGGGCCGGGCCGGGGTTCATGACGACGAAGAGGCGGAGTTGCGACGCTTCCACCACGTGGAGATGCGACCGGGCAGGCTCACGATGCCGCCGGGCAGCAGGAGGACGACGATGATGAACAGGCCGCCGAGGAAAAAGAGCCACAGATCGGGATACGCGCGCGTCGCCCAGCTTTTCAGCGCGTTGACCGCGATCGCGCCGATAATTGGGCCGACGAGCGTGCCGCGACCGCCGACCGCGACCCACACGACCGCCTCGAGCGACTTGTCGGGCGTCATCACGCTCGGGTTGATGCCGCCAACCTGGGGCACGTAAAGCGCGCCGCCGACGCCAGCGATGAGCGCGGAAACGACGAAGATGAAGAGCTTGAAATGCGCGGCGGCGTAGCCGCTGAACAGCACGCGATTCTCACCGTCGCGGATCGCGCGCTGCACGAGGCCGAGCTTGGTGCCGTTGAGCCAGCGGCAGCCGAGGAAAACCAGCAGCAACACGATGGCGGTGACGACGTAGAGGCCGCGTTGCGTGGCGGCTTCCCGCAGATCGTGGCCGAGAATGAATTTGTAGTCGGTGAAGCCGTTGTTGCCGCCCATCAGCATGTCGTTGCGGAAAAACATCAGCGACGCGCCGTAGGTCAGCGCCTGCGTGAGGATCGAGAAATACACGCCCTTGATGCGGGAGCGAAACGCGAGGTAGCCGAACACGAAGGCGACGATGCCCGGCAGGAGGAAGATCATCGTCGCCGCGAACGAGAAATTATCGAAGGGCTTCCAGAACGTCGGCAGCTCCGTCCAGCCGAGAAACACGAGGAAGTCGGGGATCGGCTGCTTGTATTGCCCGAGATCGCCGATCATCCGCATAAGATACATGCCCATCATGTAGCCGCCCAAACTGAAGAACAGCGCCTGGCCGAGGCTGAGCAAACCGGTGTAGCCCCAGAGCAGGTCGACCGAGATCGCGAGCAGCGCGAAGCAGAGATATTTTCCCCACAGGTTGATCGTGAAGTTGTCGACGTAGCCGTAGGCGTTGAGCAGCGGGAAGACGACGATGAGCAGCAGCGCGACGAAGCCGATGCAGCCAAATTCGATGAGTCTCACGCGCTGCTTTGAACGCTGAACATCGAACGCTGAACGCTGAACATTCAATGGGGAACCCGGCATTCGGGATTCGGAGTTCGAAGTTTGAAGTTCGACGTTCATGTGGTCAGCCCTCCAGGCTCCGGCTCTTGGTGACGAAGATTCCTGCGGGCCGCCATTGCAGGAACAGGATGATCGCGACGAGCACGGTGATCTTGCCGAGCACGGGATTCAGCAGGATCTGTTGCAGCGATTGATCCGCCATGCCGATGCCGAGCGCGGCGATGACCGTGCCGGGGAGATTACCCACGCCGCCGACGACCACCGTCATGAAACAATCGACAATGTAGTTCTGACCGAGTGACGGGCCGACGTTGCCGATCTGGCTGAGGAACGCGCCGGCGAGTCCGGCGAGTCCGCTGCCGAGCGCGAACGTCATCATGTTCACCCGCTCGGTGCGCACGCCCATGCACGAAGCCATGTTGCGATTCTGCATCACGGCACGAATCAGCAGGCCGAGCGACGTGCGCGTCAGCACGAGCCACACGCCGAACACGATCAGGGCCGCGAAGCCGATCACGAAGACGCGGTTCCAGCCGAAGATGATGTCGTTGAACGTCCAGTTGTCGCTGAGGTAGCTCGGGCTGCTGACCTGCACGTTGTTCGAGCCGAAGACGCGGCGGAAAAGCTGTTGCAGCACCATCGACACGCCCCACGTGGCCAGCAGGCTCTCCAGCGGCCGGCGATAGAGGAAGCGAATCACGCCGCGCTCGAGCAGGATGCCCACGCCAGCGGCGGCGAGAAAACTGAGCGGCAGCGCAAACAGGAAGTAGCTTTCGTAGAACCAGCCCTTCGCGTTCATGCCGGGGAGGCTGAGCGAGAAGCCGAAGGGCGAGAGCGCGAGGCCGCCGCCGAAAACGTTCTGCACGACATAGGTCGTGTAGGCGCCAACGGCGATCATCTCGCCGTGCGCCATGTTGATCACGCCCATCAGGCCGAACGTGATCGCGAGGCCGAGTGCGACGATCAGGAGAATACTGCCGAGGCTGAGTCCCCGGAAAAGCGTGCCGAAGAAATTGACGGTGGAGATGTGGCTGTCGACCGCATGAATCGCGGCGGAAGCGGCGGCGACGAGCGCGGGCTTCTTCGCCGCCTCGGCCTCCCGCAACGCGGCCTTGAGGGCGTCGGCGCTGCCGATGGTGTGCAGGTCTTGAAGTTCCTTGAGGGCGGCGAGCTTTTCGTCGTCGTTGCCGTGTTTCAGGCGGATAAGCGCGATGGCTTCGCGCAACGCGAGCCGGGCTTTCGGGTGGGTGTCGACTTCGAATCGGTGTTCGAGCGGCGCGAGTTTGTCGGCCGCCTGGGAGTAGCCGAAGCCCTGGATCGCACGCACGCGTTTCGCGATGTCGGGATGCGCGAGATCGGCGAGATCGAGGACGGTCTTCATCGCGCGGCGGAGGGCGGAGGTGTGCTCCGCGGCTTTCAGACCGGCGGGCGCGAGGCGCACGGGATGGCCCGCCGCGTCCAGGAGCGGTTCGCCGGTGTCGACGCGCTCGGCGGTGCGCATGCCGCCAGCATCGGCGGCGCCGGCGAGCACGACGGGAACAGTTTCACCGGCGGACGTCGTGTAGAGGAAGAGCGCGTCTTCGCGCCAGGCGGTGAGCAGCGGCAGGATCGCTTCGTCGCCCTCGCCCGCGAGGGAGTTCAAAAGCCGGACGCGCTCGGGCGTGGATTCGGCGACCGCGGCGCGCGCGATCGTCTGCCGCGGGGTGTCGGCGGCAAACGCCGACGCAGCGGCTAACACGAAAAGGCAGAGAAGGAGGCGATGCAGGGCAGCCACGGGGAAACGGAAGGGACGGTGGGGTGGAAACGAAGGGGCGGGTCCGGTGAAGGAACCCGCCCCTCGATAGCAATCAGCGAGCCAAGTTGTGTGTCAGGTCGGTGGCTTCGCTGATGATTGGGACAGGTTTCAGAGTAGCGGGCTTATTTGAACTTACCCTTGAGCCAGGGCTCGCCGTAAACGTTGTCGAAGGACTTCACGATCTTGAACTGACCGTCGGCGCGCGTCTCGCCGATATAGACATTCTTCGTGAGGTGCATGTTCGGCTGCGAGGTGACCTTGCCCCCGGGACCGTCGAACGAGAGGCCGCTCTTCCACGCCGCGCGGACCGCGTCGACATCGAACGTGCCGGCCTTTTCGACCGCGGCTTTCCACAGGTAAACACCGACGTAGCTGAGCACCATCGGCGAGCAGGTGACGCGGCCTTCCTTGACGATGCCGGGGGCGGTCGTCGTCGTGAGCCATTTCTGGAAGTCGGACACGAACTTCTTGTTCGCCGGCGTATCGATCGACTGGAAGTAGGTCCAGCAGCCGAGCTGGCCGACGAGCTGTTTCGCGGGCAGACCGCGGAATTCGTCTTCGGAGATGGAGAACGAAACGACCGGGCAGTCGTCGGCGGTGAGACCGGCGGCGGCGTATTCCTTGAAGAAGGGCACGTTGGTGTCGCCGTTGAGCGTGGAGATCACGCAGGCGTCGCCGGAGGCGGCAAACTGTTTGATCTCGGCCACGATCTGCTGGTAGTCCGTGTGGCCGAAGGGCGTGTATTTGCCCGCGGAGATGATCTTGCCGGACTCGTCGCGCTTGAAGCCGCCGCCGATGTTTTCGAGCGGCACACCCTTGCTCAACAGATACTCGAGGAGCACGAGGTTCGTGGTCTGCGGGTAAACGTAGTCGGAGCCGAGCAGGTAGAATTTCTTTTTGCCCTCGGCGAGGTAGTAGTCGACCGCGGGCGTGGCCTGCTGGTTGACCGCCTCGGCGGTGTAGATGACGTTCTGCGACTCTTCCTCGCCCTCGTATTGGACGGGATAGAAGAGCAGCGCGTTGTTCTTCTCGAGGACGGGGAGAACGTATTTGCGCGAGACGGAGGTCCAGCAGCCGAAGGTCACGGCGACCTTGTCCTGCTCGGTGAGCTGTTTCGCTTTCTCCGCGAACGTCGGCCAGTCGGAGGCGCCGTCGACGATGATGGGCTCGATCTTTTTGCCGAGGACGCCGCCCTTGGCGTTGATCTCGTCGAAGGTGAAGAGCAGCACGTCGCGCAGCGAGGTTTCGCTGATCGCCATGGTGCCGCTGAGGGAGTGCAGGACGCCGACCTTGACGGTGTCGGCCGCGGACGCGGAGCCGACGAAGGCGGACAGAGCGAGCGCTCCGACGCCGAGCAGTTGGGTGGTTTTCTTGATCATGAGGACTGATGGCTGGGGTTTGCGGGACAGGCGGCGGAAGCGGGGCAAGGCAGTGGCCCGGCACCTCCGCCAGGGAGATGAAGAGAGAGTGGAAGAAAGGCGCCGCGCGCGCGGGCGCGGCGCCGGAAGCTCGGGAAGGGCGGGTCGCACGGGACGCCGCCGCGACCTCAGAATTTGAATACGACCTGGCCGCCGAGGAACGTGTAGTCGCCGCTGTCGCCCTCGCCGACCGACACTTCGGCGCGGAGCGCGAGGTTGTCGTTGATCGTGTAGGTGGGCGCGATCGTGTATTTCATGTCGTCGCCGCCGCCATCCCAGTCCGCTCCGCTGATGCGGAAGATCGTCGAGAACTTGTCGTTGAACTTGTAGCTGAGCAGCGCGAGCCAGGAGTTGGCGACATTGTCGTTGATCGTGTATTCGCCGGCGATCGTGACCGTGTCGGAGATCGCGTAGCTGGCCCACAGGTCGAACACGAAGATGTCGGTCGCGGTGTTCTCGTCCTCTTCATAGGCGAAGCCCGCGAAGAGCGTGAGCTTGTCGATGCCGGTGTAGGAGAACATCGCCTCGATGCCGATATCGTCGTATTCGCGATCGCCTTCGAAGAAGACCGGCTTGGTCGGATGACCGAAGATCGAATCGACCACGGCCAGACCGACGCCAAAGCCTTCGCCCGCGTAGTCGACCTTGGCGCCCGTGTGATAAGCAGGGATGCCGCTGATCAACGCATAGCTGAGCTGCGTCATGTTCACCGCGTCGAAGGCCTCGTAGCCGAGATAGCTGAGGAACTTGCCGCCCGTGAAGGAGAGGCCGTTGCCGGCGTCGAGCGTGACATAAGCGTCGAGCAAGCCCGCCTCGTTCGCCGCGCCCGGAAGATAAAGGACGCTGCCATACGCGCGCAACGATCCGGCGGTGCCGAGCACGCCGAGCTTCACCGCGTCGTAGCTGTTCGAGCCCGAATCGAAATAAGTATCCACATCCGGACCGCCATCCCAGTCGGTGGTGGTCGCGGAGCCAACGGCGTATCCATTGACACTGATATTCTCGTTGACCTTCACGTCAGCGAAGGCGGTCGCGGTGAGCGCGAGCATGGACGCGGCCCAGCCGGCCAGTTTGGAGGGATGCTTGATCATAGTTTGGTTTGGGTAGTTTGCAGCGAGATCCTCGCTCCGGCCAGGGGGCCGGGATTGAACGAAGCTCGGCCCCTCCTTAGCAGATCGCTTGCCAGCTTTGCCCGAGGTTGAGGACGGCGTGTCATAAGACTCTGGCGCTGCCCCGAAAAAGCTGCTGAATCCCAGGGCTTCCAGGCCCGGGTTCCCCCGGCAAAACACCGCCCTCTTCATGATCCGCTCACCCTTCGTCCCACTTGTCCTCGCCCTCGCCGCCTCGCTGCCCGCCACGGCGGCCGAAGCGTCGCTTGTTCACCCGGGAGAGCCCGGCGAATGGAGCCTCACCACCGCGGTCACCTCCCGCTATATGTTTCGCGGTGTCCGCGTCGGCGACGAGAGCCTCCAGCCGTCGCTCGACTACGCCCGCGGCCCGCTCGCCCTCGGAATCTGGAGCAGCATCGGGCTCGCCGACCAGGTGTCGGGCGATTCCGACCCGGAGGTGGATTTCTACGGCGCGTATTCATTCGGCAACGACAGCGAAACCTGGAGCGTCACGCCGGGCCTCAACATCTATACCTATCCCGACGCGAGGCGGGCCGACGGACTCTACCGCGCCACCTTCGAGCCGAGCCTCGCCGTCAGCGCAATCGTGGGCGGTATCCGTTTTACCCCTACGCTCTACCACGACCTCACGCTGCGCGGCACCACGGCCGAGGTGACCGCCGAGTTCGCCGTGCCGCTCACGACGCTCGGCACCGAACTCGGTTTCTCCGCCACCGTCGGCACGTATAAATGGAGTTCGGTGACCGCCGATGCGTCACCCCGCGAAAAAAACTGGGGCGACTATTGGTCGGCCGGCGTCACCCTGCCCTATCAGGTCGGCGCGCGTTCGAGCGTCAGTCTCGCGATCGCGTATGCCGAGGGCCGCCACAACTTCTACAAGCAGGGCACCGATCCGAAGCAGCCCAACGACGACGCGGTCGGCCGCGTCGTCGTGACCGTGAGCTACACCGTCACGCTCTGAGCGGCACGCGAAACCGCCGCGCCGGCCTGCGCTCAGCGCACCGGCTCGTTCTCGCTCTTGCGGTCGGCTTCCTTCGCGTCGCCACCGAACGCCCCCCCCTCCGCGGCGCGCACAAAACCCTCCGTGACGCTCTTCAGCTCCTCCCAGCGCGCACGGATCTTCTTCGCCTCGTCCTTCGTCACCTTGTCGTCGGCCGCCGCCGTCGCGATCGTCGCGAGCATGTCGGCAAACTCCTGCACAATGTCGTTGGTGACGGGAATGAGCGGACCGCCCGCCGGCAGGTTGTGCGGATTGCGGATGTAGAAACCGTCCGCCTGCTCGCAAACCCACTGCGCCACCCGGGTGTCCTTCGTGATGCGCACCAGCTGCCCCACGCGATCCAGCGGGCTGCTGGCGCCGCTTCCGCTGTCCGTCTCCGGCGGCTCCGCCCACTTGTAGATCAAGGAGAGCGACAACCCCATGTCCGCGGAAATTTGCTTGGCACTGGTGCGTTTGAGCACTTCGCGCATCACGTCGTGAGCTTGCATCGCGCGGATCGTGCGCCCCGCCGTCGGAAACGCAATCCCCCCCTGCGTGCCTCACCGGCGTTTTCCACAAAAACGGCGGCTTTTTTTTCGTGCCATCCCCGCCCGCTCCGGGTGATGTTTCCCCCTTCATGAACATTCACGAGTATCAGGCGAAAGCGCTCTTCGCGAAATTCGGCGTGCCGATCCCCCCCGGCGCCCCCGCCAAATCCGTCGCGGAGTTCGACACCGCGCTCGGCGAACTACCCGAAGGCCCCACCATGGTGAAGTCGCAGATCCACGCCGGCGGTCGCGGCAAGGGCACCTTCACCGACGGCTTCAAGGGCGGCGTCAAATACTGCAAGACCAAGACCGACGCCAAGGCCACCGCCAGCCACATGCTCGGCAATACCCTCGTGACCCTCCAGACCGGCCCCGCCGGCCGCAAGGTCCAGACCGTTTACTTCACCGTCGCGAGCGATATCCAAAAAGAATACTACCTCGCCATCCTCCTCGACCGCGCCACCTCGCGCCCCGTCATCGTCGCATCGACCGAGGGCGGCGTCGAAATCGAAAAGGTCGCCCATGAGACGCCCGAGAAAATCGTGAAGGTCTTCGTCGACCCCGCCTACGGCCTCGCCGATTTCCAGGTGCGCGAAATCATCTTCAAGCTCGGCTTCAAAGGCGCCGAGGCGAAGAACGCGTCGAAGCTCATCCGTAATCTCTACACCATGTATTGGGAGACCGACGCCGCCATGGTCGAGGTCAACCCCCTCATCACCACGCCCACCGGCGAAGTCCTCGCCCTCGATGGCAAAGTCTCCTTCGACGACAACGCGCTCTTCCGCCATCCCGACATCGTCGCCCTCCGCGACCTCAACGAGGAAGACCCGAAGGAAATCGAGGCCTCGAAATACTCGCTCAGCTACATCGCGCTCGACGGCAACATCGCCTGCCTCGTCAACGGCGCCGGCCTCGCGATGGCGACGATGGACATCATCAAACACTACGGCGGCGAACCCGCGAACTTCCTCGACGTCGGCGGCGGCGCCTCGAAAGACCAGGTCGTCGCGGCCTTCAAGATCATCCTCGGCGACCCGAACGTGAAGGGGATTTTCGTCAACATCTTCGGCGGCATCATGGACTGCAACGTCATCGCCAGCGGCATCGTCGACGCGGTGAAGGAAGTCGGCCTCAAGCTCCCGCTCGTCGTCCGCCTCGAGGGTAACAACGCCATCATGGGCCGCCAGACCCTCGACGACTCCGGCCTCACCATCACCAGCGGCACCTCGATGGCCGACGCCGCCGGCAAGATCGTCAAGCTCGTGGCGTAGCCACGAGCGGTTGAAGTCGGAAGTTGAAGTTGAAGCCCAGACCTCGACGCCCTTCCGACCTCGCTCCGCGCCCTTCAACTTAAACTTATCACTTAAACTCAATCACCGCGCCACGCGCGGGGCATAAAATGTCCATTCTCGTCACTCCCGCCACCAAGGTGCTCGTCCAGGGCATCACCGGCGATTTCGGCGGCCGCCACGCCAAGCTCTCCCTCGATTACGGTTCCGGCATCGTCGCCGGCGTCACCCCCGGCAAAGGCGGCCAGATTTTCGAATACAGCACCTACCGCGTGCCCATCTTCAACACCGTCGCCGAAGCCAAGGCCGCGACCGGCGCCACCGTCTCCGCGATCTTCGTGCCGCCACCCTTCGCCGGCGACGCGATCCTCGAATGCGTCGACGCCGACCTCGATCTCGCCGTCGCGATCACCGAGGGCATCCCGATCAAGGACATGGTTCGCGTGAAACGCGCCATGCAGGGTAAACGCACCCGCCTCGTCGGCCCGAACTGCCCCGGAATCGTCTCGCCCGGCCCCGGCGCCGGCTCCAAAGGCGGCTGCCGCATCGGCATCGCCCCCGGCTACATTCACCAACAGGGACACGTCGGCGTCGTCTCGCGCTCGGGCACCCTCACCTACGAGGCCGTTTACCAGCTCACGCAGAAAAACATCGGCCAGACCACCTCCGTCGGCATCGGCGGCGACCCCGTCAACGGCACGTCTCACCTCGACGTGATCAAGCTCTTCAACGACGACCCCGAGACGCACGGCATCATCATGATCGGCGAAATCGGCGGCAACGCCGAGGTCGAGGCCGCGCGCTGGATCAAGGACCACTGCAAGAAACCCGTCGCCGGCTTCATCGCCGGCGCCACCGCGCCCGCCGGACGCCGCATGGGCCACGCCGGCGCCATCGTCGGCGGCGTCGAGGACACCGCCGCCGCCAAGATCGCCGTCTTCAAGGAATGCGGCATCGAGGTCGCCGCCACCCCGACCGACATGGCCGACGCGCTCATCCGCGCCGCCCAGGCCCGCGGCGTGACGTTGAGCTGAGTTCGCACCACGACGCGGTTTTCAGGCCGGAGCTTCCATCATGGAAAGAAAGTTCCCGCAGTCCGCGCTCGTGACGATCCGCCGTCAGGCGATCGTCTATCATTGCGCCTGCCCCGCGCAGGTCTGCGAGACGATCGCCCATCTGCGCAAGCTCCACGATTACCAGTCTTCCTGCCTCACCGAGTCGGCGATGGACGCCTCGGTGCACGACCGCATCGCCGCCGCCGTCGAACAGGCGCACGCCGAGATGGAGCGCTGCCTCGCCGACATCCTCGCGATCGAAGGCTGGGACCCCGTCACGCTCGAGATGCCGGCGAATCTGCAGAAGCGCATCGCCGAACGACATCCGCCGCCGGCCCAGCCCTGACGCCTTCGCGCTGCCGGCAGCCGTGTCCTCGTCCACGACGCGCGAGGCGCACCTTCGGACGCGCGGTTTCGTCAAACCGCGCATGCCCCCGCCCCTCCGGCTGCTGTCCGCCGCCACCGCGTTGCTGCTGGCCTGCGCCTCCGCTCACGCTCACTCCTCCGCTCCCGCACGCGCCATGCGCGAAGCGGCCGAGGCGTTTCTCGCCGCCCTCACCCCCGCCCAGGTGCAGCAGACGCGTTTCGCGTTCGACGACGACGAACGCGAAAACTGGCACTTCGTTCCCCGCCGCCGCGAGGGTCTTGCCCTGAAAGACATGACGCCCCCGCAAAAAGACCTCGCCCTCGCTCTCCTGCGCACCGGCTTGAGCGAGCGCGGCGCCGCCCACGCCGAGGCGATCATTGCGCTCGAACTCGTGCTCAAGGAAATCGAGGGCGGCGCGGCCCGGCGCGATCCCGGCCTCTATTACACCACCCTCTTCGGCACGCCCGGCGACGACGCACCGTGGGGCTGGCGCTTCGAAGGCCACCATCTCGCGTTCAACTTCACCGTCGTCGACGGCCATCCGGTTTTCTTCGCGCCATCCTTCATGGGCGCCAACCCCGCCGAAGTCCCGCGCGGCCCGCAGAAGGGCTTGCGCATTCTCGCCGCCGAAGACGATCAGGGCCGCGCCCTCGCCCAATCGCTCGACGGCGCCCAACGCCGCATCGCCCTCATCGGCCGCCGCGCTCCCTTCGATATCGTGACCGGCAATCGCCGGCGCATCGATCCGCTCCATCCCGCCGGACTCACCGCCGCCCAGATGAACCCCGCCCAACGCGCACAACTCGTGACCCTCGTGAAACTCTACGTCGATCGCTGGCGTCCGGAGATCGCCCGCGAGACCCTCACGAAGATCGAGGCCGCGGGCGTCGACCGCATCGCCTTCGCCTGGGCCGGCGGTTTCGAGCCCGGCGAAGGCAACTACTACCGCATCCAAGGTCCCACCTTCCTCATCGAATTCGACAACACGCAGAACAACGCCAACCACATCCACACCGTTTTCCGCGATTTCAAGGGCGACTTCGGCCACGATGCCTTGGCTGAACACTACCGCAAAGACCATCCCCACTGAGCGCGCACGCTTCACGCGACCCGGTAAGGGGCTCAGTCGCCGTCACCGCCCGCCGCCCTGGCTCGCTCCACCCGACTACCGCAAAAATCCCTAAAAAAGTGCTGGACGCATCGGCGAAGAAACTCACGCTCGCTGTCGCATCAGGAACGAGTCGACCTTAACAAGTCGATTCCGCCAACCGGGCCGGGAGCGGCCACGGTGGATCGAGGACGGCCTCGGATGTGCGCCACTCGCGAGAGGGGCGAACCAAGAACGCTCCCGAAGACGAGACCGACCTGATGCCCAGGTCGGTTTTTTTGTTTTCACCCCTGATGCGCGAAATCCCCCACCCACACCTGCTCCCGCATCATGTCCTCCCTCGCCAAACTCCCCGGTCTGCGCGTCGACGCCGACAATCCCAACCACCACCTCTGGGACAACCACGGCACCTGGTTCCTCCACTACACGATCCACCCCACTCCGTTCACCAAGGAGCGCATCCGCCGCTCGCTCGGCACGAAGGACGTCAACGTGGCCCGGGAACGCCGCGACAACTTCTTCGCCACGCTCGCGAACAACGCCGCCGCCAAGCCGTCCGCTCCCCTCCACAAAAGCGTCGCCGCCTGAGCCGCCCCGAGGGCCCAGGCGCCCCGCTGCCCCTCCCCGCAGGCCAGCGTGGCCATGATCGCAGGCGCGGTGCGGACCATCCGCCTCCGCCCGCCGGCCCATCCCGTTTCCCTCGCCGGTCTTTCCGAAGCGCCGCCTCGGGGACGGACGGTTCCGATCGCATTATGGAACCGCGGCGACCGCGTCGCAGATCGCTCAAGGGACGCAACCGGCGCGCCGCCACGCCATGATGCATCCGCACGCCTACCCCGTGTCGTGGCGCGCGAAGCCTTTGCCCCGCCCCGCCGGCTGAACGCGGTTCGGCTCGCCCGCCGAAAAACGATCTTCCCCCTTTCGCTTATTTCGTGTGTCTCGTGGTGGACCGACTCCGCCCCATGAAACGCATCGCGATTCTCAACGGCCCCAATCTCGACCGCCTCGGCAAACGCGAGCCCGAGATCTACGGCCGCGCCACCCTCGCCGATCTCGAGCAGGCGCTGCGCACCGAGTTCGCCGCGACCGCCCAGCTCGAGTTTTTCCAGTCGAATCACGAGGGCGCGCTCGTCGACCAGATCGCCGCGCTCGCCGAAGCGAAGTGCGACGGCCTCGTCCTCAACGCCGCAGCGTTCACCCACACCAGCGTCGCGCTCCGCGATGCGCTCGCCGGCTCGGGCCTGCGCGCCGTCGAAGTCCACATCTCGAATATCTACAAGCGCGAGGCATTCCGCCACACCTCGTTCACCGCCCCGGTCTGCGTCGCAGTGATCAGCGGCCTCGGCCTCGAAGGCTATCACGCCGCCGTTCGCTTCCTCCTGAAGACCTGATGCCGGTCAACCCCACGCCCACGCCCGTCGTGGCCCTGCCGCCCGCGCCCGACGGCGCCGCGTGGCTGGTCTGCCACACGCGCCCCCGCTGCGAAAAGAAATTCGCCGCGCTCATGGCCGCAGAAAAATTTCCGCACTACCTGCCCCTCGTCGACAGCGTGCGAAAATACCGCCAGCAAACCAAGCGGTTCACCAAACCCCTGTTCCCCGGCTACGTCTTCGCGTGCGTCGCCGACGACCGGAAATCGCGCATCTTCCAACAGGATCTCCTCGCCCGCGCCATTCCCGTGTCCGACGAATCGCGGTTCCTCCGCCAGCTCGAGGACGTGAAAGCCATCGTCGCCTCCGGCTACGAACTCACCGTCCTGCCGCTGCTCATCCGCGGCCGCCGGGTCAAAATCGTCGGCGGCCCCCTGCACGGCCTCGAGGGTTTCGTCGACGACCCGTCGAACCCGCGCGGCGTCGTGCTGTCCGTCGACGTGCTCCAGCAAGGTCTCCTCGTGAAACTGCCCGCGGAAAACCTGCAGGTGCTTCCCTAGACCACCATGCTTTCCGTCCTTCCGTTGTCCCGTTTCGCGCGCCGACTCGCCGCCGGGATCGCCGGCGGCCTCGCTCTCTGCGCCCACGCCGCCGACCGCGCTCCCGTGCCACTCGAGGACGCCAACCCCGACCGTCCGTTCGCGGCCCCGCGCGCCGCGCTCGCACGTTTCATCGACCACCTCCCCGACCTGCCCGACCTCGGCCTGCCCAGCTTCGCTCCCTCCGGCGCGCTGAAGCTCAGCTTCCGCCCCCGCTTCGGCGACCTGAAAAACGAGGACTTCTTTCGCCTCCCCGTCGGCGCCCGCTTCAAGGTCAACGATCGCCTCGAGCTCAACAGCGAGCTCGGCAGCTACATCACCAACGGCCTGCGCGACTACGCCGGCAACGGCCTCTACCAATTTCGCGCCGGCATGAAATACGAACGCGCCATCGACGACGAATCCGGCTGGAGCGCCGGCTTCGAGTGGAACACCCCCCTCAGCCATCCCCCGATCGAGATGACCGACGGCCTCCGCCATACGCTGCCCTACGTCACCTTCACCCGCACCCTCCTGCCGCGCTATAAACTCGTCGGTTTCGCCACGCTCGGCGCAGATCTGATCGACCACACTTCGCTGCCCGAAAACTACGCCGAAAACCAGCTCCGCTCGAACAACCTCATCCTCACCCTCGGCGTCGCCCGCGAATGGCGCCGGATGAACGTCATCCTGCGTATCTTCAACGCGAATACCGCACCCTTCGGCGGCGAACCCGAAAACGTCTTCGGCCTGCGCCCCAGCATCGGCGTGCCGATCCTCCGCCGTCCCGACGGCAGCCCCCGCGCCACCGTCACCTTCGAAGGCCGCACCATCTGGGGGCCCGACGGCTTCGAGACCGGCCTCTCCACCCGCGTCCGCGTCGACCTCCGCTACCGCCGCCACGCCGCGCAGCCGTAGCCGCGGCGTTTCTCCGCCGCCTCAGCGCCCCACCAGCCACAGATACTTCGCCGCGTGCATCGTCGCGCACGCCGCGAGCGCTGCCGCGAGATCGTCCATCACCACGCCCCAGCCGCCCGGCAGTCCCTGCAGCCGCCCGATCCCAAACGGCTTCAGGATATCGAACAGCCGGAACAGCGCGAAACCCACGAGGAACACCCCCCACACCGGCAGCGGCTCGGGCAGCGCCCGCCAGCCGATGAAGCACAGCGGCATCGCCACGAATTCGTCGAGGATCACCTCGCCCGGATCTTTCTTGCTCATCCGAAACTCCGCCTCGCCGCACAGCGCCACCGCGAAATACGCGCCCAGCGCGCTGAACACCAGCGTGCCCACCACGCCCAGCGGATAAAAAAACACCGTGAAATAAAGCAGCCCCGCGACCGAGCCCCAGGTCCCCGGCGCGGGCAGCTTGCGCCCGATCGGTCCCAGCGTCGCGCACGCGATCACCGTCCGCGTCGGCAAAAATCTCGGCCAGATCGGCTGCTCCAGACGCATCGCTCAATCCATCACCACGTGCCCGTGCCGCCGGAAATACGTCACCCCCGAGGTCACCGTCAGCACCGCCGACAGCGCGAACAATCCGATGCCGCCCCAGCTCACCGCCACGACCAGCCACCGGTCCGCCCCGCCAAACAACTCGCCGAAATCCCGCGCAAACATCTGCGCACCGAGCAGCCAGCCGATGGCGTTGAGCTGGATGAAGGTCTTCACCTTTCCTCCCGCGTCCGCTTCCACCACCACACCTTTCGTCGCCGCCACCATCCGCAGGCCCGAGATCATGAACTCGCGACACAGGATGCACAGCAACGCGATCATCGCCGCAATCTGGTGACCCATGAAATAATCGCCATTCACCAGCGCGATCATCACGCCGATCACCATCACCTTGTCGATCACCGCATCCATGAACCGCCCGAACGTCGAGACCTGCCCGCTTTCGCGCGCGATCTTCCCGTCGAGCCAGTCGGTCAACGCCGCGGCGATGAACAGCCAGAAGGCGAGCGTCGCCGCCCATTGGAAGTCGGACAACATCAGCGCCACGATGGCGAACATCGCCGGTAGCCGCGAAAAGGTGAGGACATTGGGCAGGTTCATGAGTGGAGCGCCGGAGCCCGGCAAACCACACGCAGCGCCCCGCAAAAGCAATAGCGGACCCACATCCCTCGCCGCCCGGCGCGCTGCGCGTCCGGCCGCCTACCGCTCCTCCTCCCGAAAAACCGCATCGCCACCGCCACCGCTTTCCGTTTCCTCCTCCCCACCGCCATGCGCCATTGCATCTACCCGGGCACGTTCGACCCCATCACCTACGGGCACCTCGACGTGCTTGCCCGCGCCGCGAAACTCTTCGACCGCGTCACCGTTTCCGTCGCCGAAAACGCCGGCAAAGGCCCCGTGTTCTCCGCCGCCGAACGCATGGCGATGATCCAGCCCAACATCGCATCGTTCCCCAACGTCTCCGTCACGTCCTTCAGCAACCTGCTCGTCGAGTTCGCCCTCGCCCAGAACGCCGTCGCCATCATCCGCGGCCTGCGCGCCTTCTCCGATTTCGAGTTCGAATTCAACATGGCGCTCATGAACCGACACCTCGAGCCCCGCGTCGAAACCATCTTCGTCATGCCCAACGAGCAGTTCAGCTACACCAGCTCCTCGCTCGTCAAACAGGTCGCAAAATTCGGCGGCGACGTCACCCACTTC
Organism: Verrucomicrobiota bacterium; assembly: GCA_023430825.1. Classification (GTDB taxonomy): domain Bacteria; phylum Verrucomicrobiota; class Verrucomicrobiia; order Opitutales; family Opitutaceae; genus Opitutus. Next base: position 318 of record JAEYYL010000394.1, on the reverse strand, counting down.
GTTCCGCCCAATGTCGCCGAAGCCCTGAAGATCGCCTTCCGGCAAACGCCCGCCCCCGCCTGAAGCCGCCTGGAGAACGGGCGTCCCGCCCGCTCCGCTGGTTTGCGACCGCCCGCCGTCCGCCCTCGCGTTTCCCTCGCGAGCGCGACATCCGCCACCTACGCGCAAATCGCGTCACCTTTCGTTCGCCGTCTCGTCTTAACGCGCACGTGTCCCGCCACTCCGGCGTCAGCCCGCTTCTCGCTTCCCCCTTATTTTTCTCTCATGGCCCGTTCCAAGTCCTCCGGCAGCCTCATCGTCATCCTCCTGCTCCTCGGC